>NZ_JBJXIA010000012.1:0-158266 GCF_046115955.1 Variovorax sp. GrIS 2.14
ATTGGCGCAAAACTCGGCACGCATGCGTCAATCGTTTCATATCGACATCAACTCGTGTCCGAACTTCGCCTCGCGACGGGTTGTGCAGACCATCCCTAGGCCTTCTGCAATTGACTGTCGGTAGAGCGTGCGACAGCCATTGTCCCAGTCGACGCCGTCTTCAAAAGTAACTTTCGGCATCCCGATCTCGCGGAAACGCACATAGCCGGCCTGCTTCAATGCACTGGCGTAGCTCTCGAAGAGAGCCTGACCCTCTCCGGGCAAATCCCAACCAAAACGAGTTTCGTAGCGCGACAACTCTTTCTTCTCGGGATTAAAGCCGCTGAAATGAAAAAAGACGAGTCGATGGAGCACGCCCGCCTGATCTTCCATGCACCAGTGATAGTCATGTATCCGGGGACTACGTTCGTGAAGATTCCAGTAGGCTGCGTTGTAGCCAATGTGCCTCAGTACGGTGGCGTTGGAAACGATTAGTGGCGCGAAGTCCATCCACTTCTGATCCGTGAACACACCTGTGCGAACGTCTTCAAAGCACCAAGTCCGTAGTTTTTGGTCCCACCAATCCAGCAAAACATGAATGCTCGCGGTATTCCGCATTGCCGCAAAGCCTAGGTTGTAGGTGCCCGCGCGAAGGATGACGAGATCGTCTGGCATGCGTCCATCATTTGGCAGGGGAGACAGGAGGTGCGGTGTCAGCACCAACTCAGGATTGGTCGTGCCTTCACCCCAAAACTGGTCGATCCTCTCAAAGAGCTTAAGGTCGGGATCCAAATAGACAGCCTGCTCGCTCCCACTGTCGAAGACGTATCGAAAGCAGGCGGGCTTTACGCTCGTGGCGAACTCGAGAAGGCTGTAGTGGCACCGCAGATGGTTCCACTCACGCCGTTCGAAAACTTGCCTTGCGGGAATAATGAGCAAGCTGTCCGGCAGGTCGACGCCCGCGGGAGCCTCGTCGATCAAAAAAACAATTAGCGGAGTGTCAGGGTGGTATTGCCTGACCGATGCTCCAAGAACAACTGCTTGGGCCAGATAGTTGCTCGCGCAGATTGTGAAAAGAGAAAGCTTCGTCATCAAGGGTTTCAATAGGCCAAAGAGGCTGCGCTGCCTCGGAGACTTTGGCAATGCGAACCGCGACATACAAGTCGCAAGGTAGTTTACGCATGCATAATCCGGCCGGGCCTGACCGTTGACTCAGGAAGATGAAAAAACTATTAGCCAGACATGATGCGTAATACGAAAGCGTTCAAGTCTGCTCGTTGCATGGCATGTGGAAGTTGAGCACTCCGTCCAGGTTTCGAGATTGCACGATCGCGCTGCTAATTGCGTTTGCAGCCTTCCTGGTCTTCAATGCCAACGGCCGTTTGATCTCTGCCGGGGATACATACGCTGCAAGATTCTTGCCGTTTTCACTGCTGCGCAATCACACGGCCCTTCTCGATCCGATTGAGCGCTCGGTGGCTATGGGCCGGGTCCCACCCGCTGCCATAGGCGAGGATGGCTCGGCATACTGGATCTTGCGTGGCCGTCACGGTCAGCTGATCTCGAAGTACCCGCTCGTCGTACCGCTCGTTGTCACGCCGTTGTATATACCAGCGGCGGTCTATCTCGAGTCCATCGAGTGGGATCCGCACATCTACGACAAGGTCGCCCGTGTCATGGAGAAACTGTGCGCGGCCCTGATCACCGCCGCATCGGTTGGACTCCTTTTTCTACTTCTGCGGCGCCGCGCAAGCCTGCGCCTTTCACTATTTCTGAGCGTGGTCTATGCGTTCGGAACTACGACATGGGTGATCAGTAGCCAGGCGTTGTGGAGCCATGGGTGCGGTGAGCTGCTGATCACCGCGACGATGCTCTTGATCACTGGGCGCTGCACGGTAGGGCGCGTGGCCGCCGCTGGCTTTTTGTGTGCGCTCATTGCAGCGAACCGCCCACCCGACGGTGTCCTGGCTGTCGCCCTTGGCCTGTCCGGCTTACTGTGGGCGGGCCGACGGTGGGTCTGGTTCATCGCTTTTGGTGCAATTCCTGTTGTGCTGATCCTTGCGTACAACTTAGGGGTTGTGGGACACATAGCGGGTGCGTATGCACTGCGGATTCACGACAGCGACTTCAACGACGACATTGCCGCCGGATTGGCTGGCCTGCTGTTCAGCCCCACCCGTGGACTTTTCGTCTTCTCTCCATTCCTGTTGTTTGTTCCGTGCTTCATCTTGTGTGCCATTCGCGATCGCTCGAACCGAACGTTGACTGTGGCTTTGTGCACCGCGATCGTTGTTCAGCTCCTCGTTTACGCCCACGTCGATTGGCGTCAAGGTGTGAGCTGGGGCCCGCGCTGGCTTACGGACATCGTGCCGCTGCTGATCTGGATGCTTCCTCCCATACTCCAAAAGCTGTCTCGTCCTGGGCTGACAGTATTTGGTGTTGCCTGCGCTGTGTCGATCGCTGTTCAGGCCGTCGGAGCGTTCTGGTACACAGGTGCTGTCGATTCGGCCTTGCTCACGACCAAGGGCAAGGACAGGATGCGGCCAATGTGGGATTTCCGGAACGCCGCCTTCGTTGCCGAACTGAGACATCCGCCAGCAGCTGCCGATTTGCTGCGTGACCTGCAAGGCAATATTGACCTTGTTGAGTTGGTGGAGCAGGTTGTTCAGGACGATTCGGATGGCGCACAGATCGTGCGCCAGCTAGATGTCGCCGGTTGGGCGCTGTTTGACTTGCGATCCCCGAAAGATGTCGCCGTGCTGCTAGACGGCCAGGAGGTGGCCGGCACCAGTCAGTTTTTTGAGCGGCCGGATGTGGTCAAAACTCTGGGCCAGAAGAATCATGCTGGATGGCGCCTTAGAATCCCTGCGGAACAACTCACGCCGGGCTTCCATCGTCTGTCTGTCCTAGCCCGCGCCGACTCCGGCGGAGAAGTGCGTGTCCTGCGAGATCGCTCCTTCGTGGTGCCGTTTCAGCAGTTACTCGATCCTCACGAACGACTTTTGAAGTATGCCGCTGGCCAGGCGATCGAGCGGATCAAGCATTCGCAGCAGCCCGGCGGTTACTGGCTCACTACGTTCACCAGGAGCGCACACTTTGAAAAACCCACGCTCGAACTCAACACATATCTCAACGCGGTCATGCTGGATGTCCTGAAGCCTTTTACCGATGACTTGAGATTGCAGGAATCACTACAAAAAACCCGAAAGTTCTTGAGTACCCAGATCGAGCCTGATGGTTTGGTTCGCTATCACGGTAGGCCGGAAGCAACGACCATCGGGGTACTGGGTTGTGCCATCACACCGGACTCGGACGACACCGCGTTGGCATGGCGAATGGCGCCGCTGGAGAATCGGGAAGATCTTCAGAAGGCGCTGCGTGTCATGCGTAGCTTCCGGACCCCCGATGGTCTTTACCGCACATGGCTGGCACAGCGCAGAGACTATCAGTGCCTGGATCCTGGTAAGGAATCCAATCCAGCGGATATCGGAATCCAGATGCATATCCATATGCTGCTGGCCCAGCAGGATGCCGCGGGAGCAAAGCAGCTGTGCGAAGCACTAATGCGCCGCGTTAATGACGACTCCGTCTGGGTCTACTACTCGGGAGCTCCCTTAATAATCATCTTGCGGCTCTCCGAGCTGCACCGGGAAGGTTGTCCGCTGGTTTTTGCACAAGAGCGCCTGAAACCCCCGGAGCCGGAGCAGGAAATTTGGAGCCGTATGGCCTTGCTCTTGACGGAGATCGAAAGCGGTGCATCCAAGCCGGAGTCAAGGGCCGAAGCGCAGCAACTCTTGCGAGACGTTGCATCCAATGGTTTCTCAAAAGCATTCACGAACCCTCCGCTTCTGTATCACAACGACATGACCGGTACTGTGCGCCGCTTTTATTGGTCGGAGGTGCTGGGCTATGCGTTGTGGCTGAGGCTCTATCGTGCTCTTTCGGCTACTAAGGACAGTACTGCCACAGTGAGCGCAGCGCTACCGGACGCTCACCGGTGAGGCGGATTGAACCAAGCCTGCTGCCAAAGGCGCCGAGGCCTGCCTCGTTCTGGCGTCTGTTGTCATGCATCCGCTTCGACGAGGTCTGCGTGTTGCAGGGCGCGCCAATACTCGGGGCTTGTTTCGCGATGGCCAACTTCGGGCAAGTCACTCTGCGCACCATCTGCCTGTTGATCGTTGGAAACTTGTGCCTGGTCGCGCATATTTTTGTCGTAAATGATTGGGCTGGCCTCCAGGGCGACCTCAAGGATCCCCATAGAGGATATCGGACCTACCTGGCTAGCGGTGAAAGCGACGTTCGTATGGTCTGGATGGCCTGGAGCCTGCTTGGACTCACAATCTTGATCTTTGGCCTGATAGGTGCAACGCCACTTTGCATCGCAATAGTCATCGCGATCCTGAGCGCGGCGTACTCGCTTCCCATGCCCAATGGCAAAGGCGTTCCAGGACTGAATTCGGCGCTCCACCTGCTTGGAGGCACCTTGCACTTTCTGCTTGGCTATGCATCGCTTGCAGCAATTTCGCCTCACGCCGTGGCCATTGCGTGCTATTTCGGCCTTGTGTTCGCAGCCGGGCATCTGACCCATGAGACGCGGGATTACGAAGGCGACCGGCGCAATGCGATTCGAACCAACGCCGTCGCATTTGGTAAAAACTTTGCGTTCTTGGCCGGACTAGCGATGTTCATCGCCGCCTACGGGTTGCTGGCGATGCTGGCCTTTCAGAGGGCAGTGCCAATGGTGATGGCACTGGCAGCCCCCTTGCTTTTGATCCACCTTCTGGCGGCTTGGCGTGCCTGGCATGCGGGCCTGGATTACAGCGGCGTCCGCCGCCTCCAGTCTGTATACCGGAACATCCACGCACTCATCGGCCTGGGAATGCTTGCCAGCGTTCCGCCTTGGTAGCCGCAGCCTTGAAAAACCAGCAAACCACGTCCTCCGCACATCGGCATGAGATGCTTTCCATCGTAATTCCCATACTCAACGAACTTGAGACCCTTCCCAGGGTGCTCGCTGCTGTCTCTCAAGTTCTTCCCTGCGTCCCGAAAGAGATCTTGCTGGTCGACGATGGCTCGTCGGATGGAACGCGCGAGTGGCTGTTACGGGAAATTCCTGAAGGAAAGCGCCTGTTTTCAGGCATTACCGTTGACTCCCAAGGACAGCTCACGTGGTTGCATCAATCCGGTGAGGCAGAGCTCGTTGTCCGGGCGTTCTATCACGAACGAAACCGAGGAAAGGGCGCGGGCCTGCGCACTGGTTTTGCTGCCGCCACGGGTCAAGTCATCGTTGTTCAGGACGCAGATCTCGAGTACGACCCGGCGGACTGGCATTCGATGTATGACCTGATCGCGATTCAAAAACGTGCGGACGTGGTCTATGGCTCGCGGTTCGCAGGTCGGCGTGCAGGGCGTGCGACGTTCATCTCCGTTTGGCAAGCCGGCGCGAATTGGTTGATTTCCGCGATATTTAGTTTGCTTTACGGGACTTGGCTGTCCGACGTGGAGACGTGCTACAAGATGTTTAGCAGTGAAGTGAACGACGCATTGAACATCACTTGTAACGACTTCGGTTGTGAAGTTCAGATCAGCGCCCAGATCGTTAGGGCTGGCTCATGGCGGATCAGCGAAGTACCGGTTGGTTATCGTGGTCGAACTGTTGAGCAGGGCAAAAAAATAAACTGGCGGGATGGCCTGAAGGCGCTCTGGTATTTGGTGAAGTTCCGTTTGTCCAACCAACGCGCCGCAGGTCTGCAGAGTCCCCCTTCTGCTAGCTTTGACGCTTTTAACTGCAGCGTTGCACAGCAACGAGGAGTTGCTGATTCGGACGCTTCTCGAAGCGCACGCGTAAATTTGAGTCCAGAGGCGCAGAGCAATGCCTAATCTGCATTCTTATCCAGCGTACACGGCGAAATTGTGCAGGCGCGGCGACCCAGTGGCCCAGCGTCGTCACTCATGAAAGTTTCCGTATTCGGTGCAGGTTATGTCGGACTCGTCACTGCCGGTTGCTTGGCCGACATCGGGAACGAGGTGATTTGTCTGGACATCGACAATCGTAAATTGAAGATGTTGCAAGCAGGAATTATTCCGTTCTTCGAACCAGGATTGCCGGAACTCGTTGCGCGAAATTTCGTTTCTGGTCGATTGAGGTTCAGCGGCGACGTCGAAGCGGCAGTGCATCATGGTGAGATCATTTTTATCGCTACCGGGACGCCTGCAGGGCTGGATGGCAGCGCGGACCTAGAGTCGCTATTTACTGTTGCAAGGGATATTGCCCACTACATGCAGCGCTTCACTGTGGTTGTGCAAAAGTCCACAGCGCCGGTGGGCACTACAGCGCGCCTGCGGGCGGTTATCGAAGAAACATTCCGAGCACGTCCAAAGGCCCATGATGTAGGGACTGAGCCATCTGCGGCCTTCGCGCCGTTCGACATCGTCGCCAACCCAGAGTTTTTAAAGCAGGGCGATGCGATTGGCGACTTCATGCGTCCAGACCGCATCGTGATCGGGAGCGAGCCTGGGGAAAAAGGCAAGGCAGCACGGGACACGATGTTTCGCCTATATGCGCCGCTCAAACTTCGACGCGACCAATTTCTCAACATGAATCCAGCGGCTGCCGAACTTACTAAGTACGGCGCCAATGCGATGCTCGCCACACGCATCAGCTTCGTGAACGAGTTGGCCAACCTTGCTGAGTCGCTGGGAGTTGACATTGACGATGTTCGGCGAGGCATAGGTTCGGATGCCCGTATTGGCATGCACTACCTTCAGCCCGGAATCGGCTATGGTGGCAGCTGCCTGCCGAAAGACGTTCGCGCGCTGATCCACGCTTCTTCCGCACAGGGCCTGCACATGCACCTTCTCAAAGCGGTCCAGAAGGTCAACGAACAGCAGCCAGATGTCCTCGTTGAAAAAATCGTCCGGCAGTTTGGCGAAGACCTTCGCGGCCTGACGTTCTGTGTCTGGGGACTTGCATTCAAAGCTGGAACCGATGACATGCGAGAAACGCCGAGTCGAGTAGTGATCAAGTCGCTTCTTGTGCGCGGCGCGGAAGTCGTCGTGCATGACCCGTCGGCTATGGACCAAGCGAGACTGACGCTTCTGGCTGGATTGAGCTTGGAGCCTGATGCCGATATTCGCCTGCGATACGCTGATACACCTATTCATGCAGCAATCGGTGCAGATGCGCTTGTAGTCCTCACCGATTGGGATGCCTACAGGATCCTGGATCTTGCGGAACTCAAGTCCGCCCTTCGAAAACCGCTGGTTTTTGACGGCAGAAATCTCTTTGATCCATCAATCAGTTCAGCAGGCTTTGTCTATCACGCCATCGGGCGCTGAGGCATTTGCCAATGATGTCCGTACCTGTTTCATCACAGCGCATCCTTGTTACCGGTGGGGCGGGGTTCGTTGGCAGTCACCTGTGCCGCCGTCTCCTTGATATGGGCCACCGTGTCTTGTGCGTGGACAACTTTTCGACTGGAGCGCGGCGCAACGTTGCGCGCCTGCTAGCCAATCCACGCTTCGAGTTACACGTACACGACATCACCGTACCGCTCGATGCGGCGGCAAGTCTCATTTACAACCTGGCGTGTCCGGCGTCGCCAAAGCACTATCAGTCAGATCCCATCCACACCATGAAAACCAGCGTGCTGGGAGCGCTGAATATGTTGGAACTGGCAAAGAGAAATAATGCACGCGTCCTGCAGGCGTCCACCAGCGAAGTCTACGGAGACCCTACGGTTCATCCGCAGCACGAAAACTATTGGGGCAATGTAAATCCCGTGGGGTTACGGAGCTGCTACGACGAAGGCAAACGCTGTGCTGAAACACTCTTCTCGGACTTTCACCGACAGCATGATGTTGATGTGCGGATCGCAAGAATCTTCAACACTTACGGTCCTGGTATGCAGCTCGATGACGGGCGCGTCGTTTGCAATTTCGTCATGCAGGCCCTGACAGCTGCGCCGCTGACCGTCTACGGCGATGGGCTTCAAACTCGATGTTTTTGTTTTGTCGATGATTTGGTGGATGGCTTGATTCGCTTAATGGATTCTGTGCACTGCACAGCAAAGCCTGTCAATCTCGGAAATCCTGCCGAGATCACTGTACGCGACTTGGCCGCACTAGTGATTGAGATGACGGGTTCGCCATCGAAAATAAGATTCGAGCCTCTGCCTTCCGACGACCCGGTTCGGCGAAGGCCTGACGTTGACAGCGCCGAACAATCGCTGGGATGGAAAGCGACGGTCGGCCTTAATGAGGGGCTACGACAAACGATTGCATATGTCAAAACTGTACTTTCTGAGTCCGGCTCAGAACACGACTAGTTGTTGCCGTCGCAACGCGAGCAATGGCATCGCGATGCAACTGCGCGACTGCTCAACGTGACTGTGTGAGCAATCAAGAGCGCCGATGCTGTCCGCGCCGAAATAGAACTGAGCCACTGGGGGTGCGGCGGAATTCTTGGACTACCTGAAAGTGGTTCATGTATTCCTACGAAGATTGAATCCGAGCAGTCGAGCTCTTCATCATGAATCGCCCCGGGATTGAACTGACCCCCAGAAGTTGGAAATTGTGATCCCGCCGATCAGGCGGTGTTTCTCAACCGGTATTGAACCGGGCTAAGCTTCACGCCCGCTTCGAGCTCATCAACGTCGCCAAGGTTTTCAAGGTGGAAGTACTCCGCCTTGAGGGTGCCAAAGAAGCTTTCGATCACAGCACAGTCAAAGCAATTGCCTCTTCGGCTCATGCTTTGCGTTACCCCGCGATGCGCAAGCATCGCCCGGTATGGCTGCATTTTGTAATGCCAGCCTTGGTCTGAATGTACGGTCAGTCCGTACCGGAGACCACGTCGAAGACAGGGCGCCTGGCCATGCGGTGCGCAATGGTCTCGCGGTTGTACAAGTCTATGCAGGCCGACAGATAGAGCTTCTGCCCGTTCACGTTGAACTCGGTTATGTCGGTCGCCCATTTCTCATTGGGAGTCTTCGCGAAGAAGTCTCGCTTCAGGACGTTTGGCACGTGCACATCGCTGATTTCAGGGGCGTGCCGAGAGCGCTTCCTCGCCCGAATCAGCGCGCGCAATCCCATCTCCTTCATGAGGCGCTGGACGCACTTGTGGTTGACAGACACCCCCAGCGAATTGCGCAGCGCTGCCGTGATTCTTCGGTAGCCGTAGCGGCCTTTATGTTCACCCTAAACGGCGCGAACCTTTGCCTCCAAGCCGCTTGGCTCGATACGCTGGATCGCGTTGCACTGGTAGTAGAAAGTGCTGCGCGCAAGCCCTGCTGCCCGCAGCAGGGCCGCCAATTTGTGGTGATGCCTCAATCCGAGTATCAAGCGCGCTTTGTCGGCGCAAGCGATCTTTTCGCCCGGATCAAGGCGTGCACTTTTTTTAAGTACGCGACCTCAGCGCGCAGTCGCTCGTTCTCTTCGCGCAGGGCGTCCGCCGAATCGGGGATGGCCTCGGGCGGTGTCTCTGAGCAACGTCGTTCTGGCTTCGTATCTGGCTTTGGCATGGTGTTCCCCAGAGCTTGCGCGTCGCCCTCAGCAATGTCGCGTCGCCAGACCACAACCTGGTTCGGATTGCGGATGTCATAGAGGGCGGCGACCCGACGGCTGGACAGTCGTTCACGGTCCTGATGTAACAGAACCTGCAGATTGAATTCCGAACTGTATGCGCCGCGCTTGGGGCGTAGACCGTCGATGCCGTGGAGGCGGTAGTGGCTCACCCAGGTACGGATTTTCTCCTCGGGCACTTTCCACCGCCGCGCCAACAGCTTTGCGCCGCCTTCACCTTCTAGAAAGCTATTGACGACCTGGAGCTTGAACTCTGTCTCGTACTTCTCCATAGGACTCCTTAAAGTTCGTCCAACTTCTGGGGGTCAGTTCAAAGCCGGGGCGATTCACTGAGGTCGTCGTGCTTCCGCAGCTCATGGCCACTTCAATCCAAAACTTCCCGGCCCACTTACCCCCAGAAGCAACCTCTGCGTAGCCCTCGTCGCCGCCACATAAAACACCCGAGCAGCCTCCTGCTCGTCTTCGCCCTGCGCTGGCATATGCCCCACACCCGGCAGCGCCACCACCGGAAACTCCAACCCCTTGCTGACCTTCATGGTCATGACCTGAATGGCGTCGGCGGCCGGGTTGTAGTCGCCTGATCGCTTGCGCAGGTTGAAAGGCAACTTGCGCTGGAGCAGTGCATCCGCGCACAGGTCCATGGTTTTCCAGTCCGCGCACAGGATGGCCATGTCACCCCAGGCGTGGCCTTCCTCGTGGGCGTGGCTCAGCTGGTCGGCGATGGCGAATGCTTCTTCGCGCAGGCTGGGCAGTTTGATGAGGATGGGCGCTTGCCCGTCGCGTCCGCAGCTGATGGGTTTGAGCAGCGGTATGCCGTCGTCGTCCTTGTCGTCCGCGGTCAGCAGGTCGGCCGCAATCAGGTTGGCGGTTTGCAGAATCTGCCGCGTGTTGCGGTAGTTGATTTTCAGGATGGTGGTGCGCCCCTGCGCCTGCACGCCCACGCTCTTGAAGCTGAATTGCTTGCTGCGTTTGCGCTCGTAAATGCTTTGGGCGTCGTCGTAAAGCAGCAGTAGGCTGTTGGTGCTCGGGTCGACCATCTGCGTGACGAGCTTGAGCCACTCCGACGCGAAGTCGTGACCCTCATCGATGAGCACCGCCTGGTATTGGCCGCTGGGAATGTGCTTCTGCTCCACGCCGCGAATCACGCGCTGCACAAACTCTTCCATCAGCTGTGTCGTGCCCATCTTTTCGGTGGGCAGCAGGTTGTAGGTTTTGAGTTGGTCGCGGCACCATTTATGAAAATGGCGCACATGCACGTTGTCGGCCAAACCTTTGGCGTCCATCACGCTGGCCAGCTTCACACCCAGCGGCTCGTTGAAGCACAGGATGAGGATGGGCTTGCTGGTCGGCGTGCAGGCCTTGGCCAAATACTCGGCGCGGTAGCCGAGGATCATGGTCTTGCCGGAACCGGCCACGCCGTGGATGACGCGGTGACCGTCGCCCAATGACCTGGCCAGTTGCTCCTGCTGCAGGTCCATCACCCGCATGATGTCGGGCAGTTCGGCGTCGGCGTCACCGTCGTCGAACAGCACCCCGCTTGTTTGCACGCGCACTTCGGGGAAAAGAATCCACCGAACCCGATCGAGTTGCGGCAGCGACATGGCGCCGCGCATCATGAAAGGGAACATGCCCCACATGCGGCTCTGCAAATCTTCGGGATCCACTTTTTCGAGCATCTCGTCGCTGCAGATCACCTGGTTCGGCTCAATGATCTGGTCGAGCTGGCCGTCAGTGAATTGCTTGCGCGTCATGTTCGGAAACACGACCCCATAGCTCCACGGGAAAATCAGGCCGCCTTGATGCTTGCCTTCTGGGTGTACGAGCTGAGCATCCCTTTTGAGCGCATCCACCACGGCATGCGCGTGCTGTCGGGCCTGTTCTGCCGGATTGGGGAGCGTCTTCAACACGCCATCGATAAAGACCTGCCAACTTTGTTTGTTGGCATGCTGAATGGTCTTGGGGCTCCAGTCCTTCACCTCCAGGATCAAGATCCCGCGACGCGGATGCATCACTACAAAGTCAGGGTGCAGGTGCTTGGGTCCGATGGGCACGTCGTACCAGAGCAGGTAGTCGTCTTCGAGCTTTTGCTCCAGCCGCTCGGCCAGGCGTTTTTCGCCACCCGTCATGCGCGATGCGCAGCTGCCTATCGCCGGAATAAGAGTCGCCATCGGTGCCGCGCGTCTTGTTGCAATGATTTACACAAATCATGCATCACTTGGGCGCGTGGGCTGTCGTCTACATGCCGAACGGGCAATCAAACAAGGGTTTGTACGGCGTTCTTCACATTGAAGCTCAGCGCTTCTTCGCGCCGAAGATACCGCCCAGCACGCCACGCAGGATTTCCTTGCCGACCGATGTGCCCATGGTTCGCACCGCCGAGCGCGCCATGGTTTGCGCCAGGCCGTCGCGCCTGCCGCCACGGGGCCCGGTCGATCCGAAGAGCAACTCGTTGAGGCCGCCCATCAATCCGCCACCGGCGGTATCGGGTGCGGCAGCGCCGCCCTTGTTGCCCGGAATCGTCACAGTGCCGGCGCCGCCGCTCGCAGCCGGCGCCCCCGGCGCAGTTTCCGCGTGGCCCTTCAGCTTTTCGTACGCCGATTCGCGATCGACCGTCTTTTCATAAACGCCCGCCACCAGAGAATTGGCCAGCAGCGCCTGCCGTTGCGCCGGCGTGATCGGCCCGAGCTGGCTGGCCGGTGGCAGCACGTAGACGCGCTCGGTGACGCTCGGTCGGCCCTTGTCGTCGAGCAGGCTAACCAGCGCTTCACCCACCGCCAGTTCGGTGATGGCTTTCTCGATGTCGAGCCCCGGCTTCTGGCGCATCGTCGTAGCCGTCGCCTTGACGGCTTTCTGGTCGCGCGGCGTGAAGGCGCGCAGTGCGTGCTGCACCCCGTTGCCGAGCTGCGCCAACACCGAATCCGGAATGTCCAGCGGGTTCTGCGTCACGAAATAGACACCGACGCCTTTGGAGCGCACCAGCCGCACCACCAGCTCGATGCGCTCGACCAGCGCCTTGGGCGCTTCGTTGAACAGTAAGTGCGCTTCATCGAAAAAGAAGGCGAGCTTGGGTTGCTCCGGGTCGCCGATCTCGGGCAGCTGCTCGAACAACTCCGACAACATCCACAACAGAAAGGTCGCATAGAGCCGCGGCGAATTCATCAGCTTGTCGGCCGCCAGAATGTTGACCACGCCCTTGCCATCGACGGTCTGCATGAAGTCGGCGATGTTCAGCATCGGCTCGCCGAAGAACTTGCCGCCGCCCTGCGTTTCGATCTGCAGCAGGCCGCGCTGGATGGCGCCCACGCTGGCCGCGCTGATGTTGCCGTACTCGGTGGTGAACTGGCTCGCGTTCTCGCCGACGTGCTGCAGCATCGCGCGCAGGTCCTTCAAGTCGAGCAGCAGCAAGCCGTTGTCGTCGGCGATCTTGAAGACGATGTTCAGCACGCCGGCCTGCGTCTCGTTGAGGTCGAGCATGCGGCCGAGCAGCAGCGGCCCCATGTCGGATACCGTGGCGCGGACCGGGTGGCCCTGCTCGCCGAACACGTCCCACAGCGTGACCGGGCAGGCCAGCGGCGTGGGCGCATCGAGCCCGCGCTCCTTCAAGGTGGCCGCCATCTTGTCGCCGATACGGCCTGGCTGGCTAATGCCCGTGAGGTCGCCCTTGACGTCGGCCATGAACACCGGCACGCCAATGTTCGAGAGCTTTTGCGCGATGGTCTGCAACGTGACCGTCTTGCCGGTGCCGGTGGCGCCGGTGATGAGGCCGTGTCGATTGGCGAGCGCAGGGAGCAGGGCGCACTCGATGGTGTCGTGGCGGGCAATCAAAAGAGGGTCGGCCATAGGCACTCCGGGGTCGTATCGATGCGACAGTCTAGCGAAGGCCCCCTCCTATAATTAGGGGCACTTTGTTGCCTTTGTAGAACAGTTCCGGAGCTCCCTTTTGTCATCGATTGCACAAACCCCCATTCCCGCCGTTGGCGATGCTTCTTCGGAACAAACGCCGCTCGAAGCCGAGCTGGCCGTGTTGCTTGTCGAATCCCTGAATCTGGAGATCGCACCGGCCGACGTGGCGCCCGACGCGCCGCTGTACGGTGAAGGCCTGGGACTCGACTCGATCGACATCCTCGAAGTCGCGCTGGAAGTCTCGCGGAAGTACGGCTTTCAGCTGCGTTCCGACGACGAGCGCAACCAGCAGATCTTCACGTCGCTGCGCACTCTTGCGACCCACGTCGCACAGAATCGCAGCGCTACCTGAAGCCGATGTCGAGGTGGCGGCTGGCGCTCCTGCTGGTGGTGGGCGCTGCCTACGCAGGGCTGTCGCACTGGATGATGCTGTTTCATGCGGCCGAACCGTGGGCCGTGGTGGTGCTGCTCGTGCCGCTGTGGCTGACCGCCCTTGGCCTGGCTGCGGCGCGCGTCGGCAAGTGGGCCCTGCTCATCGTCGCGGCCGTCGGCGCCGCATTGTTCGTGCTGGTGTTGCGCGGCGAGGCGGGCGACCCCAACCGGCTCTACGTGCTGCAGCACGCGGGCATCAACTTCGTGCTGTGCATCTGGTTCGGCAGCACCCTGCGCGGTGATGGCTTGTCGCTCATAGGCCAGTTCGCGCAGCGCGTGCACGCGATCGTGCCCGGAATGAAGCGCTACACCGATCAGGTCACCTTGGTATGGACGGTGTACTTCGCGCTGATGGTTGTCGCCTCGGTGGTCGTCTACCTCACGCTGCCGTTTTCAGCCTGGTCGTTGCTGGCCAACGTGTTGACGCCGGTGAGCGTGGTGTGCCTGTTCGTCGGCGAACATTTCATGCGCTACCAACTGCACCCCGAGTTCGAACGCACCCGCATGATCGATGCGGTGCGAGCCTTTTATGGTGCGCCTGTCGACAACGGCGCGCCGCGATGAACAGTACGTCTGGTACTCCGTCTGGTACCGCGAACACCACGCAAATGAAGTCCGATCTTCCAAAGTTCCTTCCGCTGCTGGGCGCACGCGACCTCGACGCGCCGCTTGCCTGGCGCGCCGGCGTGCCGATTTCGTCACGCCAGTACCTGGCCGACGTCACCGCTCTCGCCGAGCAGTTGCCTGCGCAAGGTCCGGTGGTCAATCTGTGCGTCGACCGCTATTCCTTTGCCGTCGGTCTCGGCGCTGCGCTGGTGCGCCGACTGCCCAGTTTGCTGCCGCCAGACGCGCGGCCCGAGACGCTGTCGCGACTGCGCGAAGGCAACCCCCATCTCTTCGCAATTGCCGACGACAAGCACCTCGATCCGCAAGGCATCACGGTGGTCTGGACCGATCCACGCGTGCATGTCGCCGTGCGCGACGGTGCAGCGATAGAGATGCCGATGATCGATGCCGAAGGCCATGCCGTCAGCCTGTTGACTTCCGGCTCGACCGGCGTGCCGCAACCGCATGCCAAGAGTTGGCGCACGCTGGTCGACGACGTCGGCGCGGCGGTGCCACGGCTCTCTGATTTGCTGAAGCTGCCGTCTCTCGAAGGCTTGACGCTGGTGACGACAGTGCCGGTACAGCACAGCTACGGGCTCGAATCGTCGGCCTTGCTCGCCATGCTCGGCGGCGCATCGTTCGACAGCGGCCGGCCGTTCTTTCCGGCGGATGTCACAGCCACGCTCGAGGCGTCGCCGCGGCCGCGTGCGCTCATCACCACGCCGTTTCATCTGAAGACCCTGTTGGTGGCCGGCGTGCCGCTGCCAGCGGTCGACCTGATCCTGTCGGCCACGGCACCGCTGTCGCCGCAACTCGCCGTGCAGGCCGAGCAGGCGATGTGCGGCGCGCTGATCGAAATCTACGGCAGCACCGAGTCGGGCCAGGTCGCAACAAGGCGCACCACTGAGAGCGAGGTCTGGCACACCTTCGGCGAAATCCAGGTGACGGCCGAGCCGACCGAAGACGGTGCGGAGCGCTTCGTTTTCAGCGGCGATTTCGTGCCCCGCCCGACGCCGATGGCCGACGTGCTGGAATTGATCGATTCGCAGCACTTTCGCCTGTTAGGCCGGGCCAACGACCTGATTCACGTGGCCGGCCGGCGCAGTTCGCTCGGGCATCTGAACTACCACCTGAACAGCGTCGCCGGCGTGGTCGATGGCGCGTTCTGGCTGCCCGACGAAGTGGCCGACGGCGTGGTGCGGCCGGTGGCCTTCGTGGTCGCGCCGGAGTTGAAGTCGGGTGACCTCATCGCGGCGTTGCGGCAGCGGCTGGAGCCGGTCTTCGTGCCGCGCCGCGTGGTGCATGTCGCGTCGCTGCCGCGGGAGGGCACCGGCAAGCTCACGGTGCGTGCGTTGCGCGAATTCGCGCTGGCGCAACTGGCCGACGACAGCACTGCGGTGCAGGTCACGCGCGACGTGCCGGTAGACCATCCGGCTTTTGCCGGCCACTTTCCCGGCCAGCCGTTGGTGCCCGGCGCATTGCTGCTGGCCGAGGTGCTCGAAGCCGCGCACGGCGTGCCTGCATTGGTCGCGCGACTGGGCCGGCAACCGACGCTGGCGGCGTGCAAGTTCCTGTCGCCGGTACGGCCGGGCGCTACGTTGACGATCGAGCTTCAACCCGAGCCAGGCGCAGCCAGAGGCGTGCGCTTCGAGGTGCGCTGCAATGCGCAGATCGCGGTCAGCGGCCGCTGGATGCCGGGGACAGACACGGCTGCATGAGTGCCGATCCGACCGTGACAAAACCCGCGCCCGAAACCGATCGACCGGCCGCTGCAGCCGATTGGTCGACCACGCCGGAGCGCGCCAACAAGGTGGCGCTTCAGGTGATCTGCTGGATCGCATTGACGATGGGACGCCGCGCCGCGCGGCTGGTACTGCATCCGGTCACGCTGTATTTTCTGCTCTTTTCGCCAGCGCCGCGTCGTCACATCAAGCGCTACCTGTTCCGCGTGATCGGCCCGAGCGCAGGGTGGGGCGACGGCTACAAGCTGCTGCACGCCTTCGCCTCCACCGTGCTCGACCGCGTCTACTTTCTGCGCGGCCGCATGGACCTGTTCGATGTGCGGGTCGTCGGCAAAGAGCCGGTCGAGAGCGAAGCACTGGCGGGCCGCGGCGCTTTTTTGCTGGGTGCGCATGTCGGCAGCTTCGAGGCGCTCGGTGCGTGCAAGGGGCTCAGCCCCGACTCGCCAAAACTACGTCCGGCGATGCTCATGTTCCCGGACAACGCGCGGCAGATCAACGCCATGCTGGATGCGATCAGCCTGCCGGAACTGCGGCCGCACGTGATCGCACTCGGACGGCCGCATTCGATGCTGGCCCTGCGCGACTGGCTCGACACCGGCGGCATGGCGGGCTTGCTGGCCGACCGCACGTTGCCCGGCCAGGCGGAGCAGGCTGGCCAGCGCGGCAACAGCATCGAGCTGCCTTTTTTGGGGCAGCCCGCCGTCTTCAACGACGGACCTTTCCGCCTCGCCGCGCTGCTCCGCCGCCGCGTCTTCTTCATGGCGGGTTTGTATGTCGGCGGCGCCCGCTACGATGTGCTGTTCGAGCCGCTAGCCGATTTCAGCGAACGCATTCGCGACCCGGCCGAGCGGGAACGCGCGATCCACGAAGCGGTCCAAGCCTACGTGGTGCGGCTCGAGGCGCTGTGCCGCAAGTACCCCTACAACTGGTTTAATTTTCATGATTTCTGGCTCGAAGATTCGCGGTGAGGCTGGTGCAGGCAAAGGCGCAATGACATGGCGCCGTGCATGCCGCGGGCTGCTGCTTGCGGTGGCCTTTGACGCCTCTTCCGCCTGGGCATTCGACCTTCCTGATCTGATGGGCCTGCTTGCCAAACAGAAGAGCGGCGAGGCACGTTTCACCGAGCAGCGCTTCGTGCGCGGTCTCGAAGGTCCGCTCAACGCCAGCGGCACGCTGAGTTTCACCGCGCCCGACAAACTGTCGCGTCGCACGCTCACGCCGCGCCCTGAAAGCATGGTCGTCGACGGCAACAACATGGTGCTGTCGCGCGGTGAGCGCACGCGCACCATGACGCTCGACAGCGTGCCCGAACTGCAAGGCCTGGTCGAAGCCATGCGTGGCACCTTGAGCGGCGACACGGCCGCGCTTACACGCTATTTCAAGAGCGCCGTCGGTGGCTCGGTGGACGGCTGGACGCTCGATCTGCAACCGCTCGACAACCGCCTCGCCGCGCAAGTCCGCAGCGTGCGAATGAGCGGCCGGGGCAGCGAAGTGCTCGGCCTCGAAATGGAATTCGTCGGTGGCGACCGTTCTGTCATGACGATCGTTCCCACCCGGTCTGCGCAGTGACATCGCGCGAGCCAGTTGCGACTTCTGCGGCCACGGGTGCGTCCGGGCTCAGCCGCCAGCGTCGCATCGTGGTGCTGCTGGTCTGGCTGGCCATCGTCGCGGCCGGCGTGGTCTTGATCACACGCACGCATTTCAGCGCCGACCTGTCGGCCTTCCTGCCCCAGAGCCCCGATGCGCGCCAGCGCGTGCTCATCGAGCAACTGCAAACCGGCGTGGCGTCGCGCACTTTGCTCGTCGGCATCGAGGACGGCACCGACGCGACGCAGCGCGCGGTCGTCTCGCGTTCGGTCGCCAGCGCCATGCGCGAAAGCGGCCTGTTCGACCAAGTGCAGAACGGTGACGCCTCTGACTGGAAGGCGGCCGGTACCTGGCTGTTCGATCACCGCTATCGACTGTCGACATCCATCACGCCCGAGCGCTTTACCGCTGCTGGCCTGCACGATGCCATCGCCGACACGCTGTCGTTGCTCGGCACGCCGGCTGGCAACCTGGTCAAGCCGCTGCTCGACCGCGATCCGACCGGCGAGACGCAAGGCGTGGCCGAAAGCCTCATTCCCGCCAATGCGCCGCGCACCGAAGCCGGCGTGTGGGCCTCGCGTTCGGCACAGCGCGCGGTGTTGCTCGCGACCACGCACGCGTCCGGCAGCGACCTCGACGCGCTGACCATCGCCATCGCCAAAGTGCAGTCGGCTTTCGATGCGGCCACGCGTGACATGACTGGCGCCAAGCCACGGCTGCGGCTCAGCGGCGCGCCGGTGTTCTCCGTGCAGAGCCGCGATCAGATCAAGGGCGAGGCGATCCATCTGTCCATCGTTGGCGGCATCGTGATGGGCTGTTTGCTGCTGCTGGCCTTCGCATCGCCCAAGGCCTTGCTCATCGCTTTTCTGCCGGTCGCGACCGGCGTGGTCGCGGGCACCGCCACCGTCAGTCTGGTGTTCGGCAACGTGCACGGACTGACGATGGGATTCGGCAGCACGCTCATCGGCGAGACCATCGACTACGCCATCTATTACCTGATCCAGGCGCGCGGCGCTGCAGTGCCTGGCACCGGCTGGCAACGCTGGCGCGACCTCAACTGGCCGACCGTGCGACTCGGTCTGTTGACCTCGGTGTGCGGCTTCGCAGCCCTGCTTTTCTCCGGCTTTCCGGGGCTCGCGCAGCTCGGTGTTTTCTCGATTGCCGGCCTGGTCGCCGCGGCCCTCGCCACGCGCTACGTGCTGCCGGTGCTGGCGCCCGACGGCGCCACCGGCATGGGCATGCGCCGCACCATGGCCAAGGTCGCGGGTGCCATCGTGCGTGGACTGCCGCGACTGCGGGTCGGTTTGTTGGCGCTCGGCATCGCGGCCCTCGCGCTGCTGGCCTGGCGCGGTGCCGACCTGTGGCGCGCCAACCTGAGTGCGATGAGCCCGCTGCCCAAGGAAGCGCAGGCGCTCGACGAATCGCTGCGGGCCGACATCGGCGCCAGCGACGGCGGTCTGCTGGTCGTGGCGCAAGGTGCGGATGTGCAGAGCGTGTTGCGCAACGCCGAGGCCGCCAGCCTCCGCCTTGAAAAGCTCGTCGACAGCGGTGAACTCTCCGGCTTCGAAACCGTCACGCGTTTTCTGCCGAGCGAAGCGGCGCAGCAAGCACGCGTCGCGAGCCTGCCCGACAGCGCCACGCTGCGTACCCGGCTCAACGAGGCGATGAAAGATCTGCCACTGCCGGTCGCGCGGCTCGAACCTTTCCTCGCCGATGTCGAGACGGCGCGCAACCAGCCGATGGTGCGGCGCGAAGATCTTTCGAACGGACCGCTCGGGCCGATCGTCAACTCGCTGATGTACCAGCGACCGGGCGGCGGTTGGGGCGCGTTGATCGCGCTGCACCCCGGTCCCAAGTTCGATCAGGCTCGGCTCGAATCGGCGCTCACCGGCGTACCAGATGTGCAGGTGGTCGACGTCGGCCGCGAGCTGGGTGCGCTCTACGACCGCTATCTGCATGAAGCCTTCGTTCAGGTGCTGCTCGGCGCGCTCGCGGTCGTGGTGCTGCTCGGCCTGTATCTGCGATCGCCGCGCCGGCTGCTCGCGGTGTGCCAGCCGTTGGTGTTCGCCGTCGTGCTCACGCTGGGTGGCCTCGCGGTGCTGCAGGTGCAGCTAGGCATCCTGCATCTGGTGGGCATGCTGCTCGTGGTGGCCGTGGGTTCCAACTACGCTTTGTTCTTCGATCAGTTGCGCGAGACGGGTCGAGCCGACGAAGACACGCTGGCGTCGCTGATGCTGGCCAATCTCACGACGGTGGTGTCGTTCGGCTTGATCGCGATCTCGAACATTCCGTCGCTGTCGGCCATCGGCCGCGTGGTGGCGCCGGGGGCGATGCTGGCATTGCTGTTGTCTGCTGCCTTCGTGCGGGGCGTACCGCCGGCGCCGCCGGCGTCGAGTGGTCGCCGCTGATGGGAAAATATTAAAAGTGACGCCACTTATCGACTCGACGCCTGGGACTGCATGGCCCTGGCCACCCATTCTGCGGGCTAGCGTCGGCTGGCATGTGGCCGCCGTCGGAGCGGGCGTGCTGGTGCCGGGCGCGCTGCCCTGGGCGGTCGGCGCCATCGTGCTGAACCATGCGTTGATCACCGGCGCCGGCTTGACGCCACGCAGCAGCTTGCTCGGCCCTAACGTCACGCGTTTGCCCGAAGCAGCGGCCGCGCGGCGCGAGGTCGCCATCACCATCGACGATGGTCCCGAGCCGGATGTCACGCCGCAGGTGCTCGACCTGCTCGATGCGCACGGCCAGCGCGCAACCTTCTTCTGCATCGCCGAGCGCGTGCGCTCACAGCCGGCGTTGGCACGCGAGATCGTGGCGCGTGGTCACAGCATCCAGAACCACACGGCGCAGCATCGGCATAACTTTTCATTCCTCGGTCCGCGTGGCTTCGCCGCCGAGATCGCGAAGGCGCAGGAAATACTCGCCGATGTGACCGGGCAAAAGCCGACCTGTTTTCGTGCGCCTGCCGGGCTGCGCAATCCGTTTCTGGAGCCGGTGCTGCATCGGCTCGGGCTGCGGCTCGTGAGCTGGACGCGCCGCGGCTTCGACACGCGCGAAGGCGATGCGGCCAAGGTGCTCGCGCGGTTGACGCGTGGCCTCCAAGCGCGCGACATCCTGCTGCTGCACGACGGCAATGCAGCGCATACGTCCGCGGGCCGGCCGGTGCTGCTCGACGTGTTGCCTCCGTTGCTCGAGCGGCTGCGTGCCGAAAGGCTGAAGTCCGTGACGCTAACGGAAGGACTTCGTACATGAACGCCGTCACTTCGCCGCCTCCACTCGCGTCGATGTCGGCGTCGAAGCCGCCGACTCAACCATTGCCGCAGCCCGACACCGCCTGGCGCGAACTGCACGAGGCAGCCACGTTGCCGTACAAGACTGCCGGTAACTTCGCCTGGCGTTTCGCCCGCGGCAAGTTGGGGCGTGACCCGGTTTTTCGCGGCCTGATCGAACGCCGTTTGATCGATGCGCGGCATGCGCGCGTGGTCGACATCGGTTGCGGCCAGGGCCTGTTCGCGAGCCTGCTGGCATCGATGAGCGCGATGCAGGCCAAGGGCCGTTGGCCTGCGTCGTGGCCCGCCACCACTGCAGCTGCGCAGTACACCGGCATCGAGCTGATGCCCAAGGACATCGCACGTGCCCAAGCGTCAATCGGCCATCTGCGGCCGGCGCCTCGACTGCTCTGTGCAGACATGTGCAACGCTGATTTGCCGGCGTGCGATCTGGTCGTGATCCTCGACGTGCTGCACTACGTCGACATCCCCGCGCAGAACGATGTGCTGCGGCGCGTGCGCGATGCGCTGCAGCCGGAAGGGCGCCTGTTGCTGCGTGTCGGCGATGCGTCTGACCGACGCGGCTTTGCAGTGAGCCAGTGGGTCGACCGCATGGTCACCCGCATTCGTGGCCACAAGGTTTCGCCGACCTGGGGCCGTCCGCTGTCGGCATGGGTCGCAGCGCTCGAAGGCTTCGGCTTCAAGGTGCACAGCGTGCCGATGAGCCAGGGCACGCCGTTCGCCAACGTGCTGCTGGTCGCCGATATCTGTCTGCCTGAAGTTAAAGAATGACGCCCCAAACACTCGACCGCGCCGCCATCGCGCGACGCATTCCGCACAGCGGCACCATGTGCCTGCTGGACCGCCTCGAAAGCTGGTCGGCCGAGGCCATCCACTGCACTACCGCCACCCATACGGCGCCCGAAAACCCGTTGCGCACCGCGAGCGGTCTGCTCGCGCCCAATGCCATCGAATATGCGGCGCAGGCCATGGCCTTGCATGGCGGCGTGCTGGCGGTCGAGGGCAGCGTGCCGTCGGCTGGGTTTCTGGCGAGCGCACGTAACGTGAAGATGGCTGTCGAGCGGCTCGACGACATCGCCGGTTTGCTGCATGTGCGCGCCCGACGCCTGTCGGGCGATGCGCGGCAGGTGCTCTATGAATTCGACCTGACCGATAGCGAGGGTCGGCCCGTAGCCGAAGGCCGCGCCGTGGTCGTCCTCAACACGCCACTGGCGATGGAAGCTCCTCAATGACTCTCGAAGGCAACACTCTCGCAGGAAAACGCGCCCTCATCACCGGCGCGAGCGGCTCGCTCGGTGCGGCCATCGCGACGCGGCTGGCGCGCGACGGCGCCACTGTGTTGCTGCATGCCAATTCAAGGCCCGAGGCCGTGGAGCAACTGGCCGCGACGATCATCGCCGCCGGTGGCAAGGCCGAGAGCGTGGTGTTCGATCTGCGCAGCGACGAGGCCGCCCGCCTGGCCTGCGAGCGCATGCTCGAAGGCGGCCCGGTGCAGATCGTCGTGAACAACGCCGGCGTGCATGACGACGCGGTCATGCCCGGCATGCGGCCCGAGCAGTGGCACAAGGTCATCGACGTCTCGCTCAACGGCTTCTTCCGGGTGACGCAGCCGCTGTTGCTGCCGATGCTGCGCACGCGCTGGGGCCGCATCCTGAACATCTCGTCGGTCGCGTCGCTCACCGGCAATCGCGGCCAGGTCAACTATGCCGCCGCCAAGGGCGCGCTCAACAGCGCGACCAAGGCGCTGTCGCTCGAAGTGGCTGCGCGCGGCGTCACCGTCAACGCCATCGCGCCGGGGATCATCGCGTCGCCGATGGCGGATGCGGCGTTCGACCCGGCGATGATCGCGCAGATGGTGCCGGCCAAGCGGGCGGGTACGCCGGACGAGGTGGCGGCGCTGGCCGGTTTTCTGGCAAGCCCCGAAGCCGCCTACATCACGGGGCAGGTCATCTCGATCAACGGCGGGATGATTTAGCTCGCCCCACCCCTGACCGGAGGCAACACCAGCGGCCCGGCGAAGCCGGTTCCGCGGTGTCTCTGGAAGGGGTGCGTCGCGATGGCCGGTGGGTCGCAGTGCGGCCAACCCGGCGAGTTTGCTTCAGCGCTTGAAAAGCAAGACCGAATTGGTCCCTCCGAAGGCGAAGGAATTGCTGATGGCGGACTGGATGTTGGGGGCGTTGTAGCTGGGTTCGAGCACCAGATTCAGCGCGCAAGCGGGGTCGGGCGTGACGCAGTGCGCATTGGGCGGCAGCCGTTGCTTGTAGAGCGCCATCACGGTGATGACGGCTTCGATCGCACCGGCTGCGCCGAGCAAGTGGCCGTGCAGCGCCTTGGTCGAGCTCACTTTGAGTGCGTCGATATCGGTGCCCCATACCTCGGCCAATGCCTTGGCTTCGACTTCGTCGCCTATGCGGGTGGCGGTGCCATGTGCGTTGCAATAGTCGACATCGCGCGGCGCGAGGTCGGCCATTTTCAAGGCCTGGCGCAGCGCGCGCGCCTGGCCGGGTGCGTCGGGCTTGGTGAGGTGGGTGGCATCGCAGCTGCTGCCCCACCCCTCGAGCGTCGCGTAGCTTTTGGCCCCACGAGCTTTCGCGCGATCTGCCGATTCGAGAACGATGAAAGCCGCGCCTTCGCCCAACGCGAAGCCGCTGCGATCGGCGGCGAAGGGGCGCACCGCGTCGGCGGCCTCGCCGGGCGCAAACGAGGCCAGCGTCTGCATCGCCTGCCACGCCATGACCACACCCGGGACGATGAGCGCTTCGCTGCCGCCGGCGATGGCAAGGTCGACATCGCCGCGCTGCACTGCCTTGGCGGCTTCCGCGATGGCCAGTGACGACGAGGCGCACGCAACCGAATAGGTCAACACCGGACCGTGCACGCCCTGGCGCATGGCGACGTGCGCTGCCGGAGCGTTGGGCATGAAGGCCGGTATGGTAAGGGGCGGTACTCGACCCGAGCCTCCGCTCTGGGTGTTGCCGCTGCGGTAGGCGGCTTCCAGTGCCGCCGCGCCGCCCATGCCGCAACCGGCGAAAACACCGATGCGTTCGGGCTCGACGGTCCCTGCGGCGCCGGCGTCCTGCATCGCCAACTCGGCGGCCGCGACCGCCAGTTGGCTCACGCGGTCGACACCCGCCAATTGCAGCTTGGTGAACCAGCGCGAAGCATCGAAGGCCGCGGTCGCTGCGGCTGCCGGTTTGGGCAACTCGGGGAAAACAGGTCGAATGGCCGAGCGGCCGAGCATCAGCGCTTCGAAAAGCGCAGTGATGCTGTCGCCGTGCGGTGCCACGACGCCCATGCCGGTGACGACGACGGCGCGGGAGTTCACGCCGTTTTTTTCAAGTTGTCTTTTGCGGCCACGACACGGTCGACCAACGCGGCCAGTTCGCCCAGGGTGTCGATGTTGGGATCCTCGTCCGGCAACTCGATATGGAAATGATCTTCGATGGCAAATACGAATTCGGCGATCGAGAGCGAATCGAGCCCGGACTCTCGCATCGACGCATCGGGCGCGAGCTTTTCAGGCGGGATGTCGTACTTTTCCTGGATCAGGTCCTGCAACTCTTTCAGCGAACTCATGGTGAGGTGAACTTGGTGTTGTTAGAGGTTGGTGCGGTTGGCAAATGCGGCAGGCAAGGGGTCGGCGCGGGCCATCGGCACATCGGATCGCGGTCGCCAGCGCAGCGACGGCACTGCAAAAGCCATCCCCAGCATAGCGCCACCGATCACGTCCAGCACCACGTGTTGCCGAACGGCCAGGGTCGACCAGGCAATGGCGAGAAACCAGAGCACGTTGAGCAGGCGGAGCGTCCAGGGTACGCGTGCACGGCGCAACACGTCTTCCACGTGCACGGCAGTGAAGAGGGCGACCGCCACATGCATCGACGGAAAGGCGTTGCCCGTGGCGTCGACGCCTTGCAGCATCGCGAACCCGGGAAAGCCCGATACGTCGAATGTCAGTGCCGGTACCGCCGTCGGCAAGACATAGAACACAGCCAGTCCCGAAAGGCAAAGCGCAGCCTCCCACAGGCCGAAGACTACGAGTTCGGCAAAATTGCGCTGCAAACCCGGCGCCACGCCGATGTAGAACCAGAGCGACAGGTAAGCCACCAACGTGTAAGGCTGGAACGGGATCAGCAGGTCGAGCGCGGTCAGCGGCATCGTGATCGGCTGCTGCGTCGGGTGCCGCAGCAGCTGAAAGTAGCCGATGAAAAAGATCCAGGTGAAAGCGATGGTGCCGCCCAGCTTCAACAAGAACAGACGGCGCATGCGCAGCGCGATCTCGGCGGTCCAGGGACGGGCCTGACTCGACGCGTTGGCGGTCATGGCTGAAACGGTGGCAGACCTCGAAAACGTCGCCACAGGAGGGCTGGCAAGCGAAGAACGAACTCGAACATGAGCCGGGTGTGCATCCACGACAAGAGCACGTTGTCGCGCACATACCGGAAGTGCGAGACGCCACCTTCTTCAGCTGTGAGGTACTTCACCGGTGCATCGATATTGACTGGTTTGACGCCACGCCAGGCGAGTCGCACGACCGCCTCCGTATCGAAGTCGAAGCGGCGCATCCAGGGCTGCCGCGACATGACCGCGATCAGGCCGGCGACGGGGTACACGCGAAAGCCGTAGAGCGAATCGCCGATGCCTGCGAACAGGGTTTCGAGATGCGTCCAACCGTTCGACAGCTTGCGGCCGCGCACGCGCAACAAGGGGGCGCTGGAATCGAAAATCGGGCGGCCCAGAACCATGGTCTCCGGGCGGGCGAGCGATGCCTGCATGAAAGCCGGTATGAGGTCTGCCGGATGTTGACCATCGGAGTCCATGGTGAGTACGTGCGTGTAGCCCGCTTCTTGCGCCGCTCGCAAGCCGTGCAGCACGGCAGCACCCTTGCCCTGGTTGGCCGGCAGCAGCCAGACCCGCAGGCCCGGATCGGCTTCGGCCATCTGCTGCAGCCGCTCGCCGGTGCCATCGGTGCTGCCATCGACGACGACCCACACGGGGCTCCATTGCGCTCGCGCCGCACTGACCGTCGAGAAGAGGCGCTCGCCCGTGTTGTAGCTCGGGATCAGAACAAGGTGTGTAGGGGAGACGTCTGGCATTCTGCGGGCGCGGTGTCGTCGCGCTGTTGTTGTTCTACGTGGTGTCGAAAATACTGGTCCAGCTGCGTCAGCAACGCGGCGCTGTCTTGTCGCGGTGAAAACCTGTGACCCAGCCGCAGCTTGAAAACGACAGGCAGCGGCGGCACGCGCCACAGCGGCCAGCCCTTGCCGAGATAAGGCGAGTCGGTGTCGATAAAGACCGTTTGAATCGGCGCCTGCGCGAGCTTTGCGATCAGCGTCACGCCGGGGCGAAACGCGTTAAGCGGCGGCGAGACGGTGCGCGTGCCCTCTGGAAAGATGACCAGCTGGCCGCCATCGCGCAGATCGTTCACGGCGAGCCGGACCATCGTGCGCGCCGAGTCGTTGCGGATGTACTGTGCGAGCCGCGCGCCGGCACCCAGAAAGACGTTTTTCATGAGCGACGCTTTCATGATGCACGCGCTCCTGGGCAAATGCGCCACCAGCAACAAGGCGTCCAGCATGGTCGGATGATTGGCCACGAAGATCACGCCCGGCTCGTCGCGCAGCGCGTCGAGGCAGCTCGCGTCGATGCGCATCATCCTGCAGGCCGACGCTACGTTCCAGAACAGCCGATAGCCCCACGAGATGCCCGCACGTCCGATGCGCAGGCCTTGCCGCGCCGGCAACAGCGGATGCAGCACCATGGCGATGAGGTTCCAGCCGAGCGACATGGCGCCGAGGAACAGCAGCAGCGCGTAGAGCAGCAGCGCCAGCGGAATCGTTGCGAGTAAGCGCAGGGCGCGAATCATGGCGTGGGCGCCGGTTCACGCATCGAGTGAGCCGACCGGCAAGGCATCGTGCCGAGCGCCTTGCACACCGGACGCAACCGCGTGTGCCTCGATCTCGACCAGCAAGTCGCTGCGGCAGATATCGGCTTCGAGCACCACCGCGTGCGCAGCGAAGTGCGAGCCCCCGCCCAGTACCTCGTCGATCACTTGGCGGATGGCGACGACATCGTCGACATGCCGTACGTAGATCACGCAGTCGAGCGCCGGCACCGTGAAGCGTGCGGCGTCGCACGGTGCTTCGAGCTTTCCTGCTGCGTCGTTCGCGGCGGCGACCACCGCAGCGAGGTTGCGCAGCGTCTCGCGTGTTTGCTCGCGCACGTCACCGGGGTGAACGGTCTCGTGGCCGATGATGCTGGCGGTGCCGGAGATGAAAAGTGCGACATCGCCGCCGCCCATTTCGGCGAGTGCCGCGCGTGAGAAAGTCGGCGCGCGCGGCCCGTAGGTCGGTGGGTAGTGGTAGGCCGACACCTGGCGCGGATTTTCGACCGGCACCGGCGCCTTGCGGCCTGCCAGAAAGCGGATGCTCAATGCGCCTTGCCTGATGCCCAGTGCGCAAGCTGCCGGGGCGCCGTCGAACGCAGGGCGAGCGGCATCGATAAAGGCCTGCTGGCGGCCGAAGTTGAATTGGCGGTAGCGCTCCAGGCCTGTGCCACCGGTGGCTTGCCCTGCGGCGCTATCGTCGGAATCGTTGAAGCCGTTGATGCGCGGCAGATAGTTCCAGATGCGCAGCAGGTGGGGCGTACCTGCTTCGTCGAGCGCCTTGAAGAGGTCGCTGTAAGCGCGGTGCGACATGTCGGACAAACCCTCGTCATCGGCCTTGTCGGTCGCTTCGGAAAGATCGATGGCGCCGAGCAGCCACTCGCCATCGCTGCGCCAACGGGCCGAGCCGGTCGCGCCCGAATCGATGCTCTCGCCCGCATGCCACACGTCGGCCATGGCACCGCGCAGCGACAGCACCTGCGCGTCCACCGTCGGCATCCAGTGCAGATGCGCAGGCGTGCCGTAGCCCAAGGCGCCGAAGGGTGCATCGCCGGTGGCGCTGAGGTCGAGGCTGGCGGCCAGCGACATCCGTTCGACCCGCAGACGGGACGGAAAGCCCGAGGAGCCCGAGGAGGCTGAATTGTCCGCAAGCGGCGCGCTCACTTGGCCTCCACCACGTTCTCGCCGACCAGCGGACCGAGGTCGCGAATGTTGCGCCGCCGCCGCGTCCACGCCAGCCAGGTCCGCCTGGGATGGCCGGCCGAAACCAACCAGTACATCGTCTTGATGATGCGCAGCGAGCGCCAGATCGGCGTCTTGCCGTAGATGTCGCCCGCCAGCAAGGACATGAGCGCTTCCTTCACCCGCATCGGGTTTTGTGGGTACATGAAAAATTCGCGCATGGTCGGGTTGGTGACCCGAAAGATGAACCACGAAAACTCGCGTGGCCCCTTGCGCATGTAGCGCTCAAAGCGCTGCATCAGCGCAGCCGCCTGCGCAGGACGTTCGAGCGCTGCGGTCACGACATCGACGCTTTCGAAGGCGCTGTGCATCGCCAGGTAGACGCCCGACGAAAACACCGGGTCGACGAAGGTGAACGCGTCGCCGAGCATCAGATATCGCTCGCCGCTGCAATGCGTGCTGGTGTACGAGTAGTTGCCGGTGGCGTACACAGCGTCGTCGACCAGCGTGGCGTCTTTCAGCCGCTCGACCAGTTGCGGGCAGAGCGCGATGGTGTCGGCAAAGAAGTCCTTGACCGGCTTGGTGCGCGACTTCAGGTAGTACGGCCAGCAAACTGCGCCAATGCTGGTGGTGCCGTCGGCCAGCGGGATGTACCAGAACCAGCCGTGCGCGAACCAGAAGATGGTGATGTTGCCTTCGAGCTTGCCTTCACCGCGCAAGGCATTGGCGAAGTGGCCGAACAGGGCCGAGCTGTTGTGCTTCGGGTTTTTCTGCTTGGCCTTGAACTTGTTCGACAGGAAGGTGTCGCGGCCCGATGCATCGATGACGAACCGGGCGCGCCATGTGCGCTTTTCGCCATCGTCGTGCGTGGCCTGCACGGTGGCGCCGTCGGCGTCGAAATCGACATTCCGCACGCGCCAGCCTTCGCGCGTGTCGGCGCCGTGCGCGGTTGCATTGCGAAACAGCATCTCGTCCATTTCGGAGCGGCGCACCTGCCAGGCGTATGGCATCGACTTGTCCCAAGCCTCGGCAAATTCGAGTGCCACCGTGTGATCGTGGTCGGGCGAGACGAATTCGACACCGTACTTGGGCATGCCGATCGCCTCGATCTGCTCGCGCAGGCCCAGTCGGTCGAACAGAGCGACGTTGGCGGGCAACAGAGATTCGCCGATGTGAAAGCGTGGGTGGTGCGCTTTCTCGAGCAGCACGACCTTGCGGCCCTGCTGCGCGAGCAGTGCGGCCGCGGTGGAGCCCGCGGGGCCGCCGCCGATGACGAGTACGTCGCAAGCCTCGACGTCTGTCGTGACGACATGACTTCGGACAGGTGTCGGGTCAACAATGTTCATGCGCAGTGTCAGGTTGAATTCAGGCGCCGCAGCCGGAAAGCGGCGTTTGAGCATTGGATTATCCAGAAAAGCACTGCCGGTCCCGCCGTGCGGCGCAGGCCGTTGCGTGCGACGGACAGTAAACTCGACACCCACTAGACAGCGAGAGCGAAGCCATGGCCGGACACAGCAAATGGGCAAACATTCAGCACCGGAAGGGCCGGCAGGACGAGAAGCGCGGCAAGGCATGGACCCGCGTGATCCGCGAAATCATGGTCGCTGCGCGCCTCGGCGGCGGTGACTTGGGCACCAACCCGCGGCTGCGGCTGGCAGTTGAAAAGGCCAAAGCCGTCAACCTGCCGATCGACACCGTCAAACGCAACATCGACAAGGCCACCGGCAACCTCGAAGGCGTCAACTACGAAGAAATTCGCTACGAGGGCTACGGCATCGGCGGCGCGGCGATCATCGTCGACACCATGACCGACAACCGGGTGCGCACGGTGGCCGAAGTGCGGCACGCTTTCTCTAAATACGGCGGCAATATGGGCACCGAAAATTCGGTCTCGTTCCAGTTCAAGCATTGCGGCCAGTTCGTGTTTGCGCCCGGCACCGACGAAGACAAGGTGATGGAAGTCGCCCTGGAGGCCGGCGCCGAAGACGTGGTAACGGACGAAGACGGCGCCATCGAGGTGCTGTCGGCGGTCGGCGACTTTGAAGCAGTCAAGAACGCGCTCGACGCCGCCGGCCTCAAGCCCGAAGTGGCCGAGGTCACGATGCGGGCCGAAAACACGGTCGATGTCACTGGCGACGACGCTGCAAAAATGCAGCGGCTGCTCGACATTCTCGAAGACCTGGACGATGTCCAGGAGGTCTATCACAACGCTGCACTGTCGGAATGAAAAATCCTCGAACGAAAGCTGGCGAATGAAGGTTCTGGTCATTGGCGGCGGTGGTCGCGAGCACGCGTTGGCCTGGCGCCTTGCACAGGCGACGCGTGTCAGCAAGATTTATGTGGCGCCGGGCAACGGCGGTACGGCGACCGATTCGCGATTTATCGGACTCGACATCACCGACCCGGTCGCGCTGCGCGAATGGGCGGTAAAGGAAAAGATCGCGCTGACCGTGGTCGGCCCTGAAGGTCCGCTTGCTGCCGGTGTGGTCGACGAATTTCGCGCACACGGCTTGCGCATCTTCGGTCCGACGAAAGCGGCCGCGCAGCTCGAGAGTTCCAAAGCCTTTTCGAAGGCCTTCATGAAGCGCCACAAGATTCCGACGGCGGAGTACGAGGCCTTCACCGACCCTGTCGCCGCGCATGCGTACATCGAAGCCAAGGGCGCACCGATCGTCGTCAAGGCCGACGGGCTGGCGGCAGGCAAGGGCGTCGTGGTTGCGATGACGGCGGCCGAGGCGCACGAGGCGATCGACTTCATGCTGGTCGACAACAAGTTCGGCGTCGCCCACAACGACATCGGCGGCGGCAAGGCGGTCCCGCGCGTCGTGATCGAAGAGTTTTTGCAGGGCGAGGAGGCAAGTTTCATCGTTATGTGCGACGGCAAGAACGTGCTGGCGCTCGCCACGAGCCAGGATCACAAGCGCCTGCTCGACGGCGATGAAGGCCCCAACACCGGGGGCATGGGTGCCTATTCGCCGGCCCCGATCGTCACCGCCGAAGTGCATGCGCGGGCTATGCGAGAGATCATCCTGCCGACCATCCGCGGCATGGAAAAAGACGGCATTCCATTCACCGGTTTCTTGTATGCGGGTCTGATGATCGACGGCACCGGTCACCCGAAAACACTGGAATTCAACTGCCGCATGGGCGACCCGGAAACGCAGCCGATCATGATGCGGCTCAAGTCGGATCTGTTCGAGGTGTTCTTGCACGCCACTGATGGGACGCTCGACCAAGTCGAACTGCAATGGGACCGGCGTGTCGCCTTGGGGGTCGTGATGGCGGCGCACGGTTATCCGCTCGATCCGCGAAAAGGCGACCGTATCGCCGGGGTGCCGGCGGGGACGGCCGATGCTGTCGTGTTCCATGCTGGTACCGCGCTCAAGGGCAAGGAATTGCAGACCAGTGGCGGCCGGGTGTTGTGCGTCACCGTGCTGGCGGACAGCGTCAAGCTGGCGCAGCAGCGCGCTTACGAAGTGGCTTCGCGCATTCAATTCGACGGGGCGCAATACCGGCGCGACATCGGGTATCGCGCCTTGCATGCGCACACGCAGGGGAATACGCAAGGCCGGGGGCAGGGCGGCTGATGGCGGTTGCGTCTGCAACGGCCACGACGACACCGGCAGAAGTCGCCGCCTACCTGCGCGGATTGCAGCAACGCATCGTCTCGTCGATCGAGGCGGCCGATGGCGGTGCGTGCATCAGCGATGCCTGGCAGAAAGCGCCAGAAGAATTGCTTCAAGGCAGCGGGCTCACCTGCATCCTCGAAGGCGGCGAATTGTTCGAACGCGCCGGCTGCGGCTTCTCTCAGGTTCGTGGCCCCAGGCTGCCGCCGTCGGCCACACAGCATCGGCCCGAACTATCGGGCGCGCCCTTCGAGGCGATGGGCGTGTCGCTGGTTTTTCATCCCCGCAATCCGTATGTGCCGACAGTGCACATGAACATCCGCATGCTGGCTGCACTGCCCGAGGGTGGCGAGCCGGTCTGCTGGTTTGGCGGCGGCATGGACTTGACGCCGTACTACGGTTTTGTCGAGGACGCGGTGCACTTTCATGCGACTTGCCGCGATGCGCTATCGCCCTTCGGCGACGACAAATATCAGCGCTTCAAGCAGTGGTGCGACGAGTACTTTTTCTTGAAGCACCGCGACGAGCAGCGCGGCATCGGCGGCATCTTTTTCGACGATTTCTCGGAGCTCGGTTTCGAACAGAGCTTTGCGATGTTGCGTTCCGTCGGCGATGCGTTCTTGCCTGCTTACATGCCGATCGTCGAGCGCCGCCGCGAAACACCGTATGGTGAGCGCGAGCGCGAATTCCAGTTGTACCGCCGCGGCCGGTACGTCGAGTTCAATCTTGTGTGGGATCGTGGAACGCACTTCGGTCTGCAGTCCGGCGGTCGCACCGAATCGATCTTGTTGTCGATGCCGCCGCTTGCGAGTTGGGCTTATCAGCGCATGCCTGACGTCGGTACGCCCGAGGCGAGTCTGTACAGCGACTTCATCGTGCGGCGCGAGTGGCTTTGAGCGCGGACGGCCACGGCAGTAGTCGGCCATCGACCCGCATCGGCGTGTTCGGCGGCGCGTTCGATCCGCCGCACAACGCACACGTCGCGCTGGCTGCGGCGGCACTGGCGCAGCTCGATTTGCAGGAGCTACGCATCTTTCCGACCGGACAGGCCTGGCACAAGGCGAGGGCGTTAACCAGTGCCGAAGACCGGCTCGCCATGACGCGTCTTGCGTTTCAGGACTTGCCCGGCGCAATCGTCGACACGCGCGAAGTGTTGCGGCCCGGCCCCACTTACACGCTCGATACGTTGCAAGAGCTGCACGACGAATTGCCCGACGTGCAATGGGTGCTGGTCATGGGCGAAGACCAGGCCCGCGCCTTGCCGACCTGGAACGGCTGGCAGGGTATACTCGAGCTTGCTATCGTTTCTGTAGCGCATCGAGCAATACAGACGGGCGATGCAGCCCGGTTCGATCCATCTGCCTTGCCCGGCCTACCGGCTGGCGCCCGGTTCGAGACACTCGAACTGCCGGCCATGGACATCAGCGCCACCGACATTCGCGAGCTCGCTGCCCGTGGCAGAGACCTTTCCGCACTGGTTCCGCCCGCCGTTGCACGCTATATTGATCAACATCTCCTCTACCGCCCTGCCTGATGACAACTGAAGCCGCCGCCAAGAAAGACACCCAGAAACTTCAACGAGCCATCATCGATGGGCTTGAAGACGTCAAGGCGCAGGACATTGCGGTATTCGACACTGAGCATCTTTCACCGCTTTTCGAGCGCGTGATCATCGCCTCGGGCACATCGAATCGACAGACCAAGGCGCTCGCTTCGAGCGTGCGCGATGCCGTGCGCGAAGCCGGCTTTGGCAAGCCGCGCATCGAAGGCGAAGAAAACGGCGAATGGATCATCGTGGACTGCGGCGCAGCGGTCGCGCACATCATGCAGCCGGCCATCCGCCAGTATTACCACCTCGAAGAGATCTGGGGCGACAAGCCGGTTCGTACCAAGCTCGGGTCGAGCAAGCCGGCGTCGCCGGCCAAGGTCGTCGAAGAGAAGAAGCCGGCCGTCAAGCAGCCGACGACGTTGCGCCGTTCCAGCGCTGCCAAGACCGCCATTCGCGCCGCTGAACTCGAGGCCAAAGCAGCCAAGGGCCCATCGCGCAGGGCGCCGGCCCGCAAGGCTTCTGCCAACACGCCGGTCAAAGTGTTCGGCAAGCCGGCCGCCAAGAAGGCCGCTGCTAAATCAGCGCCGAGGTCGGCCGCGAAGCCTGCAGCCCGACCTGCCTCCAAGACCGCCGCCGCGGTCAAGAAGCCCGCGCGCAAGGCTGCTCCGAAGAACGCATGAAGCTGCTGGTGGTCGCGGTCGGGCAACGCATGCCCGACTGGGCACAGACCGCCTGGGACGACTACGCCAAGCGCTTCCCGCCGGAGCTCAAGCTCGAATTGCGGGCCGTCAAGACAGAGCCACGCAGTTCGAAATCACTCGACACGATCTATGCCGCGGAGCGCGAACGCATCGAGGCAGCCATCGCCCGCGGCATGCACATCGTCGCGCTGGACGAACGTGGCACCTCGCTCACGACAAAGGCCCTGGCGGCGCGACTGCAGGCCTGGCAGGGCAAGGGCGACGACGTGGCACTGGTCATCGGCGGCCCCGACGGGCTCGACCCAGCCTTCAAGGCCGCTGCGCACGAGCGCATTCGTTTGTCCGATCTGACATTGCCTCATGCCATGGCGCGCGTGCTGCTGGTCGAACAGCTGTATCGCGCCTGGTCGGTCAACGCCGGCCATCCGTACCACCGCGAATAGCGCCTGGACCACTTGCTTTTGCCTGCGCCGATGCGCTTCATCTACCTTGCCTCGCAGAGTCCGCGCCGTGCCCAGTTGTTGGGACAACTCGGCGTGCGCCATGAGCTGCTATTGGCCGATGACGACGAGGACGCCGAAGCGCTCGAGGCCGTCCATGGTGCCGAGAGTCCGGCTGCCTACGTACAGCGAGTGACGGGGCTCAAACTCGACGCCGCGGTCGAGCGCCGCAAGCGCCGTGGGCTGCCCGACGCGCCGGTGCTGTGTGCCGACACCACCGTGGCGCTCGGCCGCAGCATCTTCGGCAAGCCCGATGATGCTGCCGACGCGCGTCGCATGCTGAGTCTCCTGTCGGGTACGACGCATCGCGTGCTGACGGCCGTGGCCGTACATCACGGGCGCCGCCGCGATGCCGCGCTCAGCGTCTCGCGTGTGCGCTTCGCAACCCTGACTCGGCCGGAGATCGCGCGCTACGTAGAGGGCGGCGAGCCGCTCGGCAAAGCCGGCGCCTACGCAGTGCAGGGTGCTGCGGCAGCCTTCGTCGAATACATCGGCGGGTCCTATTCGGGCATCATGGGTCTTCCGATGTTCGAGACCGCGCAGCTGCTGCGGCACGCCGGTTTCAAGATCTAGAAGAACCCATGCAAGACATCCTGATCAACTGGTCCCCGCAAGAGACCCGCGTCGCGCTGGTGGAGCACGGCGCAGTGCAAGAGCTGCATGTCGAACGCACGCTGGAGCGCGGGTTGGTCGGCAACGTCTATCTCGGCAAAGTGTCTCGCGTGCTGCCCGGCATGCAGTCGGCTTTTATCGACATCGGTCTCGAGCGCACAGCGTTCCTTCACGTCGCCGACATCGTTTCTCCCTTCACGCCCGGCTCACGTGCCAGCACGCAGGTGCCCGAGCGCGACCATCGCGGCAGCGGGCCGATCGTGCCGATCGAAAAGCAGGTGTTCGAAGGACAGTCGTTGCTGGTTCAGGTGATCAAGGACCCGATCGGCACCAAGGGCGCGCGCCTGTCGACGCAGATCAGCATCGCAGGGCGGCTGCTGGTGTTTTTGCCGCAAGACAACCATATCGGCGTGTCGCAGAAGATTCCGTCGGATCAGCGGGATGCCTTGCGCGCCCGCATGCAGGTGCTGATCGAGGCCGCAGCAGCAGCCGACAGCGGCGGTGTGGTGCCGGCCGCCACCGGTGGCTTCATCCTGCGTACCAACGGCGAAGACTCGTCCGACGCCGAACTCGCCGAAGACATCGCGTATCTGCGCAAGACTTGGTCGCGCATTCGCGAATCGTCTTCTCGCATGCCGGCGATGTCGTTGCTGCATCAGGACCTGAGCCTGCTGCAACGCGTGTTGCGCGACATGACCAGTGAAGACACGCAGACCATTCGCATCGATTCGCGGGAGCAGTTCGATGTGCTGCACAAGTTCGGTGCCGAGTTCATGCCACAGGCGGCCGGCAAGCTGCAGCACTACAAGGGCGAGCGTCCGATTTTCGACCTGTATGCGGTCGATGAAGAGATCGCCAAGGCGCTAGGTCGACGCGTCGAACTCAAGTCAGGTGGTTATCTGGTGGTCGATCAGACCGAGGCGTTGACCACGGTCGACGTCAACACCGGTGGTTTTGTCGGCGCGCGCAATTTCGACGACACGATCTTCAAGACCAATCTCGAAGCTGCGCAGGCCATCGCGCGACAACTCAGGCTGCGCAATCTGGGCGGCATCATCATCGTGGACTTCATCGACATGGTGCGCGACGACCATCGCGAGCAGGTGCTGGCGGAGTTCAGGAAGCAGCTCGCGCGGGATCGCGTCAAGACGACAGCAGGCGGCTTCTCGCAGTTGGGTCTGGTCGAGATGACGCGCAAGCGCACCCGCGAATCGCTGGCCCACATGCTGTGCGAGCCTTGCGTGGCTTGCAAAGGGCAGGGCATCGTCAAGACGGCCCGCAGCGTGGCGTACGACGTCATGCGCGAGATTCTGCGTGAGGCGCGACAGTTCACGCCGCGCGAGTTCCGGATCGTGTCATCGCCGCAGGTCATCGAGCTATTTCTGGACGAAGAAAGCCAGCATCTCGCCGGCCTCAGCGACTTCATCGGAAAGCCGATTTCCCTGCAGGCCGAAGCTGCGATCGGCCAGGGACAGTACGACATCGTGTTGCTCTAGCTCGCCCCAGGTCGCTGCGGACTCAGTGCCGCGACTCCCACCCCATGACCGGGGGCAACATCAGCGGCCCGGCAAAGCCGATTCCGCGATGTTTCTGGAATCGAGGGTCAGATCGTGGGCTCTTTTTCTGGAGGGGCTGTGCGAATGGCGTTGTTTTGCAGGCGGGCGTACAGGCCATCGAGCGCCATCAGTTGCGCGTGGCTGCCTTGCTCCGACACGCGGCCGCGCTCCATGACGACGATGCGATCGGCGTGCTGGATCGTGGAGAGGCGGTGCGCCACGATGAGCGTGGTACGGCCTTGCATCAAGCGCTGAAGGGCGTCTTGCACCAGGCGCTCCGACTCGGTGTCGAGGGCCGAGGTAGCTTCGTCCAGAAGCAGAATCGGCGCGTCTTTGTAGAGTGCGCGCGCAATGGCCAGTCGCTGGCGTTGACCGCCCGACAGTTGCGCCGCGTTGTGGCCGAGCACGGTATCGATGCCCTGGCTGAGGCTGTCGATGTGCGACTGCAGGTTCGCCGCGACGATGCAGCGCTGAACCTTCTCACGGTCGATGTCGCCGCCGAGCGCGACGTTCGCGGCCAGCGTGTCGTTCAGCATGACGACGTCCTGGCTCACCATCGCGAATTGCGCGCGCAGGCTCGACAGCTGCCATTCGCCGATGTCGTGGTCGTCCAGCAGCACCTTGCCCGCACTGGGCAGCACGAAGCGGGGCAACAAATTGACGAGGGTGGTCTTGCCCGACCCTGAGGGCCCGACGAAGGCCACGACCTCTCCTGGCTCGATCGTCAGGCTGAGCCGGTCGATGGCAGAGGCTTCGTCGTCGCCGCGGTAGCTCACTCGCACGTCTTTCAGCTCGATGCGGCCGCGCGCGCGGTCGGCGGAGTAGCTGCCTTGCGTCTCCGAGGCGATGTCGTCGATCAGCGCCAGCCCGCGCTCCAGTGCGGCGAGGCCGCGCGTGATCGGGTTGGCCATGTCGGCAAGCCGGCGGATCGGCGCGATCAACATCAGCATGGCCGTGATGTAGGCGACGAAGCCGCCGACAGTCAAACCTTGCTCGCCGCTTTGCCACAGCGCGATCATCAGCACCACGGACAGCGCGACGGACGCGAGCAACTGGGTCAAAGGCGTCATCGCGGCCGATGCGATGGTGGACTTCACGGCAAGGCGGTTCAGCTTCTGGCTCAGGGCCTCGAAGCGCTGCGCCTGGCCGGCTTCCGCGCCGTGCAGACGCACCATGCGGTGGGCGAGCACGTTTTCTTCGACTACGTAGGCCAAGTCGTCTGTAGCTTGCTGACCAAGGCGCGTCAGGTGGTAGAGGCGCTTGGAAAACACCTTCATGATCCATGCGACGCCGGGCACCAGCACACCGACGATGAGCGTCAGTTTCCAGTTCAGATAGACAAGGTAAAAAAGCAGGGCGACCAGCGTGAAGCCGTCGCGCGACAGCCCCAGCAGCGCCTGTACCAGCAGCATGGCGCCAGTCTGCACCTCGTACACGACCGTGTTCGACAGTGCGCTGGCCGACTGTCGGGAGAACAATGCCAGCTCTGCCGCCAGCACCCGGTCGAACAGCACGCGGCGCAACCGCTGCATTCCCTCGTTGGCGATACGTGCCAGGGCGTACTGCGAGACGAACTGCGCCAGTCCGCGCACCGCGAACAGCGAAATGAGCACGACCGGAACGGTCCACAACGCGAGCTGGCCGCGCGAAAAACCGCGGTCCAGCAGCGGCTTCAAAAGCGCCGGCATCAACGGCTCGGTGAGTGCCGCGATCAAGGCGGCGACGACCCCGATGGTCCACCAGCGACGAGACTCTCCGAACCAGGTCATGAGCCGCGAAAGACGGCGCATCAAGGGGGCACGCACGGTGGCGTCCAAGGGGGCGGAAGACATGGCGGCGGATTCTACGGGCGTGAACTGTTGACTCTTTATGAGTTCCTCCATGGGTCCTCATTGACGTTATTCCCGTTGACATTCGCCCTTTCGCCAATGTCCACAAGGGGCGCTCACGTTTTGTGACGACCCCTTCGGAGCTATGTGTACCATTGAGGCTCGCTTCAGATCGGGGAAACTTTTGCCCCGGAAACTTCTCCGAACTGCATGAACAAGCCGTTGCCAGCTATTATTTCGACTTCTTCTTCATCCTCGTTCACCGCACGTCGCACCTTGATTGCGGCTCTCGCTGCCTCTCCCGCGCTCTCCGCTCTTGCGCAGTTCCGGGTCGAAGTGTCGGGCGTCGGCCTGACGCAGCTGCCCATTGCGCTCGTCCCTTTCAAAGGACAAGACGCCTCCCCGCAAAAAATCTCCGCCATCGTTCAGGCGGATCTCGAGCGCAGCGGCCAGTTCCGCGGTGTCGATGCGTCGGGCCAGGCGCTCGACGAAACATCGCGGCCTGACCTTACTTTGTGGCGTCAACGTACGGCCGACTCGCTCGTGGCCGGTGGCGTGACCAAACTCGCCGATGGCCGCTACGACATCAAGTTCCGCCTTTGGGACGTGGTGCGGGGTGCGGACCTCGGTGGCCAGAGCTATACCGTGCCACAAGGCGACTTGCGCCTTGCATCGCACCGTATCGCCGACTATGTCTACGAAAAGCTAACCGGCGAAAAAGGCATCTTCTCGACGCGCATCGCCTACGTGACCAAGGGCGGCAGCCGCTACACCTTGTGGGTGGCAGATGCCGACGGCGAGAACGCCCAGGCAGCGCTCGCAAGCCCCGAGCCCATCATTTCGCCGTGTTGGTCGTCCAATGGACAACAGCTCGCCTACGTTTCGTTCGAGTCGCGCAAGCCGGTGGTCTACGTGCACAACGTGGCGAGCGGGCAGCGGCGGCTGCTGGCCAACTTCCGCGGCTCAAACAGCGCCCCGGCATGGGCGCCCGATGGCAATTCGTTGGCGGTGACGCTGAGCCGTGACGGCGGCTCGCAGCTTTACACAATTGCTGCGAGCGGTGGCGAGCCGCGCCGGCTGACGCAGAGCAACAGCATCGATACCGAGCCCGTGTATTCGGCCGACGGCAGTACCATTTACTTTGTTAGCGACCGTGGCGGCGCACCGCAGATTTACAAGATGGGTGCCAGCGGCGGAAACCCAACACGGGTCACGTTCAGCGGCACCTACAACATTTCTCCGTCCATCAGCGCCGATGGCCGGTGGTTGGCCTACATCTCCAGGGTGGGTGGTGCGTTCAAACTCCACGTGATGGAGCTGTCGACCAGCACGGTGAACGCGATTACCGACACCGCAGCCGATGAGAGCCCGAGTTTTGCTCCCAACAGTAAGCTGATCGTCTATGCAACGCAGCTTCAGGGCCGCGAGGCGCTGATGACCACCACGCTGGACGGAAAAATTAAGGCACGCCTTGCGGGGCAAGCGGGCGACATCAGAGAACCGGACTGGGGTCCGTTTCAAAAGCAATGATTAACTTGAGGAGTTCGAAAATGTTGAAACGTACGATTTATTCGCTGGCCATCGTGGCTTTGATCGCAGGCTGCTCGTCTGGCACCAAGCTGAACGACGCACCCGTTGTCGACCGCACTGGTGGCGGCATGGGACAGGGCTCGGCGAGCGGCGTGGCACCTGTCACGATCGATCCGAACGCGCAGAACGCGCAAGGTCCGGTCGGAGTCGCACGGATCATCTATTTCGACTACGACAGCTACACGGTAAAGCCCGAGTACCAGGCGCTCATCGATGGTCACGCACGCTTCCTGAAAGCGAACGCACAGCGTCGCGTTTCCATTGAAGGCCACACAGACGAGCGCGGTGGTCGCGAGTACAACTTGGCGCTGGGTCAAAAGCGCTCAGAAGCCGTGCGTCGCTCGCTGGTGCTTCTGGGAGTGAACGATGCCCAAATCGAAGCGGTGAGCTTCGGCAAAGAAAAGCCGGCTGCAACTGGCACCGGCGAAGCGGTGTACGCGCAAAACCGCCGCGCTGAAATCTTCTACAAGTGATCATGCGCAGTGTTGCCATGCGGCACGCGCTCGCCGCTGCGGCGTTGGCATGCGCGTCGCTTGCATCAGTCGGCGCGCATGCTGCGCTGTTCGAAGATGACGAGGCGCGCCGCGCCATCCTGGACTTGCGGCAGCGCGTCGAAGCGATGCGCGAGGCCACCAACCAACGGCTCACTGACGAAAACGGTCAATTGCGGCGCAGTCTGCTCGATCTGCAAAGTCAGATCGAGGCCATGCGCGGCGACCTTGCTCGCATGACCGGCCAGAATGAACAGCTCACCCGCACCGTGTCCGACATGCAGCAAAAGCAGACGGACGTCGACGATCGTTTGAAGAAGAGTGAACCCTCGACCGTTGCAGTCGACGGACGCGAGTTCACCGCTGACCCTAAAGAAAAAGCGGAGTTCGACGCGGCACTCGGCGTCTTTCGCGGTGGTCAGTTCGCGCAGGCCCAAACGGCTTTCGCCGGCTTCGTGAAGGCCCATCCGCAAAGCGGCTACAACCCGTCGGCCTTGTTCTGGTTGGGCAATGCGCAATATGCGACGCGCAACTACAACGAAGCGATTGCCAATTTCCGGTCGATGCTGTCTCTGGCGCCCGATCATGCGAAGGCGCCGGAAGCCGTGCTGTCGATCGCCAATTGCCAGATCGAGCTCAAAGACACCCGCGCGGCTCGCCGCACGCTGGAAGACTTAACCAAAGCCTATCCGCAGTCCGAAGCCGCTCAGGCTGGACGCGAGCGCCTGGCGCGCTTGAAATAGGCGGGACTTGCCGTTGGAAGCTTCGATTCCACTCGACGTTGCAGTTCAGATCGTGCCCAAGGCCTTGGTTGAGGACAAGCCTGATCTGGTACGTCGATTCGGCGGGCTCGACCGACTTTATGGCGTCACTGGCGCAGCACGCATTCGGGATGCGCATGTTGTCGTCACCGGCATCGGTGGCGTCGGTTCGTGGGCCGTCGAGGCGCTGGCGCGCAGCGGCGTCGGACGGCTGACGCTCATCGATCTCGATCACATCTCCGAGTCCAACATCAATCGGCAGATTCATGCGCTGACCGGCACGCTGGGCCAGGCTAAGGTCGAAGCGATGCGGGACCGCATTGCCAGCATCAATCCCGAATGCAAGGTGTACACGATCGATGACTTCGTCGAGCCCGACAACTGGCTTGCGCTTTTCGATTCAGCACAGACGGCACAGGGACCGGTGACGGCGCTGATCGATGCTTGCGATCAGGTCCGCGCCAAGGTGGCAATGGCGGCGTGGGCACGGCGTCATGACAGCAGAGAGTTCAACGATACCGGCGCGCGCTTCGTCACGGTCGGCGCTGCAGGCGGCAAGCGCATGGCGCACCGGGTCGACATCGAAGATTTGGCACTCGTCACGCACGACCCCTTGCTGGCCCAGTTGCGCCAGCGACTTCGCAAAGAGCATGGCGCGCCTCGCGAAGGTAAGAAGATGGGCGTGAACTGCGTGTTCAGCCGCGAGAGCGTGGCGCCGCCCGACGTCTCATGCGCGATGGACCAAGGCGCCGACAGCGACGGCACGCTCAACTGTCATGGATACGGTTCCGTCGTTACCGTCACTGCGACTTTCGGTCAATGTGCGGCTGGGTGGGTTCTCGACGAAATTGCCCGCGGCGGCAAGCTATAATTAGAGGCTTTGCTGGACCCCGCCGGCGAGACAGAAAAGTTCAGTCCGGGACGTTAGCTCAGTTGGTAGAGCAGCGGACTTTTAATCCGTTTGTCGTGGGTTCGACCCCCGCACGTCCCACCATCTACAGGCCGCATGGAGCCTCGAAAGCCTGCTATCAATACGGTAGCAGGCTTTTTAATTTGCAGTGTCAAAAGCAGCCCATGTAGCCACCATGTAGCGGTGGGTACAGGGTTTCGCGCCTTTTGGCCCATTGCTGCCCGCACGTTCCAGCCAGACAATCTGACGTCAAACAAACGGAGAAGGCGATGCTTAGAGGTCTTGGCCGCGTGAGTGCGGTGGTTTGGGGCTTCATCGGGTTATGGGTGTTCTGGATCCTCACCAGTGTGTGCTTCTCTTCGAGCCAGCCGGTTGGCGAGAACCTCAAGGGTGCGCTGATCGTTGCCGTAGCGCTCGGAATTGTCTACGCGCTCCACCGATTGACGTGCTGGGTCATGGGCGGCTTCAGTCGGCCGGTATAAGCATCATGCTGCAACTCTCCATCGATGCAGTCGCCACCCTGGCAATCCTCTACTTCTTCGGCTCTATGTGGGCGGGTATCGCCGTTCTGGTCGGCGTTATCTGCTGGCTTGCCGGATCGTTCGTGAAGTCGCAGAACGAGCGCATAGCCGAGCTGCAGAAGCAAGTCATTGCCCTTACCAACGAGCGAGCGGGATGATGGCCCTGTAGCCTGGCACGCGCGCGCGGAACGCTCAGGATGATTCGGGTAGCACACTGCGACTCGACTTCTTCGGGATGTCGAAAGCTGCGAATTAGGATGCGCACTGGTCGAATCGCGCCACCAGTGCAACCCGCTCCCAGCCTGTGACGAGCGCTCTGGCTATGTCTCTGTGTCACCGCCGAAATCTTTCGGCCTGACTGGTTTGGTTGTCGCAACAACTCGTCTTAGGGTTGGATGAGTTTTCCAGGGTGCAGCTGGTTGGGCGCTACGATCATCCAGAAATCAGAAAGGGCGCCACTATCGACCCTACAAAACCTACAAAAGCCCCTTGAAAACTTAAAAGGGCCGGGCGGGGAACCTACAAAACCTACAAAAGGCATTGCTTCCCCAAAAATTGGGACGCAGGCATGCAAAACGGGCTGCACGGCCGAAGGCTCAAATGATCGTCAGAACCGCTATTGTCTTTTGGTGGTGCGGCCTGCTTATCGGGCTTTTCGTAACCTCCAGTGCACTGCTGGACGCTTTTGAGCGGAGCGACTGCACTACGATCCTTTCGCTTCGATCTGCAATTGAGGCTGATCACAACGCTGCGGTTGAGAAATATCAGCGAGACCATCCTTCGCCCGCTGGCTACAAGCCTGATTCGGTGCAAGCACTGCTTGAGGCTGCGGTTAACACACCGCCCGACGGACGTGACACCCCTAAGCTCCAAGTACGCGGTGCGTTCTGCGAAACGCCATTCAATATCCTTCCTTTGGTTTTTGGTTGGGCTTGCGTCTTGATGCTCTGGACACTTGCCTACATTGCCGGCGGATCGTTCTGGCTACCGCAAAAGCGGCGCGCATAGCCTCTTGATGGAACTACATCGAAGGCGGAACAGGAAGGCCATGAACATCGAACTATCTCCCGATCACCAGACGCTCAAGCTATCGGTCAACGGTCAGACGGTGGATCTGACGGGCCAACAAGTCCGAGACTTGATCCAGCAAGCGGGAAGTCTGGCAGAGGCTGGTTTCCCCATCCCTCCTGTCCCAAGCTCCCCCGAACCCGCCAGGCTGCTTGGAGCAACGGCGATGCTCCGGCTACCAGCGAACGCGAAGACATCCCACCCCCCGACCGAGGGCGCGGGCGTCGTGGCGCACTCTCTGCTGTTCGGTCACTTCGTGGTGCCTCTGTCGCCTGCAGATTGCAAGCACTGGGGCAGTTGGCTGCTCGGCACGCATGCGCTGCATTTGGCGCCGCCTGATTCGCCGCTGAACTAAGTTTCGTCATACCGTCGGTATTACGAGCACTCACTTGCGCCGCATCTGTTCGGGTGATTTCTTGTGCTTAGTGCCCTTGGCCTTCGGCACCTTGGCAATCGCCTGTTTGGCTGCGATCACCTTTGGATCGAGCAGACCGCCGCCCATCATGGGAGCGTTTGTCGGGTTGAATGGAAACATGGTTGCTCCTGTGTGATGTTTCAGAGGTCGGCCAGCACTTGCCGCTGTTCGCGCAACAGTGCATTGGTCTGCTTGGTCAGTTCGCGGATGAATCGCCACTCGGCGCCCCGGTAGGCGTTACGAGACACGGCAGCTTTTCCTTCGGGGCTTCGTGGTCCCGTTGATTTGTCCCACGGGCGCCAGGTGCGTATCAGTTCTGCCTGTCGTGCACGTCGCTCCGGTGTCCAGCCATTCGCCATCGCTCACCCCTAATTGTTTGATTTGCGCGCTTTCGTCGTTTGTCGCGGGCGCGCCGTTGTGGTTGATCTGCTGCTGGCCGTTGTTCACGTTCGCCACGTTCTTGGCGAAGACGACCTGCCGCGGGTACTTCAGTTCGACGAGCGCCTGCACGGTTGCTCGGCTTTGTGACTGCGCCTTGAACGAGAGATTGAGCATCGACTCGAAATTGCGCTGCGCCCCTTGTCTCTGAGCACGCATTGCGAGGCTTGTAGCCATCGACTGCAGGGCCATCGCCTGGCTGACGAGCATTGCCTCAAGGTCGGAGAGGTCGCCACCCTTCACCGCCTTGGTGATGCGTCGCACCTCGTCCACGGACGCGGACACGTCAGCATCGCCCGGGATGTACCCGCCGAAGGACTTGATGAGTACGCCGGAGCAGACAGCCGAATCAGCAGCCGAACGCCCGATGACTTCGGCCTCTGTCTCGTGCTCGCCGTTTTCCTTGCGGAACTGCGTGAGCTTCAGCGCCGAGTGTTGCGGGTCTTCTGTCATTTCGTTCCTTTGCGATCTAAGATCACGTCCATGGAAATCTTCGGCTTCACGTTTACAGCCTTCCTCTTCTGGAAGCTGGTAGCGCTGTGCGTGCTGGCTTTCATCGTCAACTTTGTCTACACCCTGAAGACAGGACGCTCTCTCACTGACGACCGGAACCGGCTACGGCGGGAGCAGAGCGCAACAAGTACGACTCAAGCGCTGGATCGAGTAGACCGATAGGCTTCTTGCCGGAGTACGTCTCCAGCAGCTGCAGCGCCTTCACCATCTCTTCAGGGTCAGCGAGCAATCCGCCGATCTGCGCGACCTTGCCCTTTTTGGCTGTTTCGCGGAGGCTGTCGAGCATCGGCCCGGTGAACTTGCCAAGGCCCGGAATCTGCTTTGCCAGGACGTTGACCGCCTTGTGATCCAGCAGTCCCAAGCCGAGGGCGCTTTGCACGTTTTGAGCCGTGTTAGAGCCCTTTGCCATGCCGAGTGATGCGGCAGTGTCTGCGCGGGCAAGGTCACTCTTCACACCCATCAACTGCGCGCGTTCACCCTCAGACATTAGCCCGTCAATCGCGCCGCTTCGGGCATTCACCCAGTTCGCAAACTTCGAGTTGGTCAGGTTGCTGAATCGGTCCGTCTGGTTCGCTGCATCGGTGATCGCGTAATTCTTCAGCGCTGCAGTCGTCTCCGGGTTGGCGACCTTCTGGAAGGCTGTGATGTCGGAAGACTGCGAGCCTCGCGGGTTGAAGAACTTGGGCGCCAACTCGGCGCCTTGCGCAGCAGGTAGACCATCCCCACCGCGTTGGAACATCAGCGACTGTGGGCCGGCATGGAAGCGGTCCATCTTGTCGGCATGCAGGGCGATAGCTTTCTGCCACTGCGCAACCACGTCAGGCGGGAAGTATTCGCCCGGACTACCTTGGCCGGTCGCTACAGCTTTCACCCGGGTATCGACATCGGACACCATCTGACGGAGCGCAGCGGCTTCGCGGTTCGCGCCTTTGGCATCTGCAGCGGCTGCTGCTTCACCGAGCGAGGAACGCAGGTTCTGCACCTGGTTGAAGGGCACAACCCTTGGAATGATTTTGGCGCCCGGTGCATCACCTTGCGCGGCTTCGTGCATGGCGAGCATTGCCCGTGACTGGTCGGCTGCGGTGGACACCACCTTGTCACCCGATGCGTGATCGCGAAGGGCGTTGAGCAGCGTGGCCGAGTCCGCTTCAGGAATGAAGCCCTGTGCATGCATGGCCTGCGCCAGCGTATCGATCGACTGGCCGCGACCGTTCTGCATGATGCTGCCAAGCCCCGACTGTCGAAGGTCTGCCAGTTCACCAGCGAGGCCGCGGGACGACACAGCGCCGGTATTGATGCCACCGAGCGAGCGGATAGCCTGCGCGATGTTCTGCGGCTGCGAGCGAGCCCCAGGCGTACTGGTTGGCGCGATCGCAGGAATCGTTTCAGTTCCGATGCGACGCGCTTCAGCAAGCGCTGAGTCGACCTTGCCACCAGTGCCAAAGGTGCCAGCCCCAAGGAACTTGTCCTTTGCCGCCTGCATCTCGTCGAGCGGCAGATTGAAGCGGGTTTCGTTGAACGGATCGACTGCCGAGAAGGCTTGATTGACCTCCTTCGATGCCTGCGCTTCGGCGGGACGGACGGCAGCGCTCAGGCCGTTGCCGAAGTTCTCCGCCGACTGTTGCACAGTCCCACTGACGGGCGACACACGATCGAGCGTGGCGAGGCGTGCCGTGTCCTGCGCGGTTTCGCGTCCAAGGATGGCTGTATCACCGCTGTTGCGAAGCGTGCGCTGCAACTGGCTGACGCCGGGGTTTTGCAGGATCTGCGGGACGGTTGGGCCTTCGCCGACGATGTTCGGACCTTGCTGGCCGAGAGCAGCACGCACCGCTGCAATCTCTTCCGGCGTCTTGTAGCCGCCAGCGTTCAGCACCGCCTGAGCGGCACGGGCCTGCTCTGGAGTGAACATCAAGCGCACGCCGTTCGCTGCCACGCCTGCGACCTTGCCGATGCCGGCGACGACAGGAGGCAAAGCGCCGCCGATAGCGCCGCCAAGGTTCGCCGACGATGGATCGATGAGCCCCGCGCTTGCGTAGCCGTTGATGCCGCCGCCGAGTGAGCGCAGGCCGAGGTTGCCAGCTTGCGCGACGATGCCGGTAGGAGACAGTCCGGTGGACATGCCGCCGCTTCCAATGGCATTCCCCAACCCATTGAGCAGGGGAGCCGCACGGCCAAGCATCGGGAGAGCGGCTGCGCCCCGGATGCCTGCGCCGATGGCACCGCCGACAGGCCAGGTAGCCGCGATGTTGCCGCCGAGGCGACCCGCACCGAAAGCAAGCGAGTCGTTGTCTTTGTTGAAGGATGCCAGCGAAGCCTGGCGGTCGTCGTTGCTCATGAGCGGGGGCGTGATGCCCATGCGGCCGAGCGTCGATTGCGACGGGTCTTTGACGCCAAGTCCGACAGCATCAGCCACGCGGCTGGCACCGTTGAGTATCGTGTTGCCCACATCAGCGAAGCCGCTTGCAAAGCCCTTCACTGCGTCACGCTCAGGACCGGGGCCGTTGATGGCGTTGATCGCGAGGCCCACCGGCAGCGCATTGGTAGCGAAGCGGGACACCTTGTCGAGCGTCGATGCTTGCGGGGCCTGGGCGCTGACAGCGGCTTGCGTCGTACGCAACGGCGCCGCTGCTTTGGTCGGCTGCGCGAACTGCGCGTTGAGATCGGCCCATGGGTCTGCGCCTTGCGGCTGCTGGCCTTGTCCTTGCGCTTGGGGAGCGAACTTCTGCCCGAGTGCGGACCATGCCTGATCGTCTGGCTGTGCCATTGGCGCCCCTTGGTTGTTCGGTTGACCTGCATAAGCGCTCGGAAAGATCGATCCCACGGCGCGGCCGACTGCGTTCATTACCGGGCCAGGTGCAGAGCCGGCCATGCGGGAGGCCTGCACGATCTTGTCCGCGTAGCGTGGGTCTTCTGCGTACCCCTTCAGCCCCGAGGCAAAGCGCGACGGGTCATCGCCAACTCCGACAGCGTTCGGATACTTGCGCTGGATGAGGCTGACGTAATCGCTTGCGAAGTCATCGGGCGTCCGATACGTGCGGTACTTGTCGCGGCTCCCGGTCATGTTGTCCGTTGCCGCCGTGCCGCCCCCGGAGAAGTCTTTGATGTTGCCGAGGTTGTTCGTTCCGGGAATCACCGACTTGCCCCAGCCGGTTTCAAGCCCCCACTGACCCAGGATCACTTTGGGATCGACGCCGAGCGCAGCGCCCGCACGTTCCGCCGCTAGCCCGTAGGTCGCTGCGAAGTCGGCCGGGTTGCTGACGCGTGGCACGTTGGCAGGGATGCCCGCCGAACCGCTGTAGAGGATGTCGTCCATTTATTTGGCCCAGCGTTGCAGGATCGGATCAGCCCACACAGAGCCTTGTACTTTTGACCATTCGCGGTCTACGCGTGTCAGGTCACCGGACTTCTGCGCCAGCGGCAGGGCTTGCTGGAAATACTGCGCGCGGCGCTGGTCCTGATTGGCCTTGGCTTGTGCGAAGTCGAGAATGAAGGCGTTTGCTTCGGGTGTGTTCGACAGCTTCACAAAGGTTTGTTGAGCACGGGTCGAGTCGCCTTCGGTCTGCGGTCCCTTTTGCGCTGAGAGCGTAGTGAGCAGCTTGTCCATCGCCACAGACTGGAACTTTTGCGAGTTGGCTGCGAAGAGCTTTGCGCTGCCAGGAGCGATGCCCAAGCCTTCGAGGAATGCCGCACCGTTGGCCTTCTGGTCGGTGCCCCATCCCGTGTTCATGTCGATGTTGCGCACCGCTTGAATGCTCGCCTGGAGATCCGTTGCGGTCTTGCCGGCATCGAGCGTCGGCTGATAGCTATTCTTCAACCATCCGTCATTGATGGCTATCGCGGACTGCTGCGTCACCGGGTTGCGGCCGCTCTGATACGCGCCAGGGAATGCTGTGGGGGCGCCGGACGCGCCGCTTTGCCCACCAGCCCCTGACGTGCCGCCTTGACCTTGCGCGAGGTTGTAGAGAGGCACCTCGTATGAATTGCCATCTGCACCGATCACCGATTTGGTTTGCAGTTGCGCGCCTGTGACTTGGTGCGAACGATCCGTAGCGATGTCGAACGGCATCTTTGCCCCTGCGACAGCCCCAGCCTCCTGACCTTTGATTTGTGCATTGGAAGCCGAGTAGCCCGCCATCGGAGCGACTACGCCGTTAACGAGCCCCATGCCGTTGTCCAGCTTCGGCAGGTAGCGCACCGCGCCGGTGTTCGGGTCTTTGTAGTAGTTCCCGGCTTCTTGCTTCACGCCATCCGTGGCGTATTTGAATTGGCTGAAAAGAGCGTCGGCACCCTTGTAGCCCAAAGCGGTAAGGCCGGTGATGTCGTTCATGCTGAAAGGGAAGCCTTGAGCAGAACTTGCAACGCCGGGGCTCTGCATGGGCAAAGGCCGGCCGTTCGCGCCCATCGGAACAGAGGGCGGGGCCGAAGGCGCATTCATGTCATTGGGCTGTGCGCCGCCGTTCGACGCCACCGGGAAGGATGTAGCCCCCGAAGCATTGTCGGGCGTCGCTTGCATGCTTTGAGGCGCGGCGCTTTGAGGCATCGGGGTGCCGCCTTGCATGCGAGACATCACAAGCGCATTGATCTGCGCGTCCCGTTGAGCCTGCATCTGTCGTGCCGCAATCTGCGCCGTGTTCTCGTCGATCTGCGATTTGACGTACTGCCGTCTAAGGTCGCCATCGCGGTTTGCATCGACGCTTTGCATCGCGCCGGCAAGGCGCTGACCAAACCCCGTGCGGTTCGGATCGGTCGTCGGGCCACCTGCGGCCAGGAGGCCGATGCCGAGCTGTGCATCGGGTTGCTGAAGGAAGTCGAGTAGCCCCATGAGTGGTCCTTAGTGCGCGGTTTCGTGGGGCTCAGCCCACGGCAAGAAATTCAGTCGGTTTGCCATGGCTGGCACGTCCACCCAGACCTCAGGAGCGGCGGGCGTCGAGTACGAAAAGATGTGCCGCCCGGCTACGACCTTCGCGTCATTGGCGTTCAGGAAGTCGAAGAACGCCGGCATGGTCTGCGCAACCACATCAAGCGCGAACGTTGCGAAAGCTTCATGCAACGCCGGGTCTTGCTCCGTGCCGGGAATCTCGGTGTTCCATTCAGTGAAGACGGTGGCGGTCACTGCATAGCTCCAGCGGTGCCGGCGACATCGACGCCTTGCTCTTTGAGGTACTCGTAGAGCGTGACCGTCAACGCCTGAGCCTCGCGCGCCGGGATGACTACACGCAGAGCGACTTTCTTGTGCACCGATTCGCCGCCCGGGTTGTGGTCGGCGGTAGGGTTTGCGAACGTGATGATGACGTTGCCGCGGCTCATGATGAAGCCAACGAGTTGGTCAACGTAGATGGTGGGCGCAGTGGCCGAATCGATGATCTTTGCGGCTTCGCTCATGGGGTTACCACTTGATCCCTTGATCCATCGAGTTGGTGTAGTTCGGCGCGGTGTAGTCGCTGCTCGATCCCGAGTAGTCATTGCCGCTCGTGCCGGTGGTGCCGGGAAAGTTCTTGTTCCACCAGCCCATGGCCGACTGGCCGAGTTGAGCGCCACCCATTGCCGAAACGAACGGGTTGCTCGTGGTGCCGGTCGTCTTGATCTCGGTGCCGTAACCCTGGCCTGTGCCATTCGCCGCGTTGGCAAACTGCGACCAATAGTTCATCGGCGTGTTCTGGATCGTCGTGCCGTTGTTCAGGTCGTTGGTGTTGTAGCCGGCCTGCGTGCCCAACAGACCGATGCCGGTTTGCAGGTTCTGCTGGTTCTGCGAATAGGCGTCGTTGTAGAGATTGCGGTTGAAGTTGTTGTTGTTCCAGTAGTTCCCGCTATCGATGCCCTGCTGCTGCATGTACAGGTTGCCGCGGTTTTGGTAATCCGCACCGCGCATCTGCGTGGAGATGTTGCCCAGCGAGTCCTGAAGGGTTCGCTGCCCGTTGGCGTTCATCTCATCGACGCCGGCATTCCCGAAGGAGCCGGACCTGGCCATCGCCGAGTTGTACGCAGGCTGGGTCGTCAGGTTGTAGTTGCGGACGACATCGCCTTGCGCTTTGTCGATGCTGCCCTGCAAATAAGGGTTTGAGCCACTAAGAAACGGGTTGTCCGAGGCGCTGCTCGGATCGGAATACATGTTTGCCATCAAATGCTCCAGCGCAATCACTGCGTTAGGTAGGGAGGTCCGCACATGCCGTGCAGCTCTCATGCATCGAGCATATCGCCGGCCTTTAGCGCGGCGCATACCCTTGCGTGCCTCTTGATGCCGCCCGATGTCGCTGAATGTCGTTACCAGACTTGACGCTTAGATTCGAGCCAAAGCGCAAGGTCCATAAGCCGGTAACTGACGCGCGATCCATTCACCGCGCGGTCGTAGTGAACCGGACCCTTTCCGGCTTGTCGCTTGTTCTTGAGCGAACCAGGCGCATAGCCCAGCAAGCCCGCTGCTTCCGTTTCACTGACGCGCATATCTGCGGTCATGACAACCTTACGATCCTGCGCGGCGCGAAGAAGCATCGCCATGGTGCTTTCAACGAGCTGCTGAAACTCTTCGGTTGACCGTGCCGGTAGATCGCGGCGGCTCATCGTGCAGCCTCAAAGCCGGGGCACCTCTGCGGCATCCTCAGCAACGGGGTTACAACCACACCAGCGCCCGCCAAAGCCGATACAGCGCACTTGTGACCCTGCAGGTTGCGACATTCCAGGCAGATCCTCCGGTCGTCAAACTCACGCGCGCGGCGGGCCACGTCCTTTGCAAGTTGCTCGGCCTCTTCGTTGCGAATGCCACGCCGATGGAAGACCATCACTTGCGCTGTGTGGCGGTCGTTGGCTTTGACAGGCTCCACAGTTGGCTCAGGCTCAGGCTCTGGAGCGGGTGCCGCCTCTGCGCCGTCGAATGCCTCGTCTTCCGGGAAGTTCGGCGGTCCTTCGTTTGAAAACTCGGGGTCGCTCACAACCTCGATTTCTGCAAAAGGGGCGGGGGACGCACCTACAAAACCTACAGAAGCCCCTTTCGTAGGTTTTGTAGGGTCGGTAGTGGCGCCTTTCGCCAATTCACGAGCGCGATCAAGCCACCTCATGCCGCACCCCCGGCCCTGCAGCACCCGCACTGCTGGCACGTCCCCAATGCAGCTTTGGGCCGGCGCTTTGGCAGTGGTGCCCAACCCATATAGAAGGTGTTTTTGCCGTCCCACAGGCCATATTGAGGCAAGCCCCCAGCGCTCAAAAGTTGAACCTTGCTGTTCACCGGGCAATCGCTCATGTCGCGCCAGTAGTAGGACGCGTCAACGGCGACGTTCTGTGCTGTGATCGTCACCGGCTCGTTCATGCTCGGCTCCAGACGCGCGGGTTCACGTCGTAGCGCTCGCTCGGGCGTCCCCCGGTCTGCACCACGTCGCGGTGCAGCCAGTCGTAATCAGCGAGCAGTTCAGCAGCCTTGCGTACCGCTTCCGTCGTCGTCATGCCTGCCCAGCACTTCTGTGCGACCTGGCGAGGCGTGAAGGACTCACCAAGGGCGCCGCTGCGGATCTTGGCCAGCAGAGCCTTAGCCGCGCCTGTCTCGGGCATCACAGCAGCGCTGTAGAGCCGCTCCGCATGGGTGCGCAGGTACTCGCTCCAATCAATGGCACGTCCCAAATGCTCAGCCCCAACGACACCCGTATCAGGAGAATCGATCATTGCGAAAATCAGGGAGAGCGCGGGAACCAACTTGCGATATTTCGACAGATGCGCGGCCAGCGCAGGATGCAAATCGCCGCTCCGAATTTGCGGTTCAAACTCTTCGCGCCAATTATTGAACAGCCCTTGCGCAATGTCGTCATAGCGCCAAACGCGCGGCTCGGTGACCTCTATTGCTGCGAGATGGTCGAACACGTCGTAAGCTCGTTGCTTGGCTTCCATGTCGGGCCACTGATCGACGTTTTTGAAGCCGGGCGGCAGGTCGGGCCACACCGTCAGGCCGAAGCGCTGCAGCAAGCCGTCATCACCGGATCCACCGGCCACAGCATCACGCACATAACTCTGGATGCGCCCTGGCTGGATTCCGCCGAGCATGGCGATGCACACCCGCTCGATTCGCACAGTACCGCGACCGATCCGATCGAAGGTGTAGCTCTGGTTTCCGTCGTAGCCCTGCAGGTAAAAGGCACGAGCGCCCTCCTGGCCTTCGCGATCCATGCTCTTCAGTAACCCGTGGATCTCGTCGCGGTAGGCGAGGAAGCCCCATGGATTGACGCTCATTAGTTCGCCGAGTTTTTCGACCGTCGTATCGTTGAAGATGAAACGACGATTGGCGGGCGATGGAGGGAGATCTATGGGTTTGAGCTTTTCTCGAGCTGCTGCCGGGTCTTTTTGAGCAAGTGCTTTCGCATCGCGTGCATTGGCCTCGTTCTGCAGTTCGGCGACCTTTACATCTAAGTCCCAAACTTCTTTTTCAGCTTCCCACGCATCCCGTGCTTTTTGTTCCAGCTTATTCAGTGGCTGCAGCGCTTCGCTCGTCGCTGGCGACTTTTGGGCGCCGGGGATGCCGATGATGTTGCCCCACATGTTCGGAACAACCCGCCAATCGTCCTTTGCCTTCGGCTGGATAACGGCACGGGCACCGATCAGACTTGAGATTGCCGTGATCGCAGCAACAGCTGGAAAATCAGGGGGGCACTGCATCCGATGCGCAATATCCATGATCCAGCCGCGCATAGCATCGGGCAACAGTTCGGGATTGAACGCCATGACAGGCGGGAGCGTGTCGGGCAGCTCGGCAGGGATGCCCCAGCCTTTGAGGGATGGTCGAGCAGCCTCGATGGAGTTGCGCACTACGTCGGCGACATCAGGGAATACCGCGCTCATGCTGCACCGCCAATCTTCACCGTACCGGCAAGCCGAACAAGATCGTTGAAATCGACATCGCGAGGGCCTCGCGGTAGCCCGGTGAAATCAGGAATCGCGACCTTGCCGGCTACTGCCGCCGCCGCCTTGTTCGCTGCGGCCAAGCCGGGATTGGTCAGATTGCCGGCTACGTCCTTGGTCAGATAGTCGTCGTCGGCTGCAATGATGATCGAGAGGCATGGGTACTTCACACGTAGACGAGTAGCGACCGCTTCCAGATTCCCGCTACTGAACGCAACAGCAATGCCGTCTTGTGTGGCCTCGTGAACCGTGGCGCAGGTTGCATACCCCTCGCCGATGATGAGCCGACCGCTAGGGCGTCCGATGGAGTGATACATGCCTTTGACCTTGCCTCCTGAAAGAAAGAGTTTTTCGCCTTCGCTGGTGATGCCCTGCAGGCTTGCCAGTTCGCCGGCCGTGTTGCGCATGGGCACGTAGAGAACGTTTTCCAGCGTCGTTATCTCGCCTGTCTCGCGGTCCCACTTCTGCCAAGTGCCGATGCGCAGGCCATATGCCTTCACGCGCTTTGCAGTGAGGTAGGGATGCCCAGCAACAGGAAGGCCGGTAGCCCACATCTGCGCGGCCTTGGCTGCGGCCTCAGCGTGGCGCCTGGCCGTCTCTGCATCGCGTTGACGTTGAGCAGCCTTGATGCGCTCACGGATCGCCGCACGCTCGCCGGGGCTCATCTCGCCATCGGACTTCGCGCACCAGTTCTGCGACTCGCCTGTCCGCCAGTTCCCGAAGGTGCCGGCCGGGATGTTGTCGAGGTGCAGCAGATACCAACCAGCATCGTCCTTGCGCCGGCCTTCGGGGCTGAAGCGATGCAACCGGCCATCGGCTATCAGTTCGTCGGGCGCTGTGTAGCCGGCGCTCTCAATGGCTGCTCGGAAAAGGTCTACCGGATCACTCATGCTTTTGCCCCCTGTACTTGTTTTAGAAATTGCTGCGCTTCTTCGAGGCTGTGCATCGGGCGAAGGAAGCCCCAGCGAGACACAACGAAGGGCACAGACCCATCACCCGCAGTGGTGCGGTTCAACGCGAAGCCGGCCAATGCGAAGCGGGCGGCAAGATTCGCAAACGTCTTTTGTTCAGCGTCCATGTCTTTGCGCTCCCATGCGAAGCAGGATCAACTTCTCGCGCCGTGCGGCGGAGTCGTCGAGCGCGGGCTCATTGCAGAAGCCACAGCGGCGTGCGTGGGCTTCCATAGAGGCTCCGCAGCAGTCGCAGTGCGTGTTACCGGCATCGGTTTTGCGTGGTGCTGCCCATGGCTGGACTGCCGCAAGGGCCGTGATCTTTGCGAAGGGCATCACTCACCCCCTTCAGTCGTCGGGCGGACCCATGGCTCGGTCGGCTCGTGCAGCGTGTACAGAGCCATTTTTGAGTGTTCATACCCGTCAGCAGAGACAGCGGAGAACAACTGCGTCGAGATTGAATACCCGCGAGCCCGCAGAGCGAATATGCGAGCGGAGACTTGATAGATCCCTAGGGCGCGAAGCGAATCGGTCGATTGAGAGCTGCGCCGAAGAGCGGCAAGGATGCGTGCGAGCTGCGCCTCAGTGGTGGTGGAGCGACTGAGCAAAGGGTCAACACGGACAGGTGCCGCGGCGATAACATCGCTGAGTTGTTCCTTAAACGCCCCGGTCGCCGTCGAAAGTGCTGGGGCGTTTTTCAATTGGATTCCCCTTTGAACCAGAGGGAGGGCTGGATGCACCAGAGCCGCAGCGCAAAGGCAGTGAGGACGCGCATCATTGCGAACCTCCTGCCAAGATCGTTCTAATTTCTGCGACGTTCCACGCGAGCCGGCCATTGACGCGAATTGGCTGCAGCGGTCCCGATCCGCAAACGGCCCACTTATTCAATGTGCGGGGCTTGCGGGAGAAATAGAAAGCCGCCGTTGCGGTATCTATGGTGGTGCGTGTTTCACGATCAAGCGAAGGGCTGGCTTTGGCCTGCTCGCTATTTTGGTCGATTGACATTCGAAAACTCCTTTGTTGCGCAACACATCGCAGCGCATGGAAAGGAGTAAATCTCGATAGCCTTTAATCACACATCCTAAAAAGGTAAGTAGCTTATATAGACGCTAAATCCGCTAAATAATTAGCTAACTCTCTCAATCAGGCCGCGCAAGGTGATGTCAATGGCCTCTGCAGTCAAATCCTTGTCGCCAAGCGAAGGCGAATGCTTCACGGCAGTCAGCCGATTTTTCCGGTCCTCCTTGATAGTCTTGATCCCTTCTGGAAGATGGGTAGCAGGCAAGCCGGCCCAATGGAGAAGGATCGATACGCCCGTAGGCCACACCGACGCGTCCGCGCCGCTCAAGTACTCCGAGATCGCATCTATGGCGATGGTCGAGCGACTTCCAGGCTTTCGATCCTTCCTCTTCCAGATAGGCGCGCCGACTGAGGGGCTTTGACGCGGCATCGAGACTGCAGCGGCTTGCATTTGGCCGGGTGCTCTGGCTTCAATTGCGCGGTTATCAAGGAATTGCCTCACATCTTCGAGCAGGACGACAGTACGCCATATCGCTTCGCCGGAGAGAAACGTCTCAGGACTGAGAGTCGCCGCATTGCGCAGCGTGATCTTCCCGGCGCGCCCCAATTCTTCAACGGACGAGATAAAAAGGCTGCGCTCGATTTCATTTGACATGGTGCCATCGACCGGGTGAATTGCGCGTGCAACCATATCGGCGAAGTTCCAAAGCGGCATTGGCTTGCCGGTTATCTCGATAAAGGCCGAGTAGTGGCGGTCTGACATAAGCACTCCCAAAGTGCAGCCCTGAATTAAAAGGCCGGCGCGGGTCCGTCAGGGAAACGGATTTTCGGGAGCAACCCCTAGCGCCTTCCAAAAACAATCTACCTCAGTCGGGGCTTCCCGCGGTCATGCGAAAGCCGCAACCCAGCGCCGACAGAAAGCCGAAACTGCCGAGCAGATACCAGAAGAACGACAGGACGACGCCCAGGCTTCCCGTAGCGTTCAGCGTGACGATGGAGAGGCTTGCAAGCGCCGCCAGGACGCACAGCAGCAGATAGCCGAGGGCAACCCTGCCGCGGCCGGTGGTGCCGCCGTTGTAGCGGGCGTGGGGCTTCGAAGCGGTGCGGGGGTAGGTGTTGCGCATGTTCAACCCCTCAGCGCCATCATTGGCTGTTGAGCGCGAACCGACGAACCACCGACGAGTCGGAGATGTGTTTGCGCCTCGTCGGCATCCATAACCTTCCACGCGGCCGCGAAAAATGTCTCGCCGTTTCTGAACTGAACGACGTATCCGGGCCGGTAGCTGCCGCGGGTGCCGTTGTCCAGCAGGTATTCACCTTCTTTCTCCTTCACACTGTGTATACCGAAGCCTTGTGTGATCACCGCGGCTGCGCCTCCCCACACCGTCACGGAGTCGCCAACCTTGAACAGGGCGCTTGCATCGCGCACTGCTTCATGAGCAGCCGAATAGCCGGGGTCGTGTTTGATACGTGCGTCAGCTTCCCGGTCTTCCTCTTCGGCCCGCTCTCGGCGTGCGCGCTCTTCATCGTTGAAGCCCAACGTAACCCGGAACTTGGCTGCGCCCATCTTGAAGATTCGTTTGTATGACTCGTCATGCACAGGGCGCGCGGTGCGGGGCAGGCGAATGCCATTCACGTATGTCGTCGCCGTGCTTGGCATACCGGGCAGGCCGGGCAGTTGGTCGAGGGTCAGAAGCCCCGCGGCGGCCAAGGCTTCGGCGGTTCCGATGTAGTGCTTTCCTTGCCAGTCCATGTCGAAGCTCACGCCGGGCATTTCATCGCGGTTTGCCTTCATTGCGTCACCTCTTCTGCGCGTTCGGACAACGTTGAGAGCTTGCTCAGCACGCCGGCAAATGTGATGTCTGCACGAGCAATGCTGGCTCGGTAGCCGGTAGCGATCTCCATGTGGCGCTCCCTGTTGAAGCAAGTTCCTCCGCGCTGCAGAAGGGCTACGATTTCGTCTGTCAACTCGGCGATTTCTGCCTTGGTTTCGTCGTCGTAGCTGAAGCCATGCCACACCGTCGGTGCAATGGCGCGCGGAATCATCAGAAGCACGGCCTGCATCGTGGCAGCCGTCCTTGCGCGAAACGCGGCGTGCGTCGACGGCATGTCTTCGAGCGCCTTGCGGCTTCCCTCTGCATCCTTGTCGGCGGCAAGCCTCCTTTTTCTTTCGGCCGCGCGACGTTGCGCTTCCTCGTTTTCCAAGCCGACCTGAACCCGGGCGCGATGGCGCCCTGTCAGCTGGATGGTCATGAAGCCTTCATCTTTAGGGCAGCGTGGAGCGCCCGGACTGCGCCTTACGCCACAATAAAAGGATGACGTCGTCTTCGGGTTGCCGGGCTGGCCGGGGCACTGCTCGCGTGTGAAGAACCCGGCAACGATGAAGTCGTCAACTGCTCCGACGTAAAAGTCGCAGTAGCTGTAGCTCTCCGTCAATTGGATGCGAGCCCGCGCGCTTTGCAGTGCAGTTGTGATGCTCGCCTTACGGCTGGTAGTGGATGTCGTTGGGCCGCATTGCGGCGTTACAGTCAGGGAAGCCATTTGAAATACTCCAATCCAGTGTTTCGGGTGGTCAGGCCGGGCCGGTGCTAGTAACACCCGCTCGGCCGACTTGTTTTGCCTCAGCATCAGAATCGATTGATCGATCTTGATCGCCCTAAGACGCGGCGCTCACTCTTCGGTCGGTGGTGCTACTTTCGTATCTGTGTACTTCGCGGCCAGGCGCCGAACGTCCAGCATCGCGCCGAGGTAGGCGGACACCCAGTCAGGGATCGGCACCACGCCGGTAGCCCAGCGGCTCGGGGTCTTTTTCTCCAAGCCGGTCTTGGCGCAAAGATCTGATTGCTTCCATCCCAGCTCGGCAAGCGCCTGCTTGAATTGCTCAGGGGTCACGCCGCGTCTTTCGCTGCGTCCGGGGCCCGTTGAGCCCGCTGCAGTGCGCGTAGTTCGCGCCCGTACTTTCTGTGAGCGTAGGCATCAGCGCTGGTCTTTACGCGCTGCGCCATCCAGATCGGATAGCCGCAGACCATCTGTTCGCGGGTGCCGTTCTCATGGATTGCCACCACCGAAAAACGCTGGCCCGTGTCCTGCTCGATCACATGCCGGGGTGGCGCCGGAATGCGTGTTCTGATTTGTTGCGGTACTTGCTCGTAGTCCATCTGTCCTCCGGGTTATGCACAGCCCGTGCCGTGCTGAATCGATTATGTCACATTAACCATGAAGGGTACAAGAACAATATTTATGTTCCCATTATGGTTAACATAACGCTCGTTGTATTGCTTTCTTATTGTGCATAACCTGAGCGTAGTTTTAACGATTTCCTCAATGGAATCAACGGGATGCACCAGCTTTTCGAGATGCTCAAGAAAAAGGCATTAGTATCTCGGTCGTGCGCAGAAAAGTTATCCACAGGGACCAGGGTGTGATGATTGTGGCGAGCGCGGTCATGTGCATCAGAGGAGAAGCGTTGTTTTATTCCGGAACGCCTCAGGGTCATCGTTAGTCCTACTGATAGGATTACGAAACCTCCTGCAAAATAACGTCCGTTGGAAGTTAAGGTGAGCGCACCGATACCGATCCGGTCCAGCATCTGCAGCTTTCTGCAGTCCACCATAAAGATGAGCGCACTCCCACTTACTCTCGATCAAGACATCGTTGACCGCCTGAACCGTATCCTGCATAAGACGGGACATATTGGTCAGGATGCACTTCCGCGCTTTGAGCGTGCCGCGCTTTTCCGGGATCTCGACCGCCTAGCTCGGACCAACGTGGTCCAGGCTGATTGCCTACGCGCAACCATCGCGACCCTTGAAGCAGATGATGCTGTTGTCGAAGACCGCATTCGAAATCTCGAAATGAATGGTGCTCCCGATATGGCAAGGTCAGAGCGCGTGCGCTTTGCTGCGAATCGCTTGCGGGCATCTGAGTTTCTTCCGCTCGTCAGGGAGGCTGTGCATCATCCATTGCCGCACGCACTTCATGAGGTACTTCCATCGATGGTAACAATCGGCGCTTTCCATGCCGCGCGCGACGCGCTGGCCGAAGCAGATCGACAGCAGCGAGTTGCGCATGCGACCCCGGTTTTCGCTATAGCCCGTGAGGGTGCGCGAGTGCTCGACGAGCTTGGGGTTGACGATGATGCGATGGCGCGGACGATAGATGTCGTAGGTCAAGTCCTTTGGAAGCACCGTCTGATTTGGCTAACTGACCACGCTGACGTTTGGACCTCTCCGGCTGGAAGCCCGCCGAATTTGTTGTTGCAATACCGCGTGCAGCTCTCTCCCCGGGCCGCTGCCGATCTTTCTTGGGAAATTAGTTCCGAGCTTGCCGGAGTTGACCTACCGCCGCGGGGCGTGTCGATTGGGCTACTTGGAACCGAATTGGAACTTGCTGCAGTCGCATGAGCATATCGCCGCAGGATTTGATTGCCTGTGGCGAAGCCCTATGCAAAGGCCCCACTGAAGCTGAGTTACGGGCCGGCATGAGCCGCTCCTATTACGGTGCGTATCACGCGGCGCGGGCGTGGTATGAGCCATTAGTGCCTGGCACCAACGGAGCCGGACCAGTGGGCGGCGTCCATCAGCAATTCATTAATTGCCTCCGCAACCCCGCTCCCGAAAACGAGGCGGAAGTGCGTCGATTCTCCAAAGTACTCGGAGCGCAGCTAGACGTTGTGAAGATTCAACGGCACATGGCGGACTACGACCTGGACGCGACGGTGGAAAAGCTACAGGCCGAAAATCTCTTGCGCCTTTGCGAATCTATCGTGGTGAGAGTAACCAAGCCTGCCGCCACCGCGTCGGCGCATTCGCTGCAGCCTCTAGTTGCCCCTGGCTCGCCAGCACAAACCCCTGCTGCGAAGTAAATAAAGCACCAGCCACGCTGGTCGCCCGAACCCTTTTGTAGGTTTTGTAGGGTCGGTAGTGGGCCGCTTTTTGATTTCAGACCGCTTCGACTTTGGCGGTTTCATCCTTCTTGGCGGGCATAGACACCTTTGCCTGTTCCAGCACCCAAGACTCAATGCGCTCGTGATGCACCCGCACCAGGTCCAGCGGGCGAACGGTGTAATGCTTCTCCGCCGTGGCCGAGGGCTTGTGACCCATGATCTGAGCCACCACCCCTGCAGGTATCTCTAGCCATTCCGTGAGGCTTTTGAACGATCTGCGCAGACCATGCAGCGTCAGGCCAGGCACGCCGGCTGCAGTGCACGCCGTTTCCATGGCGCTGTTTGGGTCGGCGATGGAATGATCTTTCTTGCGGGTGCTGGCAAAGACGAACGTATTCACGCGGGGCAGGGCATCAATAAGGCTCCAAACATACGGGGTCAGCGGGATCTGCCTGTCTCCCTCTACCTTGTCCCGAATCGTCATGCTTTTCCACCGCTGATCGATGTCTGTCCACTTCAGCGCCATCAGCTCGCCGCGGCGGGAACCGATGAGCAGCAGAACCTGCAGGTAGGCTGCAAGGGTCTTGCTTGGCAGGTTGCGAACGGCATCGAACCACGCCGGCAACTGCTCTTTAAGAAGCACGTCTTTCTTGTGGCCTGCCTTGCCGAACGCGTCCCGTGCCTTGCGGGTCTTCGCTGCTCCCTCCTGTACAACCCCCTTGTAGTCGTCCTCCTCTGCGCACCAGGCAATGAAAGCTTTCAGGCATCGCCACGCGAGGCGGCCATAAGTCGGACGCTCCGCGCCTTGCTTGATAGCCCATGCCTCGATTCGGCTCGGCGTCAGCTCAGTCAGTCGGAGAGAGAGCAGGGGGTATATCGGACCGGGTTGCGTCTTTCCCGTTCCCTTGGTCCCGCGCTTCACGACGACGCCGCCAGGCTTCGCGAGCGCCGTGTGGTCGTCATAGTGGCGGTCGCCCCATGAATCTTTCCGGGCAGCGAGATAAGCAGTCCACGCTGTCTGAACGGTGACCTTCTCAAGTTCTGTGCGCTGGTCCCGGATCGTGTTGGCAGCGGCCTGCGCCTTGACCTCGTGCCTTGGGTCAAGTCCGCCGTCTAGCAGCACCCGGAGGCGGTTTGCTTCTGCCCTTGCCTTAGGTAGCTCCCATGCTCGGACATCGCCGATGGTGATACGCACGGTCTGGCCGTTCAACTTGCCCTCGAATACGAACGACTTCGCGCCGTTGGCTGTCACCCGGACCCGAAAGCCCGGCGACTTGTTGTCGCGCATGAATGCCTGTAATTTGCCCTCTGGACACGTCAGGCGCTCGATGCTGCCGACGGTTATCTCTGCACTCTTGGAGAGGTCCGGTGCAGCATCTTTGCGTGGTCTTGCCATCTATCGGTCTCGTGTAGCCGCCATGTAGCCGAGGCAGGTGGATTTTGATCGCTTTTCATCACACCTGATAGCACTGAGTTGCGTCGATAGAGGGTAGAAAACGTGGTTTTCAGGTGACAAGATGGCATTATGTCGCATCCGATCACAATTTAACTGGCCGGACTTTTAATCCGTTTGTCGTGGGTTCGACCCCCGCACGTCCCACCAATTTCCCCGTATGGGGGCGTTAAAGCCTGCTATTTAATCGATAGCAGGCTTTTTCTTTGGGTTCGAAGAGCACAAAGAAACTCCAACGAGTCCGTTTGCGCGCCTGATGGTCAAGGGTCAAGCAACCTGGTCGTCATCCTTCGAAGAATGCGTCGGAGAAGCAATGGCCGAAATGATGCCTATGGCACTGGCACGCAGCAATTCCGACCTGAGTGCCGCTTCGAGCACGCTGCGAGCTGTCTTCGGCTGTTCATGGTCGTATTCGTCGTCGAGCTCGCAGTGCAGGTAGTAGTCCACCCGCTCCATGAGACGCTCGACCGATGCTGCAAGGTCCGATTCATTCATTGGCTTTTCCCGTTCCTCCGATTGAGCTGCGCAGAAGGAACAATTTTGTCTCTGGTTACTTTTCTACTTATCGAGTTGACCAGTACCTGACTGACGCAAGTGAGTCTGTCGCGGATATACCGCATACACAAGGGTGTATTTCACACCAGTTCCCGTTGTCAGGCCCGCACGTTGGCGACCGCTACGCTTGCAGGATAAGCCACGCAAGGATTTGAGTACGAAAGTTCTGCAGACTTACTCGCTTGCACGCGCATCCGCGCACGCGAGTTCAGTGCAGGTTGATTGTCGACTGAAGCGTGCCGCGCGACGACGGCGGCAACAGGTGCTGCACCGACAACGCCACCTTCACGCAATCCTTGATGTGCTGCTCGCCGAGCGCGCGCAAGGCTGCGTAGCCCAGCGCAGCCGATACGATCTGGCCGGCCAGCGGCACGTATTTGGTCGCCTGCTTGATCGTCAGCCGCATCCCGGCATGGCGCGCCAGCAAGAGCAGCAGATCGCGCGTGACGAGTCGTCCTATCAACAACGCGCCGACGGCGGCGGCCGCCTTTTGAATGCGCTCGCGCTTGTGCGGCGCCAGGTTTTCGATCTGCGTGACCGACAGGCCGAACTCAGCGCTGATCTGGGGCACCAGTCGTGACAGCAGCGCGGCGTCGGCGGCCCAATCGACGCCCGGCAGCGGCACGGCGCTCGCCGCTGCGGCGAGCAGCGCCTTGCGTGCCAGCAGGCGGCGGCTGCGCTGTACCGCCGCGATCAGGTCGGCGTTGCCTTTGGCGAGTTCGAGGGCGGAGGGCATGGATGCTGTTCCTTCGTCGTGACCGTCGTGATGCCGCTCAGGCCACCAGCCCCTCGAGTTGATCCGACAGCGACAGCCAACGCTCTTCGAGCTTGGCGATCTCTTCGTTCACCGCTTTCAGGCGCTTGCCCGCGTCCGCCATGTCCGCGGCTTTGCCTTGCTTCGCCATTTTTGCTTCGAGCGAAGTCTTCTCGGCGCCGGCTGTCGCCAGCTTCTCGTCGACTTGGGCCAGCTCCTTACGGATCGGCTTGGTCTGGTCGACACGCGCCGGCGCTGCAACGATCGGCTTGACGGCAACCGCCGCCTCGCGCGTGGCGACCTTGGCTTCTTCGCGCTGCCGCTTGGCTTCTTCGAAGAGGTAACGCTGATAGTCGTCCAGGTCTCCGTCGAAGTCGGCAACGGCGCCACGGCCGACCAGCCAGAATTCGTCGCAGACCGAACGCAGCAGTGCGCGGTCGTGGCTCACCAGCATCAGCGTGCCTTCGAATTCGTTGAGGGCGACGGCCAATGCTTCGCGCGTGGCAAGGTCCAGGTGATTGGTAGGCTCATCGAGCAGCAGCAGGTTGGGGCGCTGCCACACCATCATCGCCAGCACCAGACGTGCTTTTTCGCCGCCGCTCATGGTGCCGACCGCCTGCTTGACCATGTCGCCGCTGAAGTTGAAGCTGCCCAAAAAGCTGCGCAGGTCTTGTTCGCCGGTGCGCTCCTTGACCGCGCTGCCGAGCTCGCGCGCCATGCGCATCATGTGTTCGAGCGGATTGTCTTGCGGGCGCAGCACATCGAGTTCTTGCTGCGCGAAGTAGCCGATGTTGAGGCCCTTTCCTTCGGTCACTTCGCCGGCCAGCGCGCCCATTTCGCGCGCGATGGTCTTAACCAGCGTCGACTTGCCCTGGCCGTTGGCGCCCAGGATGCCGATGCGCTGGCCAGCCTGCACCGAACGGCTCACATCCGTCAGGATGGTCTTGGGAACGTCGTCCACCACATAGCCGAAGCTCGCCTTGCTGATCGACAGCATCGGATTCGGGATGTTGCCCGGCTCCTTGAATTCGAACGTGAAGTCAGCTTCAGCCAGCAGTGGTGCGATCTTTTCCATCCGCTCCAGGGCTTTCACACGGCTTTGCGCCTGCTTGGCCTTGCTGGCTTTCGCCTTGAAGCGGTCGATGAACTTCTGCAAGTGCGCGATCTTGTCCTGCTGCTTGCCGAATGCCGTTTGCTGAAGTGCCATTTGCTCGGCGCGCAGCGTCTCGAAGGCGCTGTAGTTGCCGCCGTAACGTGTGAGCTGTGCGTTGGCGATGTGCAGCGTCACGTCGGTCACCGCATCGAGGAATTCGCGGTCGTGGCTGATGACGATCATCGTGCCCTGGTAGCGCTGCAGCCAGGCTTCGAGCCAGACCAAGGCGTCGAGGTCCAGGTGATTGGTCGGTTCGTCGAGCAGCAGCAAATCGCTCGGGCACATGAGGGCCCGCGCGAGTTGCAGGCGCATGCGCCAGCCGCCCGAAAAGCTGTTGACCGGGCCGTCGAGCTCATGGGTCTTGAAGCCGAGACCCTGAATGAGCGCCTGCGCGCGCGGCACCGCGTCGTGCTCGCCGGCGTCGGCCAGGTCGGTGTAGGCGTGTGCCAGTTCCATGCCGATGTCGGAATCGTCCGGATTGGCTTCATATGCGGCCTCGATGGCGGCCAGCGTGTTGCGCACTTCGACCAGCCGCGTATCGCCGCCGACCACGAAATTGGTGGCGGACTCATCGGTCTCGGGCATGTCCTGCGCGACCTGCGCCATGCGCCATTGCTTGGGCACATAGAAGTCGCCGCCGTCTTCGTGCAGCGTGCCGTTGAAGAGCGCGAACAAGGTCGACTTGCCGGCGCCGTTGCGGCCGACCAGCCCGACTTTTTCGCCCGGGTTGAGGTTGACGGTGGCGCCGTCGAGCAGTTTCTTGGCGCTGCGACGTAAAACGACGTTTTTAAGAGTAATCATTGACTCGGCGAAATTAGGCCCAGGGCTTCGACCGCGGCCAGCACCGTGGCGGTCTGGGTGTCGTGGGCAAGAATGAAAGGATCGCCGTAGATCGTTTCGTCAGGAAACTCGGTGATCAACGTCAGGGCGGGGCCCGGACGGTTGACCTCGCTGATCGTGCAGGCCGTGCCATGGATGACTTCGAAAGGAAGATCGCCGGCGTGGGCATTGTAACTGGCGAGCTGTTTTTCGTTGAATGCGACCAACGCTGGCCGTGTAGCCAGTTGCTTGCAGACGTGCGTCGCCAGCTGCCGTGCGCGCTCGGCCCAGCCGGCGTGGTGGCGCACGATCAGGAAGAAGCCCTTTGGAATCGTCCACGCCCCGAAGCCGCGCGGGATGTAGCCGCTCAGGGGCCGAGTCCATTCGTGCGCCGGATAGCCGTGCAGGTTGATGTGCAGATCGGCACCCGACAGCGTGAGCGCCTGGTGCCTCGCCGCGCGCTCGTACCAGGGCGCCGCGTCGCGATATTCGAGGTCGTCGCCCAGCGCGGTATAGCGCGCGGCATGGTGCATGTGGCGCGGCGCGTGGGCGCACAGCTCGCGGTGGAGCGCGTAACCGTCGGGGTTTTCCAGCGGAATGAGCGCGAAGTGCGCATCGGGTTGCTGCGCGAGTACCTTGGCTGCGCGCAGTGCGCCGACCACACCTGAGGTCTCGTTGGCGTGCTGCGCGCCGCTGATGATGACAGCGGGCCCGGTGCCCGCGCGATAGACGCCAGCAACCGTGCGGCCTTGCCGCGTCGTGGCTTCGAAGCGTTGACCGGCGATGCGGCTCAGCTCTGCCGCGATGCGGGCGGGCGTCAGCGGCGCAACCGATTCAGCAAGCGGGACATCGCCACAGCCGGTTTTGGAGCCGATCGCCGAGGTGACGCCATCTGCGGCTGTCTCGGTAACCGCGGCGATTTTTGGATAGCTTTCGACCGCCACACGAAGTCGAATCGCGTCGCTGCTCGAACGCACGTCCGGCACGATCTGTCCGGGCTGCATGCGGCGGTCGCCCTCCGGCCGCCCGCTGCGATGCTGAAAGATTTCCATCAATGAAAAGTACAGGTCTTCGTGCAGCGCCTCTTGCGTGTCGAGGAAGCCAGTTTCCTGCGGCGGCGCGCAGTGGATGCCGCGCAGGTCGACGCGGACGTCGAGCCGTTCGAAGTACGGTTCGGAGCCGGGCCACGCGTGACCTTGAACGCACTCGATGGCTCGCCGAAAAAGCGCTTCGTAGTCGGATTCGCGGCGGCCTTCTGCGATGCTGCCGTCGCGATGTTTCACGCTCAGCCACGCGGTCGGCGAGAGCAGCGTTTCGCCTAGCGCGTCGACATGCACCCGATTCGGCGCGAACACGGTGTCACTGCGGCGGGCGCCGTTGTGCCAGCGCAGCTCGACCCGGTATTGCGGCGTGCCGGCGACAACCGCCTGCGGCTCCATGTGAAGTTGAGCGCCGGCAACCATGTCGACCAGTGGGTAAGCCTCCAGCGCGAAGCGGCGCGGCGGCGCGTTTGGATGCACCGGGTAGTGAACCACCACCTGCGCCAGGGCGTTGCAATCGACGTGTTCCAGAAAGTGATGGATCAGCGGCTTGTAGGCGCTCATAAAGCGTGCGCAGATGCCACCCGCCGCGAGCTGCTGCTCGGCCGCGCGCCGGGCGGCAGTGCCTTCAAAGAGCCAGCCCTCTACGGACTCTGCCGGCTCAACGGACGAGGCCGGCTTGGCGCCTTTCGTTCCGGCAAGCAACTCGCCCACCCACACGTCGAGTGTGCGAGGCAGTTCGATTTCCAGAAGTACGGTCATGTTCAGAGTCGCCTCGTTCGCAAATCCAAGCCGGCGCCGCAGAGCGGGGCGCCGGACAAAAGATCAGTGCAAGTCGCGGACCAGCGTCTCGCGCGTCAGCAGCAATACCTGGTCTTCACCGGCCGAGGTTTCCAGCCACACGGCCTGCAGCCTCGGAAACGCTGCTTCGAAATGCGTGCGCTCGTTGCCGATTTCAAGCACCAGCACAGCGCTCTCGCTCATCTTTGCGGGCGCGGTCTCGAACAGCGTGCGAATGAAATCCATGCCGTCGGCGCCTCCGGCCAGTGCGAGTTCTGGCTCGGCACGGTATTCCGCCGGCAGCGCTTCCATGCTGGAGGTGTTGACGTAGGGCGGGTTGCAGAGGATCAGGTCGAACGCCCCGGTCACGCGGGTCAGTCCATCGGAGGCGACCAGCGTGATGCGTTCGTCCAGCGCGTGTCGCGTCACGTTGATGGCGGCGACTTCGAGCGCTTCGGTGGAAATGTCCGCGGCGGTGACCGAGACGTCCGGGTACGTCATTGCCGCCAGCACGGCCAGGCTGCCGTTGCCGGTGCACAAGTCGAGCAACCGCTGCGTGTGCTCGCCGAGCCAGTAATCGATGCTGCCGTCGACGATCAGCTCAGCGATGAAGCTGCGCGGCACGATGGCACGCTCGTCCACGTAGAACGGCACGCCTTGCAGCCACGCCTCCTTGGTGAGATAGGCCGCGGGCTGGCGCGTGTCGATGCGCCGGTGCAGCAGCGCCGCGACCTTGGCTTGATCGGCTGGCGACACAGCGCGATCGGCCACGGCGTCGAGGTCGTCGATCGGCAGCTGCAGCTGCCACAGCACCAGCCATGCCGCTTCGTCGAAAGCGTTGACGGTGCCGTGTCCGAAGGCGACGCCGGCGTCGGCCAGCTGCGTTGCGCCGGCTTCCACCAGCTCGATCACGCTGCGTACGGACTGCATCGGCTGCATCAAGAGAGCGACTTTTCGAGCCGTTCGAGCGTGCGCCGATAGATGTTTTTCAGCGTCTCGATCGATGCGACGTCGATGTGCTCGTCGATCTTGTGGATGCTGGCGTTGACCGGCCCCACCTCGATCACCTGCTTGCAGATCTTGGCAATGAAGCGTGCGTCACTGGTGCCGCCGCTGGTCGACAGCTCGGTGGCGATGCCTGTCTCGTCGGCGATGGCGGCGCGAACCGCTTCGACCAAATCACCCGGTTGCGTCAAGAAGGGCAGGCCACCGATCGTCCACGCCAGCGTGTAGTCGAGCGCATGTGAATCGAGCACCGCATGCACCCGCTGCTGCAGCGATTCGACTGTGGACTCGGTCGAAAAGCGGAAGTTGAAGTCGATGACGGCAGCGCCCGGAATCACGTTCCCGGCACCGGTGCCCGAGTGAAAGTTACTGACCTGCCAGCTCGTCGGCTGGAACGATGCGTTGCCGGCGTCCCAGCCACCTGCGGTGTTGATGGCGACCAGCTCGGCGAGCGCTGGCGCGAACGCATGCACCGGATTCTTTGCAAGATGCGGGTAGGCGATGTGGCCCTGCACGCCCTTGATCGTCAGCTTGCCGCTCATCGTGCCGCGACGGCCGTTCTTGATCATGTCGCCGCAGCGCTCGACGGCCGTCGGCTCGCCGACGATGCAGTAATCGATGACTTCACCGCGCGCCGCCAGCGTGTTGCACACCGCCACCGTGCCATCGACACCCGGACCTTCCTCGTCGCTGGTGATGAGTAACGCCAGAGAGACTCCCGGTTCGGGCACTGCTTTCAGAAACTCTTCGATCGCCACCACGAAGGCGGCGATGGACGTCTTCATGTCGCAGGCACCGCGGCCGTACAGCTTGCCGTCGCGATGGGTTGGCGTGAAGGGGTGGCTGGTCCACTGGTCGATCGGGCCGGTCGGCACCACGTCGGTGTGGCCAGCGAAGACCAGCGTTTTGGCTTGCTCTCCCGAAGACTTTGTAGCGGCAATCCGCTTCGCCCACAGATTGGTGACTCGAAAATTCGTCGGCCCGCTTTCAATCGTTTCGAGCGTGAAGCCGAGGGGCGCCAAACGCTCGCCGAGGATTTGCTGGCAACCGCCGTCTTCAGGCGTGACCGAGGGGCGTGAGATCAGGTGTTCGGCAAGCTGGAGGGTTCGGGACATCGAAATCGGAGTGGGGTTGAAAGCTTAGAAGCGGACGTCGAGCGTGATGTCGGTGAACGTCGGTTCATCGACCTGGTCGAGCAATGCGCGTTCGGCGGCGGGCGCCTTGGGCGCGTCGGCGTTTTGCAGACGCCACATCAGGTTGGTCGGCGAATCGGCTTGCGACAGGCCTTCTTCCCGCGACACGCGGCCTTCGTTGATGAGGCGGGCGATGTCTTCTTCGAAGGTCTGCGAGCCCTCGGCCATCGACTGCTCCATCGCTTCCTTGACGGCCGAGAAGTCGCCTTTTTCGATCAGCTCGGCGACCAGTGCGGTGTTCAGCATGACTTCGAGTGCCGGCACGCGAGAACCGCTCGGCTGGCGCAACAGGCGTTGCGCCACGATGGCGCGCAGGGCACCGCCCAGGTCGCCCAGCAGCGTGGCTCGCACTTCGACCGGGTAGAAACTCAGGATTCGATTCAGCGCGCGGTAGCTGTTGTTGGCATGCAGCGTGGCGACGCACAGATGGCCCGACTGCGCATAGGCGATGGCCGCGGTCATCGTCTCGCGGTCGCGGATCTCGCCGATCTGGATCACGTCCGGCGCCTGCCGCAACGCGTTCTTCAATGCGATGTTGAGCGACTGCGTGTCGCTACCGACGTCGCGCTGGTTCACCATTGACTTCTTGTTGGTGTAGGTGAACTCGATCGGTTCTTCGACCGTCAGGATGTGCCCGGTGGCGTTCTCGTTGCGGTAGTCGAGCATCGACGCCAGCGTGGTCGTCTTGCCGGCGCCGGTCGCGCCGACCATCAGGATCAGCCCACGCTTTTCCATGATGAGCGTCTTCAGGATGTCCGGCAGATTGAGGTCGGCAAAGCTCGGAATCGTCGAGGCGATGTGCCGCACCACCACCGCATAGGTGCCGCGCTGGCGCATGGCGCTGATTCGGTAGTTGCCGGCGCCTTCGAGCGCGATCGCCATGTTGAGCTCGCCCATGCGTTCGAGCTCGGCGATGCGGCTTTCGTGCACGACTTCGGCCAGCAGATTGAGAGGCGCATCGGCTGGCAAGATCTGCGCGTTGATCGGAAGGCAGCTTCCGTTGATGCGGATGAGCGCGGGTGAATGCGCCGAAAGATAGATGTCCGAGGCCTTGCGCTCGGCCATCAGGCGAAGAATGCGCTCCATCGTTCCGATCATCGAAATCTCCTCCGGCAGTTGTCGTGGCAGTTGTCGTTGAAAAAAGGGCTAGTCGCGCAGCAGGTCGTTGAGGCTGGTGGTCGAGCGCGTCTTGGCGTCGACCTTCTTCATGATGATGGCCGCGTAAGTGCTGTACTTGCCGCCCGGCTTGGGCAGGTTGCCGGCCACGACGACCGAGCCTGCGGGAACGCGGCCATAGCTGACGGTGTCGGTCGCGCGGTCATAAATCGGCGTGCTCTGGCCGATGAAGACGCCCATCGACAGCACCGAGTTTTCTTCGACGATCACGCCTTCGACCACTTCGGAGCGGGCGCCGATGAAGCAGTTGTCTTCGATGATGGTCGGGCCGGCCTGCAGTGGCTCGAGCACGCCGCCGATGCCGACGCCGCCCGACAAATGACAGTTGGCGCCGATCTGCGCGCAGGAGCCGACGGTGGCCCAGGTGTCGACCATCGTGCCTTCACCGACGTAGGCGCCGATGTTCACGTAGCTCGGCATCAGGATCGCGCCCTTGGCGATGAAGCTGCCGCGACGGGCCACGGCCGGCGGCACGATGCGCACGCCCGCTTCTTTCAGTTCAGCGGCCGACAGGTGCGAGAACTTGGTCTGCACCTTGTCGTAGAAGCCGAGCGAGCCCGCCTGAATCTGCTCGTTGTCCTTCAGCCGAAACGACAGAAGCACCGCCTTTTTGATCCACTGGTGCACCGTCCACTGGCCGACACTCTCGCGCGTGGCGACGCGCAGCGTGCCGTTGTTGAGTTCGCTTATCACGTGCTCGACGGCGTCGCGCACTTCGGCAGGCGCGTCGGAAGGGGACAGGTTGGCGCGGTTGTCCCACGCGGCGTCGATGGTCTGTTGGAGTTGTTGGGTCATGAGGAATCTTGGAAAGGAGTCTCGAAAGAAAAACGGTGGCCTCAGCGGCCTTTTTGAACGAACTGAACGATGCGGCTGGCGGCTTCGACGCACTCGGCAGTGTCTGCGACCAGCGCCATGCGGATGCGACCCCGGCCCGGGTTACTGCCCTGCGAATCGCGTGCCAGGTAGCTCCCTGGCAAAACCGTCACATTGTATTGAGCGTACAGCGCCCGCGCGAAGCCTTCATCGTCGCCGGTCTGGTCGCCGTTCCAGGCGTCGGGCAGGCCGGCCCACAGGTAAAAGGCCGCGTCGGGCAAGCGCACGTCGAGCACGGCTTCGAGCAGCGGCGTCACCGTGGCGAACTTGCTGCGGTACAGAGCGCGGTTGTCGATCACATGCGTCTCGTCGCCCCAGGCCGCGATGCTGGCCGCGCCCACGGCACCGCTCATGGCGCTGCCGTGGTACGTCCGGTACAGGAGAAAGCTCTTGATGACGTCGACATCGCCGGCAACAAAACCACTGCGCATGCCCGGTACATTGCTGCGCTTTGACAAAGATGTCATGGCGATCAGGTTCTTGAAGTCGGCACGACCCAACTTGGCAGCCGCCTCGAGTCCGCCGAGCGGCGGCTCGTCCCGGAAATAGATCTCGCTGTAGCACTCGTCTGACGCGATCACGAAGCCGTAGCGATCAGACAAGGCGAAGAGTTTCTTCCATTCGTCGAGCGGCATGACGGCACCAGTCGGGTTGCCAGGCGAACACGCGAAAACGAGTTGCGTGCGCGCCCAGATGTCGGCCGGAACGCTGTCCCAGTCGACCGCGAAGTTGCGTGTCGGATCGCTCGGCGCATACCAGGTTTCGGCGCCCGCCAGCAAGGCCGAACCTTCGTAGATTTGATAGAACGGATTGGGCGAAATGACGATGGGCGCGGGGGAGCGTGTGCCGTCGACCACTGTTTGCGTGAGCGAGAACAGCGCCTCGCGCGTGCCATTGACGGGCAGAGCCTGCGTCGCCGGATCGAGCGTCACGCCGTAACGGCGCTGCAGCCAGTCGGTGAAGGCGGTCCGCAGCTTCAGGTCGCCCGCAGTCGCTGGGTAGGCAGACAGTGCGCCGAGACCCTGAGTCAGCGCGTCCTTGATGAACTGCGGCGTGGGATGTTTCGGCTCGCCGATGCCGAGGCTGATGGGCTTGAATGCCGGGTTGGGAGTGACGCCCTCGAACAGCTTTCGCAGGCGCTCGAACGGGTAGGGCTGCAGTTTGGCGAGCAGGGGATTCATGTGCCGAATTATCGGCGAGCGGTGTGCTGAACCCGTGAATCAGGCCTTCGGGGCGATGCGCCGCCGAGCCTCGCGGGCCGTGACGATGGGGATGCCCGCATTGCTGACCAGCGGCAGCAGATCGCGCCGGCCACCCGATGCGATCAGGCCAGCCGCGCCCGCCAGAGCTGCTGCCAGCACCTCGTCATCGTCAGGATCTGTGGGCACCACGCGCGGCACGCTGGTGGGAGTGACCAAGATGGCCAGCATGCGTAAATCGCCAGCGATGCCATCCGGCGTTTGGCCAGCCAAACGGTGGGCGAACTTTTCGTACCGCGGCAGCTGATCGTCAACGGGGAGGTGCTGGGGCGCTACGGCGCCACCGCGGACCACAGCTACGACGGCACGGTGTTTGCCCAGATGGGGACTTTTTTTAAGTCTGACGGTCAGTTCAGTTTCTGGTACCAGCCGATCGACGGCAACTACCGGCGGGCAGTCCGGGCACCTGTGCGGTGGCCGGATCACGGGGAACACGATGGTTCGGAGTGCGGTCGATCTACATCCAGGGCCACATGGTCCGCTTCTTTGCGCTGAGCGGCCATTGCGTGGAGCGGATGCCCCGCCCCCATTCACCGAGCGGCCGACAACTAAGGGCCAACGAAACCGCCGCGTTCGGAGCAAGACGCTCGAGTCAGAGCTTCTTTACCAACACCAGGCTCTTGCGATCCCAGTTGTACTTGCGCTTGCGCGCATCAGGCAGCCACTCCGGATTGACCTGCTCGAAGCCGCGCTTGATGAACCAGTGCATGGTGCGCGTCGTCAGCACGAAGATGCTTTCGAGCCCCATCGCCTTGGCGCGTTGTTCGACACGCTTCAGGATGCGCTCGCCGTCGCCTTGCGATTGAACGCTGGGTGACACCGTCAGCGCAGCCATCTCGGCAGTGCGTGCCTCCGGGTACGGATACAGCGCCGCGCAGCCGAAGATCACGCCGTCGTGCTCGATGACGGTGTACTGGCCGACGTCGCGCTCGATCTCCGTGCGGTCGCGCTTGACCAGCGTGCCGTCGCGCTCGAAGGGCTCGATCAGTTGCAGGATGCCGCCGATGTCGTCTGCTGTGGCTTCGCGCAGCGACTCCAGCTTTTCGTCGATCACCATCGTGCCGACGCCGTCGTGCACATACACCTCGAGCAGTAGCGCGCCGTCGAGCGCGAAGGGCAGGATGTGGTTTCGCTCGACGCCTGCCTTGCACGCCTTCACGCAATGCTCAAGATAGAAGGCCGTGTCGGTTGGCCGCTGTGCTGGCGGCAGCGAGGCCAGCAGCTTTTCGGCGGCGGCGAGTGGCAGTTCGGTGTCGATCGGGTTGTCTTCGCTCTCCGGCAGTTCGCTGTCCATGCGAATGCCCGGAACCTCGGTCAAGAAGATGAGCTTGTCGGCCTGGATCGAGATCGCCACGCTGGTCGCGACCTCTTCCATCGTCAGGTTGAAAGCTTCACCTGTCGGCGAAAAACCGAAGGGCGACATCAGCACCATCGCGCCGAAATCCAGCGTGCGGCGGATACCGACCGCATCGACCTTGCGCACCAGCCCCGAATGCTTGAAGTCGACGCCGTCGACCACGCCCACGGGGCGGGCCGTGATGAAGTTGCCGGAGATCACACGCACCGTGGACCCGGCCATCGGCGTGTTGGGCAGGCCCTGGCTGAAGGCGGCTTCGATCTCGTAGCGCAGCTGGCCGGCGGCCTCCTGCGCCGAATCGAGCGCAACCTCATCGGTGATGCGCATGCCGTGCGAATACCTGGCTTCGTGCCCCTTGGCGCGGAGCTGCTCGTTGACCTGCGGCCGAAAGCCGTGCACTAGCACGACCTTGACGCCCATCGACTGGATCAGCGCCAGGTCTTGCGCGATGTTCTGCAGCTTGCCCGCAGCGATCGCCTCGCCCGCCAGCGCCACCACGAAGGTCTTGCCCCGATGCGTATGGATGTAGGGCGCCACCGAACGGAACCAGGGCACGAAGGTGAAATTGAAGACAGTGGACATTGAAGGGTAGGCGGTGCGAAGCAGAAGCCGATTTGGCCGGGCGCAAGATAATCGGCGATTTTCCCCGAACTGCCCGCCTTGTCGTTGCCTCCACTGAAGATCGAGTTCCCCGAATCGCTGCCGGTGTCTGCCCGGCGCGACGAAATTGCCGCTGCCATCGAGGCGAACCAGGTCGTGATCGTGTGCGGAGAGACCGGCTCGGGCAAGACCACGCAGCTGCCCAAGATCGCCTTGCTGCTCGGCCGCGGCAAGCTGAACAAGCCGCCGGGGCAGGGCAAGCTCATCGGCCACACGCAGCCACGACGGATTGCAGCCAGCTCGGTGGCCAAACGCATCGCCGAAGAGCTTAAGACACCGCTCGGCGACGTGGTCGGCTTCAAGGTGCGGTTTCAGGACCGGTTGAGCCGCGACGCCTCGGTCAAGTTGATGACCGACGGCATCCTGCTGGCCGAGACGCAGACCGATCCGTTACTGAAGGCCTACGACACGATCATCATCGACGAGGCGCACGAGCGGTCGTTGAACATCGACTTTTTGCTCGGCTACTTGCGCGAGATCCTGCCGCGGCGGCCCGACCTGAAGATCATCGTGACGTCGGCCACCATCGACGCGGACCGCTTTGCCACGCACTTTGCGTCGCGCAACGGGCCGGCGCCGATCATCTATGTCTCGGGTCGCACCTTCCCGGTCGAACAGCGCTACCGGCCGTACGAAGAGTCGCGCGAGTACGACCTCAACAACGCGATCGCCGATGGGGTCGACGAGCTCTGGCGCGATCCGCACCACGTCGGCGACATCCTGGTCTTCTTGCCGGGTGAACGCGAGATCCGAGAGGCGGCGGACTATCTGCGCGGGCATCTGAGCCACAGCCCGCTGATGCGCAATGCCGAGGTGCTGCCGCTCTTTGCGCGTCTCTCGCCGGCCGAGCAGGACCGCATCTTCGACGGCCATACCGGGCGGCGCATCGTACTGGCCACCAACGTGGCCGAAACCTCGCTCACCGTGCCAGGCACGCGCTATGTCATCGATACCGGCACGGCGCGCGTCAAGCGCTACAGCTTTCGCAGCAAGGTCGAGCAGCTGCTGGTCGAGCCGATCAGCCAGGCCGCGGCCAACCAGCGTGCCGGCCGTTGTGGCCGTGTCGCCGACGGCATTTGCATCCGGCTCTACGACGAAAAAGACTTCGAAGGTCGGCCGCGTTTCACCGACCCGGAAATCCTGCGCTCATCGCTGGCCGGCGTGATCCTGCGGATGAAGTCGCTGCGGCTGCGCGACGTCTCGGAGTTTCCGTTTCTGGAGGCGCCATCGCCGCGCGCGATTTCGGATGGTTATCAGCTGTTGAACGAGCTGGGCGCGGTCGACGACAACAACGAATTGACCGCGACCGGTGCCGAGTTGGCGCGCCTGCCGCTCGACCCGCGCGTCGGCCGAATGATTCTTGAAGCGCGGTCACGTGGCGCGCTCGAAGAGGTGCTGGTCATTGCGTCGGCCCTCAGCGTGCAGGACGTGCGCGACCGGCCCATGGAGGCGCAGCAGCAGGCCGACCAGGCACACGCCAAGTTCGACGACGAGAAGAGCGAGTTCAGCGGCTACCTGACGCTGTGGAAGTGGCTCGGCGATGCGCGCGGCGGCAATGCACCGATGACGCGCCGGCAGATGCACGGCAGTGAGACGAAGCGGCCCGGCGCCGCCGTGCTGTCGATCGCCCAGCGCATGGCCGCGCCGGCAGCGGTGAGTGCCGCGGAGGTCGCTCCGACCCACAAGCTCAGCAACCGCCAATACGAGCAGTTGCTGCGGCAGAACTTCGTCAACATACGGCGCGTTCGCGAATGGCGCGACACACATTCGCAACTGCTGACGGTCGTTACCGAGCACAAATGGCCGCTCAACCCGCAGCCGGCCAGCTACGACGCATTGCACCTGTCGATGCTGGCCGGACTGCTCGGCAATGTCGGCTGGAAAATGGAAGATCCGTCAGCGGGTTCAGGACAGTCCGGTGACTACCTGGGCGCGCGGGGCATCAAGTTCTATCCGCATCCGGGCGCGCACTTGCGCAAGAAGCCGGGCCGCTGGATCGTTGCTGCGGAGCTGGTCGAAACCACGCGACTTTTCGGTCGAGGCATCGCCAACATCGAGCCGCAATGGCTGGAAGAAGTCGGCAGTCATCTGCTGAAAAAGCAGCTGCTCGATCCGCATTGGGAGAAGAAAGGCGCGCAGGTGTCCGCGTTGGAACGCGCGACGTTGTACGGCCTGGTGGTGTACAGCGGTCGGCGCGTCGACTTCACTAAAGTCGACCCGGTGGCGTCCCGCGAAATCTTCATTCGCGAAGCGCTGGTCGGCGGGCAGTGGGAGAGCCGGTTTCCGTTTCTGGTCGCCAACCGCAAGCTGGTGCGCGAGGTCGAAGGACTGGAACACAAGGCGCGCCGGCAGGACGTGCTGGTCGACGACGAACTCATCTACGCGTACTACGACGCGCAGTTGCCGGCTGACGTGGCGAGCGGCATCACTTTCGAAAACTGGTACCGGCACGCTTCGCACGATCAGCCGCGCCTCTTGTATCTGACGCGCGACGAGCTGATGCGGCACACCGCAGCCGGCATCACGACGCAGTCGTTCCCGCCGACGGTGCGGCTGGGTGGTGTCGACTGCGCTGCGACGTATCTTCACGAGCCGGGCGATGCGAAAGACGGACTCACCGTCAGCGTGCCGCTCTTCGTGCTCAACCAGGTGAGCGAAGAGCGCTGCGAGTGGCTGGTCACCGGCATGCTGAAGGACAAGATACAGGCGCTGCTGAAGAGCCTGCCGCAGCGTCCGCGCTCGCGGCTGGTGCCGCTGCCCGCGACGGCGGAAAAGCTGCTCGAAGCGTTGTCGGTGCCCGAGGTGTTCGGTGCCGGCGCGCTGACGGATGTGCTGCTGAAGCGCGTGCGCGACATGACCAGCATCGATGTGATGCGCGCCGACTTCAAGCTCGACATGCTGCCGCCGCATCTGTTCATGAACCTGCGGGTGGTCGATGAGCATGGACGTCAACTCGGCATGGGGCGCAACCTCGGCGCACTGAAGGCCGAGTTGGGCGCTCAGGCGCGTGGTGCGTTCCAGGCGTTGGCCGGGCTTAATGTGAAGGTCACGACGGCGCCGGATGCTTCAGATGCGCGCGCCGGTGCCGGCAAGACGCCGACGGGAAAGGCCGAGCCGGGCGCTCGAAGCAGTGCGACGCCCACACCATCGCTGCCTGCAGGACAGCGCTACACGGCATGGACTTTCGGCGAGCTGCCGGAGTTGATGGAAGTCCGGCGCGGCTCGCAATCGCTGATCGGTTTTCCGGCGTTGCTGGATGCCGGCGACGCAGTCACCATCGAGGTCTTCGACGAACCAGCAGTGGCAGCGGCGAAGCACCGTGCTGGCTTGCGTCGGCTTGTGGCGCTGCAGCTGAAAGACGCGCTCAAGTACCTCGAAAAGAACATCCCGGATTTGCCGAAGATGGCGGTCGCGTACATGTCGCTTGGCACTGCCGACGAATTGCGGTTGCAAATCATCGAAGTCGCGCTCGATCGGGCGTTCCTGCAGGAGCCGCTGCCGACCGACGAGTTCGCCTTCAAGCGGCGCATCGAAGAGGGCCGCGGCCGCCTTACCTTGATAGCCAACGAAGTGGCACGACTGACGGGCATCGTCCTCGTCGACTATGCGGTGGCGGTGCGCAAGATCAAGGACACCAAGGTGCAGCCCGACGCCACGGCGGACTCCGCGCAGCAATTGCAACGGCTGATGGGCAAGCGCTTTCTTGCCGACACGCCCTGGCCGCAATTGCAGCACTTCGCGCGCTACCTGAAGGCCATCACCTTGCGGCTCGACAAGCTGCGTGCCGACCCGGCCCGCGACGCCGCCAAGTTGGCTGAGCTAAGGCCGCAGGAGCAGCGCTACTGGCGCCTTTTCGCCGAGCGCAAAGGGGTGACGGACGAGCGCATGAGCGAATTTCGATGGCTGCTCGAGGAGTTGCGCGTCAGCTTCTTCGCGCAGGAATTGCGTACGCCGCAGCCGGTGAGCATCAAGAGGCTCGACAAGGCCTGGACGCAACTGCATACGTGATGCCAAGTCGTGAAAAGCAGCATCGAGCGCGCACAAAAAAGCCCGCCGGAGCGGGCTTCAGTGTCTTAGCGAGGCGCCTTCATATGCGGCCCATCAGCAACAGCACTATGACGATGATCAGCACCAGGCCCAGCCCACCGCTCGGGCCATAGCCCCAGTTCCGGCTATGACCCCAGGTGGGAAGGGCGCCAACCAGAAGCAGGATGACGATAACCAGAACGATGAGCGAGACAGACATGGGGTTCTCCAGAGGGCATTAAAAAGAGCCCCTATCGTGTTTCCTCTGGCTGCTTTGGACTAGGGAATGCAGCCCCTTTGGCAGTCAGGGGACGCCTACGAAACGTGTCAGAGTCTAGCGAGCCGATCGAGCGCGGTTTGGAGCGTCTCGTCTTTCTTGGCAAAGCAAAAGCGCACCACGCGTTGGTCGAATCCGTCGCCATAGAAGGCCGACAGCGGAATCGCCGCGACGCCGATCTCGCTGGTGAGCCATTGGCAGAACTCCGCTTCGCCCAGGTCGCTGACCTCGCCGATTTCGACGCACTGGAAGTAAGTACCGGCGCTCGGCAGCAACTTGAAGCGAGTCTTCGCAAGGCCCGCGGCAAACAGGTCGCGTTTGTGCTGATAGAACGCCGGCAGCTCGAGGTAGGGCGCCGCGTCACCCATGAAATTGGCCAGCGCGTGCTGCATCGGCGTGTTGACCGTGAACACGTTGAACTGATGCACCTTGCGGAACTCGGTCGTGAGCACGGCCGGTGCCGCGACGTAGCCGACCTTCCAGCCGGTCACGTGATAGGTCTTGCCAAAGCTGCTCACGATGAAGGCGCGCGCCGCGAGGCCTGGAAAACGGGCAGCACTCTGATGCAGCGCACCGTCGTAGACCATGTGCTCGTAGACCTCGTCGCTGATGAGCAGCACCTCGGTCGGCGCCAGCAACGCTTCGAGCTGGCGCATCTCGGATTCGGTCCAGACGGTCGCGCTCGGGTTGTGCGGCGAGTTGACAATGATGGCGCGCGTGCGCGGCGTCATCGCGGCGGAAATCTTTTCGAAGTCGGGCCGGAACGTGCCTGGGGTGAGGGGCACACGCACCACCGTACCGCCGGCCAGCTCGATGTTGGGCACGTAGCTGTCGTAGCAAGGCTCCAGCACGATGACCTCATCGCCCGGTCGTACGACAGCCAGCACGGCGGTGATGATGGCCTGCGTGGCACCGGCAGTGACGGTGATCTCGCTCGCCGCGTTGTAGCTGTGGCCGTAAAGCGCCGTGACCTTGGCAGCGATCGCCTCGCGCAGTGTGGCGATGCCCGGCATGGGCGGGTACTGGTTGTGGCCGGCCGCCATGGCTGCCGTCACGTCTGCGATCAGCTTTGGGTCGCAATTGAAATCCGGAAAGCCCTGACCCAGATTGACCGCACCCTTTTCAGCGGCCAATGCCGACATCACGGTGAAGATCGTTGTGCCGACCTGAGGTAGCTTGGTACCGACTTCAGGTGTGCGAAGAACAGCGCTCATAGTTCGTAGTCTTGATGATGGCCCGACAGGGCCTTGGCGATGAGGTTGCGGTCGAGCCGGTCGCTCAGCAACTCGGCAAATTTGAAGACGAAATTGCGCATGTAGGCGCTGCGCTTGAATGCGACCCGAGCGATGTTGGTGCCGAAGATGTGGCCCATCGGCTTCACCACCAAATCGGCATTGGTGTCGTCGCGCACCGCCATCTCCGCGACGATGCCGACGCCCAGGCCCAGGCGCACATAGGTCTTGATGACGTCGGAGTCGATGGCTTCGAGCGCGATGCGCGGGGTCAGCTTCTTCTGCGCGAAGGCCGCGTCGATGCGCGTGCGGCCGGTGAACGACGGGTGGTATGTGATGAGCGGCTCTGTCGCCAAATCTTCGAGCGACACGCGCTCCTTGGCTGCCAGCGGATGGTCCTTTGGCAGCACAAGCACGTGCTGCCACTCGTAGCAGGGCAGGGTGACGAGTTCGCTGTAGTCAGACAGCGATTCGGTGGCGATGCCGATCTCGGCGATCTCGTCGATGACCATGCGCGCCACCTGATCGGGCGAACCCTGGTGCAAGCTCACGTTCACCTTCGGATAGGCCTCGCGCAGCTTGGCGACCGGCACCGGCAGCACATAGCGCGCCTGGGTGTGGGTGGTGGCGATCGACAGCGTGCCGCTGTCTTCGGCGCTGAACTGCTCGCCGATGCGCTTCAGGTTGCCGACCTCGCGCATGATCAATTCGATGCTGGCCAGCACATGCTGGCCCGGCTCGGTCACACGCTTGAGCCGCTTGCCGTGTCGCGCAAAGATCTCGACCCCGAGCTCCTCTTCGAGCTCGATGATGGCTTTGGAGACGCCGGGTTGCGAGGTGTGAAGCGCCTTCGCGGCCTCGGTCAGGTTCAGGTTACGCCGCACGGCTTCCTGCACGAACTTGAACTGGTGGAGATTCATAACAAATTCCGTCTTATTGTCGGATTTATTATGCCTTCTGCAATCTATGGAGCGTCGCGCAGGGTCAGCCGTGCAGGGCGATTTGCGCCAGCAGTTCGACGACTCGAATGTCTTCGCCGACCGCCGTCTGCAACGAAAACGTGACGCCGGGATGCGCGGCGCGCAGTCCATCGATCAGCCCTGGCAAGTCCTCGCGAACGTGCTTGCCGATGCCCAAGAAAAGCGGAACGATGCGCACGGCCTGAGCGCCTTGTGCGAGCAGCCCTGCGGCAGCTGTAGGCAAGTCGGGCGCCATCAGTTCAAGGTAGGCGCAAACCACCGGCGCACCCGGCGAGAGTTCGGTGATACGCCGCGCCACCGCCTCGACCGGTGCGCGCCACCGCGCGTCTCTCGAGCCGTGCGCGAACAACACGATGCCAGCCATGACGACATCGGTCATTCTTAACGCCTCAATACCAGCCATGTGAACGCTGCCAGCGACATCACGGAATAGATAAGACCCGGCGCAGCTGCCGTCATCCACGGCCACCAGTTGCTCAGGTTCCCGAGATAGCCGAAAACGTTGTTCAACATAAAGAAACTGATCCCGATCATCACGCCGCCGAACACGTAGCTCGTGATGCCGGCTTGCCGAAAGTGCAGATATGCGAAGGGCAGCGCCAGCACCACCATCACCAGACACGAGAGTGGATAGAACACCTTGCGCCAGAACTCTATTTCGTAGCGTTGCGCAGTCTGCCCGTTCGCATCGAGATGCCTGATGTACTCGAAGAGGTCGATGGTCGCCATGCGCTCTGGCTTGAGCAATGCGACCGACACCATCTCGTTGGTGAGAGTCGTCGGCCAGTGCATTTCAGGCATCTGCACGATGCCGATTCGACCCTTGTCGACGGTGTTTCGCGTGTTGTAGTCTTGCTGCTCGACCCCGGTGAGAACCCACTCGTTGCCGACGACGCGCGCAGAGGCTGCAGATATTTGTTTGGCGATGAAACCATCGGCATCGAACTCGAAAATGCGCGGGTTGGTCAAGGTGCCATCGCGCCGAATCGACGCGACATTGACGGCATACGACTTGTCGTCGCGCCGTTCTTTCAGCCATGCACCCGTGATGCCGGCGGTCGCTATGTAACCCTGATAGCGTGCCTTCAGGAGTTGTGCCGTGCTGCCCGTGAAAGGTGCGACGTAATCGCCGATGGCAAAGGTAAGCACGACGAATCCAAGGCCCAGCACAAGCAACGTGCGCAAGGCGCGCCAGGGGCCCAGTCCGCTGGTGCGGAGGATCGTGTATTCGGAGCTTTGCGCGAGCCGCGCCATGACGAAAATCGTGCCGATCAATACCGCGATGGGCAGCAGCTCGTACAGATGTCCCGGGATTTGCAAAGTGACGAAAAGAAGCGCCTGCGGCAGGCCGTATCCCAGGCCCGTTTTACCGATTCCGGAAAGCTCGTCGACGAAGTCGAAGAAAAAGAACAGGCTCAAGAAGCCGAGGGTGACGAAAGCAACCGCCTTCAGCACTTCGGCGTAGATCAGGCGACGAATTGTTTTCACGTGGACGATGACGCAGACGAATGCGAGCGCGCAGGTGTAGGTTGGAACAGCCGTCGCAGGCTCCAGCTCTGATGGCGCGCTGACAGCCAAGTCAGGCTGATCGCCAGCACGCCGCCGTGCAGCGCCACCATGAAGCCGACGAAGCTGTAACGCCCCGACGTCACCCAGCCCTGGCCAAGATTGATGAGGTTGTAATAGACGACGAATGCGAACAGCGCGAAGAGCAGGTTGCCGCTGCGGCCGACTCGCGGATTCACGCTTGAAAGCGTCAAAGCCAGCAGCACGAAGTTGATGCCAGCCAGCAGCATGCCGATGCGCCAGCCGAGTTCACCCATGTTTTCCGGCGTGGGTCGCGCCAACAACATGAGGGTGGGACGCGAACGCGCGGGAGCGTCATCGGCCGAGTCGGAGGTGTTGACGCCGGTTCGGGCGCCATAGGTCTTGAACTCGCTGATCTTCAGGCCCGAATTGTCGAGCGGGCGTTCGACGCGCTGGCCATTTTCCAGCATCAGATAGCGCGCCTTGTCGATGTCTTCCATATGGCCGCTTCGCGCCGACGTGACGATCTGCCGGCTGCGCTCGATCGATGAAATGAACACGTTCGATGCGGTGTCGGCATTGGGTGTGTCCTTGTCGATGAAGAAGACCCGCATGCGGCCCGCCGATTCGACGAACTCGCCGGGCGATACCCGCTCTATATCGCTGCGGCGCTCGTACTGGGCGCGCATCCCCTGTGTCTGCGAATTGGCCCAGGGCCAGCCGACGAGCGCAAGCGCCAGGATGAGCAACAGCACCGGCCAGGCGAAGCTGAAGATCGGCTTCACGAAGTCCGCCAGCCCCCGGCCGCTGGAAAACCAGATCACCATTTCGCTGTCACGGTACATGCGCGACAAGGTGCCGACGATCGAGACGAAAAGGCTCAGGCTAAGGATGGTCGGCAGGTACCCGAGCACCGTGTAACTCATCACGAGGAACACCTCGGATGGGTTGACACTGCCTTTGGCGGCCAACCCGAGCGTACGGATCAGCATCATGGTCATCACGATGGTGACCAGCACGACGAGTGTCGCGCCGAAGCTGCGAGACAACTCTCTACGTAGGGAGGAATGGAATAACATCGTCGAGGGAAAAAAAGGATTATGGACTTCCAACTCAAGACCCTCACCAGCAGCCTGGCTGCATCCGAAAAAGCCGACGCGCTTGTCTTCCTCGTGCCCGAGGGTGCCGTCGCGGACAACGATGCTTTGTCGGTCATCGCTGCCGCCGCGCGACTCGCCGGCGACTTCCCTGACAAGGCCGGCAAGCTGCTGAGCCTGTATCACCCGGTCGGCATTGCCGCGCCGCGCGTCGTCCTTGCGTCGATTGGCAACGGTCAGCCGGCGCAGGTGCGCAGCGCGGTGATCGCCGCAATCAACGCTGCGAAAGGCGTCGGCACCAAACGCCTGGCCATGGTCTTCGCGAAAGCGCCAGAGGCCGGCGCGCTGCACAGCGCGATGCTCGCCGCCGCCGATGCCAGCTACGTCTACACGACCACCAAGTCGAAGCCCGAGCCGCGCACGCTGCGGCATGTGACGCTTGGCGTGCCGGACGCCGCGTCGCTGGCCGGCGCATTTGCCGAAGCGAACGCGACAATCTCGGGCATCGAACTGGCCAAGGAGTGGGGCAACCGCCCGGCCAACTATTGCACCCCGACGATGTTGGCAGACGCCGCCAAAGAGCTGGCCGATCTGCCGCGCATCAAGTGCGAGGTGCTCGGCCCGAAAGAGGTCGCCAAACTCGGCATGGGCTCTTTTGCAGCGGTGGCGCAGGGCTCGTCGGAGCCGCTGCGCTTCATCGTGCTGCAGTACAGCGGCGGCGCCAAAGACGAAGCGCCCGTCGTGCTCGTCGGCAAAGGCATCACCTTCGACACCGGCGGCGTCTCGCTCAAGCCGGCTGCCGAAATGGACGAGATGAAGTTCGACATGTGCGGCGCGGCGAGCGTGCTCGGCGTGTTCCGCACACTGGGCGAACTCAAGCCGGCCATCAACGTGGTCGGGCTGATCCCCTCGTGCGAAAACATGAACGACGGCAAGGCGCTGAAGCCGGGCGATGTCGTCACGAGCATGAGCGGCCAGACCATCGAAGTGCTGAACACCGATGCAGAAGGGCGCCTGATCCTGTGCGACGCGCTGACCTATGCGAAGCGCTTCAAGCCGGCGGCGGTCATCGACATCGCGACGCTCACCGGCGCTTGCGTTGTCGCATTGGGTGGCGTGCGCAGCGGCTTGTTTTCTCCGGACGACGTGTTGGCGAAGGCGCTTGAAACCGCCGGCGAGCAATCGCTCGACCGCTGCTGGCGCATGCCGCTCGATGAAGAATATGCCGAGGGCCTGAAGACCCATTTCGCAGACGTCGCCAATATCGCGGGCCGCGCCGGCGGTGCGGTGACGGCGGCCAAGTTTTTGCAGCGCTTCGTCGACGGGTTTCCATGGGCCCATCTGGACATTGCCGGAAGTGCATGGAAGAGCGGCGCCGCCAAAGGATCGACCGGTCGGCCGGTCGGCTTGCTGGTGTCTTACCTGGTCAGTCGTGTCGGCATGTCGATCGCAGCCACGCCGGCTGTGGCGCCGCGCAAGGCCGGCCGCAAAGCGCGTCCTGGCGCTTGATTCTTCCGATCTGTCAAACGATCGCCGCGTGACCGAAATCGACTTTCATTTCAACGCGCCGAACAAGGTGCACCACGCCTGCCGGCTGTTGCGCAAGGCCGTCGGCAAGCACGATGCGAGGCTTGTGGTGGTGGCGGATGCCGCAACGCTCGATGCGATCGATGCTGCGCTATGGGACTTTTCGGCAGTCGACTTCGTGCCGCATTGCCGGGCAGACAGTGCACCGCACGTGGTGGCGCGCTCGCCCGTGGTGCTCATGGGCGCCGACATGGGGACGCCGCCCCATCGGCAGGTGCTGGTCAATCTGGGCAACGCATTGCCGATTGGATTCGAGCGTTTCGATCGACTGATCGACATCGTCAGCAGCGATGCACAAGACCGGCAACTGGCACGTGCGCGCTGGCGGCACTATGCCGACCGCGGATATTCAATCAAGCGGCACGACTTCGGGGAGGCAACTGCCTGATGGCCAGCAACCAGCGCACGCCGCCGCGCTTCGTGCCGACGTTGACCACGGTGCTCGACATGCCGGATGAGCCGCACGCGTTGCCATCGCCGCTTCCGCTTCCCCTGATGTCCGAAGAAGAGGCGCAGCACACGCCGTCGGCGGAGGCACGCCAGGCCGCGATTGCAACGGCGATGGTCGGTATCGCCGCGGACGTGGCGCAGACAGCGGATGAGGCGTACGTAGCCGAGCCGCCTGCGCCCATCGCTTTGGACGCAGCCTCCAGCCCGCCGCCGGAAAACCGGATCGCCATCGATGTCAATGCCTTGTCGGACGCCGATGCGTTCGGCCTCGAAGAGCAATTGATGCACCGCGTGCTGCAGCGTATCGACCTGTCATTGGAGGAGCGTTTGAGCGACGCGGTGTCAGCTGCAGTTCAGCAACAGCTCGATGCGATGGTGCCGCGCTTGCGCAGCGAAATTGAAGGCGTCTTGCGTTCGCTGGTGGTCGAGGCGCTGTCGAAAGAGCTTTCCGACAACACAGGGTCTGTGCCAGCCTTCAGCCCACAATCCGTCGGCTAAACTGCGCGCCGGGTCGGCTGGCGCAGGGGCGTCCCCGGTCCGCGGCGCGAAACTTGCTGAATAAATTTGTCGGATTTCCCGCCCGGATCGAAAGACCGGTTTTTACGTAATTCTTCATCAATGTTCTGGAGGTTTCCCATGCAATTGAAATGGACTGTGACTGCGGTCGCAATGGCTGCGCTGACGCTAGCGGCTTGCGGCAAAAAAGAAGAAGCTGCCGCTCCTGCTGCTGCGCCAGCGGCAACTACCGCCGCCGCACCTGCTGCAGCGCCTCCTGCCGATGCACTGATCGTCAAGATCGGTCACGTCGGCCCGACCAGTGGCCCGATCGCCCACCTTGGCAAGGACAACGAGTTCGGCGCCAAGATGGCCATCGAAGACCTGAACTCGCGCAACCTGAAGATCGGCGACAAGGTTGCCAAGTTCGAACTGCTCGCAGAAGACGACGCTGGCGATCCTAAGCAAGGCACCGCTGTGGCGCAAAAGCTGGTCGACGCCAAGGTCAACGGCATCGTTGGTCACCTGAATTCGGGCACCACCATCCCGGCTTCCAAGCTGTACAGCGACGCTGGCATTCCGCAGATCTCGCCATCGGCAACCAACCCCAAGTACACGCGTCAAGGCTTCAAGACCACGTTCCGCGTGGTGGCTGACGACACGCAACTCGGCGGCACGCTGGGCAAGTACGCAGTCGAAACGCTCAAGGGCAAGAATATTGCCGTGATCGACGACCGCACTGCTTATGGCCAGGGTGTGGCTGAAGAGTTCGAAAAGTCGGTCAAGGCGGCGGGCGGCACCATCGTCGGCCATGAGTTCACCACCGACAAGTCGACCGACTTCAATGCCATCCTGACCAAGCTCAAGGGCACCAAGCCCGACGTGTTGTTCTTCGGCGGCATGGACGCGGTCGCTGGCCCGATGCTCAAGCAGGTCAAGCAACTCGGCATGACCGTCAAGTTCATGGGCGGCGACGGCCTGTGCACTGGCGAACTGGCCAAGCTGGCCGGCGATGCGATTGGTGAGGACATGGTGGTTTGCGCCGAAGCCGGCGGTGTCGACGGCGACTTCAAGGCGCCTTTGGAAAAGTTCAAGGCCGACTTCAAGGCCAAGAACGGCGTCGACGTGCAGATCTATGCACCGTACGTATACGACGCCGTCGAGATCCTGGCCGACGCCATGGTCCGCGCCGGTTCGTCGGACCCGGAAAAGTACCTGCCTGAAGTTGGCAAGACCAACTACAAGGGCGTGACCGGCCCGATCGCCTTCGACGAAAAGGGCGACATCAAGAACGGCGCGCTGACCCTGTACACGTACAAGGCCGGCAAGCGCGAACAGATCGCTGTCGTTCGCTAAGCCTTCGCGGCAATCGAGAAAGGGGCCTTCGGGCCTCTTTTTTTTGTCCAGAGAAAAGAGGTCTTTCGACCTCATTGTCGGTAAGGGAAAACGACAGATGTGCTCGGAGGAGCGGCGTGTTTTTATCAACCTGCCATTCAAACAACAAACAGGAGACAAAAATGCGCAAATCAGTGACAGGTGCCATCGCTCGGCCGCTCGGTCTGGGTGCCATGGCCAGTGTGGCGAGCGTGTGCGCCGCGCTCTTCATGCTGCCGGCTACCCAAGCCCAGGCTCAGGCAGTCAAGAGCTACGACTCCACCAAAAAAGACTTCTGGGAACATCCGCCCGCGGACTGGTTTCTCGGTGACGAAACCGAATCCCAGAAAGGTCTGGCGCCGCCATCCGGTCCAGCCTTGCCGGCATCGATGGCCGACCTCGAAAAGAACCTCAAGGCCATCAAGCTTCCCAAGGGTTTCAAGATCAGTGTGTATGCGGCCGGCGTCAACAGCGCGCGCCAGATGGCGTGGGGCGACAAGGGCACGCTCTTTGTCGGATCGTTCGGCGTAGGCACCGTGTATGCGATTACAGACAACGGCAAGACCGTGAAGCCGATCATCACCGGGCTGAAGATGCCGACGGGCGTCGCGTTTCGCGATGGCTCGCTGTACGTGGTCGATATCGACAGGATCCTGAAGTACGAGAACGCCGAAGCCAACTTGGACAAGATGCCCGAAGGCAAGGTCGTCTACAACGACATGCCGGCCTATGCGGCCCACGGCTGGAAGTACCTGACCTTCGACAAACAGGGCTGGCTCTACGTGCCCTTTGGCCCGCCGTGCAACGTGTGCTTGCCACCAACGAGCCTGTCGCAAGTGCGGCGCATCAATCCGGCAACCGGCGAGGCGGAGATGGTCGCCATCGGCGTGCGCAACAGCGTGGGCGGCGACATCGATCCGCGCACCGGCGACTACTGGTTTACCGAGAATGCGCGTGACTGGGTCAGCGACGACATGCCCAGCGACAAGCTCAACCATGTGGCGAAAATCGGCGCGCACTACGGCTATCCGTATTGCCACCAGGGCGACATGCCCGACCCCAAATACGCGATGGGCCACAAGTGCTCCGAATTCACGCCACCGGCCTTGAAGCTCGGCGCGCACGTGGCGCCACTGGGGATGAAGTTCTACACCGGCAAGCAATTCCCGGCCGAGTACGCCAACAACATCTTCATTGCCAACCACGGCTCATGGAACCGTCACAAGTACAGGGGCGGCGAGATCGTCCGCGTCACGACCGATGCGCAGGGGAAGAAGATCAAGCAGCAGACGTTCGCAACCGGCTGGATCACGGGTGATCAGGCTTACAGCGGTCGGCCGGCGGACGTGGTGGTGGCGGCCGATGGATCGCTGCTCGTCGCTGACGACTGGGCGGGTGCGGTGTATCGCATCAGCTACGGCAAATAACGAGAGGCGCGCTCAATGGCTGGAGTAAAGCGATGGGTGTGATGGCACCGGTGCGGCTGTGGGCCGCGCGCATGAGGGCAGGGTTCGGAACAGTGGCGTTGGCCGCGTTCGCCGCGTTGGCAACGTCAGTCGCGTTGAGCGGCGCGGCTCACGCTGCCGACTTGCCCGCTGCGTCGGCCAAGGCAGAAACATGCATCGCGTGCCATGGCACCGTCGGCATTTCGCAGATGCCGGAGACGCCGTCGCTGGCAGGTCAACCGGAAAGTTTTCTCCAGTGGCAACTGGTTTACTTCAGGACGGGCACACGCAAGTCCGCGGTGATGCAGCCACTGGCGGCGAGTCTGAGCGACGATGACATCCGGGTGCTGTCCAAGCACTTTGCCGCTATGGCGCCACCGCCGCGCGCCACAGCTTCCGGCGATCAGTCGATGTACTCGGTCGGCCTCAAACTGGCGCAACAAAACCGCTGTGCCTCGTGCCACAAGGACGACTATTCGGGCACCCAGGCAACGCCGCGAACGGCCAACCAGCGCGAAGACTATTTGCTCAAGGCGTTGCGCGACTTCAAGGCCGGTAAGCGAACCGGCGGCGGCGTGGCCGCAATGGCCGATGTCGTATACCCGCTGGCGGACGACCAGCTGCGCGCGTTGGCAAATTTCATGGCGCAGTACCACTAGGCTCCTCAAAGCCCAGACGCAAAAAAGCCCCGCGAACGGGGCTTTCAGCAGGTTTTTGGAATGACCTGAAGAGATGCAGGCCACCGCAACGCGCTTCGCGGCATCGTGGGATCTGATCCGCAACAGCACGACGACCAGCCTGGCCGACAAGGTCAAGGCGTTCCAATCCTATTCGCAGGCAGCCACCGAAGCAAACCACGGCGTGGAGACATCGGAGATCGCAGTCCAACGCGAGATGCTGCGTATGCAGATCATCGGGCAAGCCACGGGCACTTCGATCGCTACATCGATGGGTGTTGGCAAAGACGGCGTCGACAAGCTGCTCGATTCGCTTCGCAACGTGAAGCCGCAGCCTGGCCTCGATGGCAACAACTACAACGGCAACGTGTCATCGCCGGGCGATTCGAACGGGCCGAAGTACAGCGGCAAGCGTGGCGAGTCTGGCAACGATCGACCCGACGGACCGAGCGACCGCAGCGGCAGCACGTTCCTCGATAGCTTCGGCGTCGAGCGAACGCGCAACAGCGGCGCGCCGGTGGGCACGTTCACGAACACCGTACCGCTCGACAAGGCGAAGGCGGTAGCCAACGGCGTTGGCAAGACCAAGTACACGGCCGCCGACATCCCATGCTCGAAGAGGCGCACAAGCAAGCGCGCGACGCGGCACAGTTCATCAGCGCCGCCAGCGCAGGCACCGCGGGCTCGGTGTCACCGGAGGCCATCCGCGACACGCAGGGCATGCTTGCTGCGACGACTAACGCACTCGATCAAGCGCGACGCGCTGCAGCCGGTGACAAGCGACGAGCGGATGCGCAGAAGGCCGGCCCATCGGACAACAAGACGTTGACTATCAACATCGGCGGCAGGCAGACGGCCGCCAATCTCGCGAGTGGTGGCGACCGCGATGCACTCACTGGGATATTTCGCCAGCTTGAAGCCGGAGCAGGGACTGCGCAATGAGAGCCACGTTGGCTCAAAATCTCGCTTAGTCTAATCAGCGGTGCTGAAAGGTAGGCCATGAGCGTGCACGATTTCCAGATCGAGATGACGAAGATATTTTTCACAGGCATGGTGCTATCTGTCATCGGCACGTTGATCGGCCTCTACGTCCTGTATCTCGTGATTCGGTGGGGCGTGCGAGACGGCATCAAAGATGCCCGCCGCAGCGATCGGCGAGCACGACGCGCTTCAGCCAGTGCGAAAGCTAATAAGCTGCCTGAGTGGGCGGCGACCAGATAGCTTGCCGCCGGCACGTCGATAGTCAAGAAGAATAGTTTCGCGACCGCCTTGCGCAAACGCGCAAGCGATCGTCGCTGAGCGCTGGACATCGCCTTGCGCAGATGCGCAAAACCTTGCGCAGAAACGTAACCTCACGCGAGTCGGGTACTGCCTGTTCAGTGCGTGTCGACGCAGAAACTGCGTGCTCTTAAACCACTTTTTCCGGAGCACACCATGGCAATCAAATCAGGCGACATCTGCATCGTCGTTGGCGAGGTCAAGGGCTGCGAAGCCAACATCGGCGCGTACCTGACGGTGACCGAGCCCGATGGGCTGGCGTGGCGCTTCAAGGATGCGAGCCGCCCGCTGGTTGGCGAGTTCGTTTTCGGGCACCACATGGTGCCAGTGCCTGTCGATATCTCTACCGAATACGGTATTACCCAAGTCGTCCAAGCCCGCTGATTTCGAAATACCTAATCAGGATTGATTCTGTATCCACGCAATTAACAGAGACGACCTTCGGTTTCGAGTTACCTAACCTGTTGATATCAGGAGGGAATTTTTGATATCGAAAGAATATTGGACGATTTTTTGATTGTGCACATCAATCAGAGAACGTCTGACGGGAAAACAGGCGCGCTCACGAACAACGAAGTTGCCGCTGAATGTTGCGTACTTGTGCAGATTGCGGCTAGACTCGCAACTGCCGCAGGTCCGTGTACCGGCGATAAGGCGCGCCACATGTCAACCGTCTCAGAAAAGCCAAAACTTACGCCAGCCTATGGCTCATTTAAGTCATTCAACTCGTTCATGGAAGCTCGCCGGGATGACGGGCACATCACCGATGTGGTCGACCGCTCGCTGATGTCCAACTTCGCCGGATCGACCGCTGGGGAACTCCTTGCGGCCTTGAAATATCTCGGCTTCGTCACCGAGAGGGGCGCGCCGACGACGCTCTACAGGGAATACGTCCCCGCCGAAGACGAGTCGCGAGTCCCCTTGCTTGAGGCCGCCCTCAAAAGCGCCTACCCCTACTTGTTCGCTGCTGAAAATTTCAACATTGAGCGCGCTACAAGCCAGCAGGTGCTCGAGCAGTTTCGAGCCCAAGGCATTAATGGCAGCACGCTCGCCCGCGCCATCATGTTTTTCCTTGCAGGGGCTAAACAAGCGGGCATCAAGGTCTCGCCAAACATCCGCGCGCCGAATGTGTCGATCCGCCTAGTTGGTGGCGCCCCGAAGAAAACCACACTCAGCTTTCCCAAGCTGACAGCATCACTGCAGGCAGCCGCTGAGGCGCCACGCCTGCCCCCACCGGTTGCTGACGTTCACGTGTTCGATATCCCTATTCCGATCGGCCGCAAGGTGTCGGTTTCGATCCCTAAAGATTTTGTCGACGCAGACTGGGAACTGTTTCAGACCATGCTTACCGCGTACATCGGCCATTGGAAGAAACAGACCGCCGAGATGCAAACGGCAGCACCTGCTGAGAAGGAGGACGAGTCGCTATGAGCGCTCTGGAAAACGACAAAGGCCCCTAGGTATGAGCTAGGGGCCTGCGTCAGGTCCGACGACAAGTGTCTGCAACCATGTCTTTCTGAGGGACAGCCGCAGTGTAATAGCTGCGGGGGAGCGGGTGCAACGCCGTCGGGGATGTCACACACCACCCGAGGGATAACACCATGCCTATTTGCATGTACCCCCGCAGCGTGCACGTGCGCCCATACGTTCGATTTCGGCTCGGCCGACTTGAGAACGTCTGTGAGCACTGCCGCGGCATGCCTGGTCAACTGAGCCTGTTCTAACCAGGCCGCGACCTCTGCCCTGATCATGACAATCAGGTGCCGGCTCATCCAAGCCGGTCAAGCCCGCCGCGTGCGGGCCTTTTCGTTTTGTCCAATCGAGTTTCGTTCGAAATTAAAACCGTGCGCGTCAGGGCCACTCTAGCTTGCCGCTTGGCGACTCCAGTTCGTCGAGCATTGAAGTGATGAGCACATGGTCGGCTTCGATCTCCTCTTTCGTCTGCGGCGCGCTTCCACTGGACAAACCCGCGCGGCGTGCAAGCAGGACGGCAATCAAGAGGTCGCGTTGGTCGCTACTTATATGCATGGACGCACTCGTTCAAGAGGAGGGTAACAAGGGGGGTAGAAAAGCAAAACGGGCCCAGAGGGCCCGTAAATACTATCTTTCTGGCGGAGCAGGCGGGATTCGAACCCGCGGAGGGTATTAACCCTCACACGCTTTCCAGGCGTGCGACTTAAACCGCTCATCCACCGCTCCAGCAGGCCACGATTCTAACCGGCTCCGGGACTGGTTTTTGCGGCTTGCACCATTCGCATAGCCGATGCGATGAGGGCCGAGGTCTCGGTCATGTTGCTGGGCACGATCAGCGTGGTCTTCGAATCGGCTGCCACCTTGCTGTAGGCATCGATCGCGCGCTCGGCCACCTTCAGCTGCACAGCTTGTTCACCGCCCGGCTGGCGGATCGCAGCGGCGACACGCTCGATGGCAAAAGCCGTTGCATCAGCGACTGCGGTGATGGCAGCCGCCTCGCCCTGGGCGTTATTGATCTGCGCCTGCTTCTCGCCTTCGGAGCGCGCGATAAAAGCCTCGCGCTCGCCGGTCGCGATGTTGATCTGCTCTTGTCGACGACCTTCTGAGGCAGCGATGAGCGCGCGCTTGCCGCGCTCGGCGGTGATCTGCGCCTGCATGGCCAGCAAAATTTCCTTTGGAGGCGTCAGGTCTTTGATCTCGTAGCGCAGCACCTTCACGCCCCAGTTGAGCGCGGCCTCGTCGATGGCTTGCACCACTTGCGCGTTGATGATGTCGCGCTCCTCGAATGTCTTGTCGAGCTCCAGTTTGCCGATCACGCTACGCAACGATGTTTGCGCCAGCTGCGTCACCGCCATGATGTAGTTCGAAGAACCGTAGCTCGCGCGCATCGGGTCGGTCACCTGGAAGTACAGGATGCCGTCGACCTGCAGCTGCGTGTTGTCGCGCGTGATGCAGATCTGGCTCGGTACGTCGAGCGGGATTTCTTTCAGGCTGTGCTTGTAGGCGACCTTGTCGATGAACGGAATAAGGAAGTTGGCGCCAGGCGTCATCGTGCTGTGGTACTTGCCGAGGCGCTCTCGCACCCAGGCGTTTTGCTGCGGCACGAATTTCACGGACTGGCTGATGAAGATCACTGCGATGATCAATATGACGAGGGGGACTGCGTAATCCATCTGCTATCTCCTTGGGTTTATGTTCTTTAGATCTTGTCGACGACCAGCCGGCTGCCGATGACTTCGGTCACGCGGTGCTCTCCTGGCGCTGGCGTGTGGCCGGGGCGCGGCACCACGGTCCATTGCGCGCCTCGGTAGCGGACCGTCGCCGTGCCGTCGGAGTTCCACGCATCGACCTGCACCTTTTCTCCGATGTCCATGTTCACGTCGGGGTTCGATGCACTGTCGAGCGGGGCAGGGCGACCACGTCGAATCAGATGCCAGGTAAGGACGGCGCCTACGCCGACGATTGCAGCGACGATGATTTGGGTGGTCAGACCGAAGCCCAGATGCGCCGCGATGGCAGCCGAAGCGAAGCCCGCGCTCAGCAGCAAAAGGTAGACGGTGCCCGACAGCAACTCGAGCACGATGGCTGCGCCTGCAATGAGCCACCAGACCGATGAGTTCGCCATTGAAGCCTCTTCGTTGTTGTTGGCCCCCATTGTCTGATAGATGGTCCGGCAGCCGTCACGCGAATTCCTTACACTTCGCGGCTCTTTTGCCTGCCGGACCCCGCACATGAAATTTCGTTTTCCGATCGTCATCATCGACGAGGACTACCGCGCCGAGAACACCTCGGGCCTTGGCATTCGCGCATTGGCGGAGGCGATCGTCGGCGAGGGCTTCGAGGTGCTGGGCGTGACGAGCTACGGCGACCTGAGCCAGTTCGCGCAGCAGCAAAGCCGCGCCAGCGCGTTCATCCTGTCGATCGATGACGAGGAGTTCACCGTTGGCCCCGACCTCGATCCTGCGGTGCTCAATCTGCGCACCTTCATCGGAGAGGTGCGGCGCAAGAACGCCGACGTGCCGATCTACATCTACGGCGAAACCAAGACGGCGCGTCACATCCCCAACGACATCCTGCGCGAGTTGCACGGCTTCATCCACATGTTCGAAGACACACCGGAGTTCGTGGCGCGCCACATCATCCGCGAAGCCAAAAGCTATCTGGAGGGCGTGCAGCCGCCGTTCTTCAAGGCGCTGATCGACTACGCCGAAGACGGCTCGTACTCTTGGCATTGCCCGGGCCATTCGGGTGGCGTGGCGTTCTTGAAGAGCCCGGTGGGGCGCATGTTCCATCAGTTTTTCGGCGAGAACATGTTGCGTGCCGACGTGTGCAACGCGGTCGAAGAGTTGGGGCAGTTGCTCGACCACACCGGCCCGGTGGCGGCCAGCGAACGCAATGCGGCGCGCATCTTCAACGCCGACCATTGCTTCTTCGTGACCAACGGCACCAGCACCAGCAACAAGATGGTGTGGCACCACACGGTGGCGCCCGACGACGTGGTGGTGGTCGACCGCAACTGCCATAAATCCATCCTGCACGCGATCATCATGACGGGCGCCATCCCCGTCTTCATGAAGCCCACGCGCAACCACTTCGGCATCATCGGACCGATACCCAAGAGCGAGTTCGAGAAGAGCGCGATCAAGGCCAAGATCAAGGCGAACCCGCTGTTGAAAGACCGCGACCCCGAGACCGTGAAGCCGCGCGTGATGACGCTCACGCAGTCGACCTACGACGGCGTGATCTACAACACCGAGACCATCAAGAACATGCTCGACGGCTATGTCGATACGCTGCATTTCGACGAGGCCTGGTTGCCGCATGCGGCGTTCCATCCGTTCTATGGCGCCTACCACGCCATGGGCAAGCGCCGCGTCCGGCCCAAAGATTCGCTGGTGTTCGCGACGCAATCGACCCACAAGCTGCTGGCCGGGATCAGCCAGGCCAGCCATGTGCTGGTGCAGGATTCGCAGAACCGCGCGCTCGATCGTGACCTCTTCAACGAGGCTTACCTGATGCACTCGTCGACCAGCCCGCAGTACGCGATCATCGCCAGCTGCGACGTGGCTGCCGCCATGATGGAGCCGCCCGGCGGCACCGCGCTGGTCGAAGAAAGCATCCTGGAGGCGCTCGATTTCCGCCGTGCCATGCGCAAGGTCGAAGAGGAGTTCGGCAAGGACGACTGGTGGTTCAAGGTGTGGGGACCGGAGAAGCTCGTCGACGAAGGCATCGGTCGCGCGGAAGACTGGATCATGAAGGGCGAGAAAGAGGCCAAGCGCAAGACCAAGAAGTCACCGCGTAACTGGCACGGATTCGGCGATTTGGCCGATGGCTTCAACATGCTCGACCCGATCAAGTCGACCATCGTCACGCCCGGCCTCGACCTCGAAGGCAACTTCGCGGACACCGGCATCCCGGCCAGCGTGGTGACCAAGTTTCTGGCCGAGCACGGCGTCATCGTCGAGAAGACCGGGCTCTACAGCTTCTTCATCATGTTCACCATCGGCATCACCAAGGGTCGCTGGAACACGCTGCTCACGGCGCTGCAGCAGTTCAAGGACGACTACGCACGCAATCAGCCGATGTGGCGCATCCTTCCCGAGTTCTGCCAGAGTCATCCGGGCTACGAGCGCCTCGGCCTGCGCGAGTTGTGCCAACACATACACAAGCTCTATGCGCGCTTCGACGTGGCCAAGCTCACCACCGAGATGTATCTGAGCGACTTGACACCTGCCATGAAGCCGAGCGATGCCTTCGCGCACATCGCGCACCGCAAGACCGAGCGCGTCGAGATCGACTTCCTCGAGGGCCGCATCACGACGAGCCTGATCACGCCCTACCCACCGGGCATCCCGTTGCTCATTCCGGGGGAGGTCTTCAACAAGAAGATCGTCGACTACCTGCGTTTTGCGCGCGAGTTCAACACCGAGTGCCCGGGTTTCGAAACCGATATCCACGGCTTGGTGGCGAAGGTCGACGAAACGGGCAAGAAGCGCTACTACGCGGATTGCGTCGCAGCACCTGTTGCTGCTGTCACGGCGTCGGACTGACCGGGCGCTCGACGATCGCGCTGCGCTTCAGCCGAAGCGCAGCGCGATCACTCCGCACACCACGACCACGGTGCCGATGGCGCGCTGCCAGCCGAAGGGCTCGCGCAGCAATAGCGTCCCTATGACGGCTGCGAACAGCACCGAGGTTTCGCGCAGCGCGGCGACCAGCGCCACCGGTGCACGCGACATGGCCCACAGCGCGATCGCATAGCTGCCGAGCGACGCCAGCGTGCCGACAGAAGCGAGCTTCCAGCGGCCCGCCATGTAGCGCAGTGCTGCACCGCGTTGCGCGGCGGGCCGCTGCCACATGACCAGCAGCAGGTACGGAATGCCGTCGAACAGGAACAGCGCTGCGACGTAGGCCAGCGCATTGCCGGACGCGCGCACGCCGATGCCGTCGACCACCGTGTAGAGCGCGATGATGGCGGCGTTGCAGAGCGCAAAGGTCAGCGCCTTACGTCGCTGCGACTCGTCGCCGACGTGCAGCGCCGACCTTGACAACCCGAGCGTGAGCACGCCGGCGCAAACGACAGCGATACCGATCCACGCTACCAGCGACAGCCGCTCGCCGATGAAGGTGAAGCTGCCGAGGGCGACCAGCAGAGGCGCGCTGCCACGCATCACGGGATAGGTGAGGCCGAGATCGCCATGCCGGTAAGCACCGGCCAGCGCGATGTAATAGCCGAGATGGATGGCCGTCGACGTGGCGATGTAAGGCCATGACGTCGCGCTCGGCAATCCGATGTAGAGCAGCAGCGGCAAAGCCAGGAAAAAGCCGAGACTGTGGATAAGCGCCGTGTCGAGCTGCTTGTCGCGACCCGACTTGATGAGCGCGTTCCAACTGGCGTGCAGCAGCGCGCCGAACAGCACGGCGAGCACGATCGGCGCGGTCAGTCCTGCAGCGAGCACCACCGGTGCGACGGTGTTCAATGAACCATGCAGCGGCGGGCGCGCGCGAGGTAGTGCGCCAGCGTTGGTGTGACCAGGTCGGCTGATTTGGCCTGGTCGTCCCACAGTCGCAATTGCACCGCCTCGGGCGCGTTCTCTTGCGCGATGAACTGCGCCGCCTGCTCGGCTGAAAAGACGCCGCCTTGCAACGTGAGGCTGCGCTTGGAGTCGGCCGACAGGCTGGCCCAATAGTCGGGTCGCGTCGCACACAGGTAGCGCTTTGCATCGACGTGCCACTTGATCGCGCACAGCACGCGCTCGCCGAACACGCCGCGAAGAAAGGGAAGGGCGAAGTACTGGTGCACATCGTCGACGCCGCGCAGGCTCGGCGTCTCGCCCTGGTCGTTGAGCAGGTGGCCGAGGTCGTGCAGCAAGGCAGCCGTCACCAGTTCGTCGTCGGCACCGGCCTGTTCTGCGAGGTAGGCGCTTTGAAGTGCATGTTCGAGCTGCGTGACCGGCTCGCCGCTGTATTGCGCGGCGCCGTGGCGAGCAAAGAGCGTGTCGATGTCTTGCAGTGTCAGTGCCATCGGTCAGGCCTCCACGGTGGCGTTCGATTTAACCGCATTGCCAGCGGTCAGGACCGCAGCCTTCAATGCGTCTGCCTGCTTGGCCTCGTAGTTGCGCAGGGTGCGTTCGCGGCTGTTCATCACATGCTGGTACATCGCCTGGCCGGCTGCCTCAGGCTCGCCCGCTGCGATGGTCTTAACGATCAAACGATGCTCCCGCGAGTAGACCGTCATCGATTCGTTGGTGAGGTTCTGGCGCCGGAACAGCGAGAGTTCGTTGACCAGCTTGCGGTACGTCGACGTGAGCTTCGTATTGCCGGCGAGTTCGAGCAAGCGGTCATGGAACTTCAGGTTGAAGCGGTGGTAGTCGTGCGCGTTGTCGGCCTTCACGGCCTGGTCCATGGCGTCGGTCAGCTGGCGCAACTCGCGGACTTCTGCGGTGCTGATCCCTTCCGCAAGTTTGCGTCCCACATGAAGATCCAAGACGGCGCGCAATTCGAAGATCTCCAGCGCTTCTTCGATCGGCACATCGCGCACGAACACGCCGCGGTTCTTTTCGGTGCGAACCAATCCAGCTTCCTCGAGCATGCGAAAAGCTTCGCGCACCGGGCCGCGCGATACGCCGAGTTGCTCTGCCAGCGTGGCTTCCGTCAGCTTGGAACCCGACGACAACTCGCCATCCAGAATCATGCGTTCGATCTCGACCTGCACCAGATTCGCGAGCGAATTGCCCTGAAGCTGTGCGATGGCGGGACTGCTGGATATCTTTTTAACCATGATCGATCGTAGGTCAGTCATTCGAGATTGTCTACAATTTACAAAAGACAATAAACTAAGTTTTCGATCGGGCCCCGATTTTGCTTTGCCTTCGTGTCACGAATATGTCGTGTCGGTCCGGCAGAGTCCATCTTCGATTTTCTTTAGATCCAGGAGCCCCTTAAATGAAGTTCGCAAAGTCCCTGATTGTTGGCCTGCTCGGTCTGGTGTGTGCCGCCGGCGCATGGGCGCAGAAAACCCAGCTGACCGTTTACACCGCGCTCGAAACCGACCAGCTGAAGGCCTACCAGGAAGCATTCAACAAGGTCGAGCCCAACATTGAAATCAAGTGGGTGCGCGATTCGACCGGCGTCATCACCGCCAAGCTGCTTGCCGAAAAAGCCAACCCGCAAGCCGACGCCATCTGGGGTGTGGCAGCCACCAGCCTGGCGCTGTTCAAGCGCGACGGCATGCTCGAGCCCTATGCGCCGTTGAACCTCGACGCGATCATGTCGCAGTACCGGGACAAGGCATCGCCACCGGCTTGGTGGGGCATGGACGTGTTCGGTGCAGTGGTCTGCTTCAACACCGTCGAGGCCAAGAAGAAGAACCTGCCGATCCCGACGACCTGGAAAGACCTGACCAACCCAATCTACAAGGGCCAGGTCGTGATGCCCAATCCCGCCTCTTCAGGCACCGGTTACCTCGACGTCGTGTCGTGGTTGCAGATGTGGGGTGACGACGGCGGCAAGGGCGGCGGCTGGAAGTTCATGGACGCGCTGCACGAGAACATCGGCCAATACACGCACTCGGGATCCAAGCCATGCACCATGGCTTCGGCCGGTGAATACGTGGCGGGCATCTCGTTTGAATACCGCGCACACATGAACAAGACCAAGGGTGCACCGATCGACCTGGTGTTCCCGAAGGAAGGCCTCGGTTGGGACCTCGAGGGCTTCGCGATCTACAAGGGCACCAAAAAGCTTGAAGCTTCGAAGAAGCTCGCCGACTGGGCTTCGTCGAAGGACGCGATGATCCTCTACGGCAAGAACTTCGCGATCACAGCGCAGCCGGGCGTGGCGCCCAAGCTGGCAAACATCCCTGCCGACTACGAGTCACGTTTGATCAAGCTCGACTTCGACAAGGCCGCTGCGGGCCGCGCTGCGACGCTGGCCGAATGGTCTAAACGCTACGACGCCAAGAGCGAGCCCAAACCCAAGTAACCCGAGTAACCCAAGTAACCCAAGTAACCCAAGTAACCCAAGTAAGCGAATTAAGCCAGCGAAGGTCATCGCAATGGTTGCAGTCAACGACTACCTTCAACTGAAGGGCATCCGCAAAAGCTTCGGCGCGTTCAACGCGTTGGACGGCATCGATCTGTCGATTAGACAGGGCGAGTTCGTCTGTTTCCTCGGGCCGTCGGGCTGCGGAAAGACCACGTTGCTGCGCATCATCGCGGGGCTCGAGACGCAAACGGCTGGCACCATCCTGCAGGCCGGCCGTGACATTTCTGTGCTGCCGCCAGCCGGGCGCGACTACGGAATCATGTTCCAGTCGTATGCGCTCTTTCCCAACCTGACGGTGGCTCAGAACGTCGGCTACGGGCTGGTCAACCGCAAGCAGAGCAGGTCGCAGATCGCGCAGCGGGTCGAAGAGCTGCTCAAGCTGGTCGGCTTGCCGGGCAGCGGCGGAAAGTACCCGGCACAGATGTCGGGAGGGCAGCAGCAGCGCATCGCGCTGGCACGTGCGCTCGCGACGTCGCCAGGGCTGCTGCTACTCGACGAGCCGCTCTCTGCGCTCGACGCCATCGTGCGGGTGCATCTGCGCAACGAAATCCGGTCGCTGCAACGCGAGTTGGGCGTGACGACCGTGATGGTCACGCACGACCAGGAAGAAGCGCTGTCGGTGGCCGACCGCATCGTGGTGATGAACCACGGTGTGATCGAGCAGGTCGGCACACCGCTGGAGGTGTACCGCGAACCGGCATCTCCATTCGTTGCTGATTTCGTCGGCAAGGTGAATCGGCTGACCGCAGTGGCGGAGGGCGATCACTGGTTTCGCTGTGGCGACATGCGCCTGAAGACGGCGGCCGGTCATGGCGCGGACTTCAGGCCCGGCCGCGACGTCGCGCTCTACCTTCGTCCGGAAGACCGGGTGGTCGGCAACGTGCTCGACGACGATCCGATGCGATGCGAGGGCACTGTGCGGCACATTGAATTCCTGGGCGGCAATTGCCTGGCCGAAGTCGACGTGCTCGGCATCCCCGGGCAGCCGTTGCTGCTGCAGTATTCGCTCAACCAGATGGACGAGTTCGGCGTGCGCGAAGGTGCCAGCGTGCGCTTTTCGCTGCGGGCCGATCGGCTGCGGGTGTTTCCTCTTTCCCCCATGCATTCCGTGGCTCCCGTGTCTGCCATGGCAGCTGCTGCCTGACGCGACCGCGATAGCGCGAGAACTCGATGTCAGCATTCCCCGCACTGTCAGCCGCGTCGATCGTATTGGTCGCGCCTCCGCTGAAGCAACGTGTCTATTGGGTCGATCGAATTTCGCATTTGGCGCTGCTGTTCACAGTCGCGTTGCTCGCCATCGGATTTGTGGCGCCGCTGCTGTTTATTCTTTCTAAGGCGCTGGAGACACCCGATGGCGCTGCGTCGGGCGTGAGCGCGTTCGGCAGCTACATCGCGTCGCCTGCGCTGATGCAGAGCCTCTGGCACAGCACCTGGGTGTCGGTGCTGGTGATGATCATCGTGGTGCCGCTGGCATTCACCTTCGCCTATGCGCTCACGCGAAGTTGCATGCCGTTGAAGCCGCTCTTTCGCACCACCACGCTGCTGCCGCTGCTGGCGCCGTCGCTGCTGTCGGCCATCTCGCTGATCTACTGGTTCGGCAATCAAGGTGTTGCCAAGGACTTCTGGCTCGCGCTCGGGTTCACTGGCATCTACGGACCGTCGGGCATCGTGTTGGCGGAGTGCTTCTCGGTGTTCCCGCACGTGTTGATGATCCTGGTCACGGCGCTCACGCTGGCCGATGCGCGGCTGTACGAAGCGGCCGATGCGCTGGGCACGAGCACGGTGCGGAAGTTCTTCACCATCACGCTGCCGGGTGCCAAGTACGGGCTGATCTCTTCGGGGTTGGTGAGCTTCACCCTGGTCATGACAGACTTTGGCATCCCGAAGGTGGTCGGCGGCAATTTCAATGTGTTGGCGACCGACGTCTTCAAGCTTGTCATCGGTCAGCAGGACTTTCGGCGTGGCGCGGTCGTCGCGCTGTTCTTGCTGACGCCGGCGGCGCTCACTTTCGCCATCGATTACTTCGTGCAGCGAAAGCAAGTGTCGGTCTTGTCGGCGCGCGCGGTGGCGCTGGTGCCGCGGCCATCGCGCCGCTTCGACCTGGCGATGGCGATCTACTGCAGCGTGATCGTCGCGCTCATGCTTGCCATGTTCTTCATGGCCGTGTTCGCATCGTTCGCGACGCTCTGGCCGTACAACCTGACACCCAGCTTTTCGCACTACGTGTCAGGTTTGGTCGATGCCGAACTGGGCGACGCGATGCTCAACAGCCTCAAGCTGGCGGCATGCACGGCGGTGATCGGCACCATCGTCGTCTTTATCGGCGCCTACCTGCTGGAGAAGACGCGCGGGCTCGACTGGGCGCGGCCCGTGATCCGGTTGATGGCAATGCTGCCGATGGCGGTACCGGGCCTGGTGCTCGGCTTGGGCTACATCTTCTTCTTCAACGCACCTGCCAATCCGTTGAACTTCATGTACCAGTCGCTGGGCATTCTGGTGCTCTGCACGATCGTCCATTTCTACACGACGGGCCATCTGACGATGGTCACCGCGTTGAAGTCGATCGACCCGGAATTCGAGTCGGTCTCGGCTTCGCTCAAGGTGCCGTTCTACAAGACCTTCTGGCGTGTCACGCTGCCGATCTGCCTGCCGACCTTACTGGATGTGTCGCGCTACTTTTTCATCAACGCGATGACGACGATCTCGGCCGTGGTGTTTCTGTACTCACCCGACACCAAGGTGGCGGCCGTCGCGATATTGAACCTTGACGAAGCCGGCGACACCGGCCCGGCCGCGGCGATGGCGGTGCTCATCGCCGCGACCTCGCTGGTCGTCACCTTGCTGTACATGGCGCTCGGCAAGTGGATCGACCACCGCACGCAAGCCTGGCGGGCGCCGAACCGTTGATACGGTCCACTGCGATGTCTACGCCCATGCAAACTCTGGCCCTGTTCGATCTCGACAACACCTTGCTCACCGGCGACAGCGAGGTACTGTGGGCTGACTTTTTGGTGAGCCGCGGCCTGCTCGGCGACTGCTTCGCGCAGCGCAACGCGGACATGGACCGGCGTTATCACGCAGGCGAAGCAGCGCCGGGCGAGTTCTGTGAATTTTTCGCTTCCACCTTCGAGGGCCGCAGTCCGGCCGAGTGGTCGCCGACGCGCGCTGCGTTCATGAACGAAGTGATTAGTCCGCGCATTCCGGACGCGGCACGCGAACTCGTCCAGCAACATCGCGATCGTGGCGATCTGCTGGTGCTGACCAGCGCGACGAGTCGCTTTCTTGTCGAACTGACTGCGGGCGAACTTGGCTTCGAGCATGTGATCGCGACCGAGCTCGAAGTGCTTGCCAATGGCCGTTTTGCTGGCCGCACGCGCGATGTGCTCAATATGCGCGAGGGCAAGGTCATGCGCTTGCGCAACTGGCTGGCAGCGCGTGACGACACGACCGATGGCCTCGACGCGCAACTCGCGCGTGCTTTTTTCTACAGCGATTCGATCAACGACCTGCCGCTGTTGCTGGTGGTCGGCCAGCCTGTCGTGGTCGATCCCGATGCTCGCCTCGCGGTCGAAGCGCAGCAGCGGCACTGGCCGGTGCTGCGGTTGGCGCGTGGGCTTCCTTCTTCTTCATCATGACCTCTTCCGAAACGAAATTCGATCTCATCGTGGTGGGTGCCGGCATCGTCGGCCTGGCTCACGCGTACACGGCGGCCAAGCGCGGGTTGAAAGTCTGTGTGCTCGAACGCGACGCCGCGTGCGTCGGTGCATCGATCCGCAACTTCGGCTTCATCACAGTCACCGGCCAGGGCGAAGGCGACACCTGGCGCCGTGCCCGCCGCGCGCGGGAAGTGTGGGGCGAGGTCGCCCCGCAAGCGGGCATCGCCGTTTTGCATCGCGGCCTGTACCTGAGCGCTTTTCGCCCCCAGGCGTTGAAGGTGCTCGAGGAGTTCATGGCCACACCAATGGGAGACGGTTGCGAGCTGCTCGACATCAGCGAGGCCATGCGGCGCGCGCCGGTCATGCAACTCGAGGGCGCCCAAGCGGTGCTCTACAGCCCTCACGAGATGCGGGTCGAATCGCGCACCGCTATCGGTCTGCTTGCCAAGTGGCTGGCCGCATCGTTGGGCGTGGTGTTTCGCTTCGGCGAAGCGGTACTCGAAGTCGCCACGCCGCGAGTGCGCACCTCGCTCGCCGCCCTGCATGCGGAGCGCGTGGTCGTCTGCACCAACACCGACTTGCACGGCCTCTTCGCGGAACGACTTGCGCAGCACAAGCTCACGCTGTGCCAGTTGCACATGCTGCGCGTTCAGCCCGAGCCCGGCTTCCGTTTGCCCGGCTCTGTGATGTCCGATCTGAGCCTGGTGCGCTATCACGGCTATAGCAAGCTGCCGGCTGCGGCACTGCTGCTCGAACAGATGCGCCGCGAAGAGGGCGAGTCGCTCGACAACGGAATTCACCTGATCGTGGTGCAGAGCGCCGACGGCTCGCTGGTCGTCGGCGATTCGCATCACTACGGCGCCGCGCCGGAACCCTTTGCCGATCAGCGCGTGGACGATCTCATCCTCGGTCACATGCACAAGGCCTTGAAGTTGCAGCAGGCCAAGGTGACCAAGCGCTGGGTTGGCACCTATCCTTCATCCGCCACAACCGACTGTCTGATCGACCAACCCGACGACGCTACGCGGCTGGTGCTGGTCACCAGCGGCACCGGTGCCAGCACCGCTTTCGGCATTGCCGAGGATGTCTTCGCCGGTTGGTAGATTTCTCGAGACAAACTTCCATGACCACTTCTTCCGCCGCATTGCCTCGCCACCTCAGCGCCGTCGTTTTTGACTGGGCCGGCACCATCCTCGACTTCGGTTCCTGCGCGCCAATGGGCGCCTTCGTGCGTCTGTTCGAAAAGTTCGGCATCGTGATTACCGTCGACGAAGCGCGCGGGCCGATGGGCGTGGCCAAGTGGGACCACATCAAGGCGCTCGGTACATTGCCGCGCATCGCCGCGCAGTGGCAAAAGCGTTTCAGCCGGCCGCTCACCGATGCCGACGTCGACCACCTGTATGAAGTCTTCACGCCGATGAATGCGGCCGTCGTGGCCGACTTCGCAGACTTCATTCCGGGCGCGGTCGAGATGGTGAACACGCTGCGCGCGCGCGGGCTCAAGATCGGTTCGACCACCGGATACAACCGGCCGATCATGGAAGTCGTGACGCCCATCGCTGCCGCTGGCGGCTACGTGCCGGACAACCTGGTCTGCGCCGGGGATCTGGCAGCCGGGCGGCCCTCGCCGTTGATGATGTACCGCACCTTTGCCGACATCGGCGTGTGGCCACCGTCGAGCGTGGTCAAGGTCGACGACACGGGCGTCGGGATCGAAGAGGGCATCCATGCCGGCACCTGGACAGTGGGGCTGGCTGTGAGCGGCAACGCGGTCGGCCTGTCGCTGGCTGAATGGCAGGCACTCGACGCTGCCAGCCAGGATGCGCTCAGGCAGATCGCCACCGCCAAGCTGAAGGCATCAGGCGCCCACTACGTGATCGACAGCGTGGCCGATTTGCTGCCGGTGATCGACGATATCGAAGCGAAGCTCAGGCAAGGCATCGAGCCCTGATCGAGCGGCGCCGATTTCAGGTCGGGCCTTCTTCCCGCACCCGCAAAAATCGTGCGAAGCGCGGCAGTCCGCTGGCGTTTGCACCGTTGAATCGGTAGGTCACCCAGGTGCCCACTGCCGGCGGGTTGTCGCGCTGCGCATCGGTGAAGCCGCCGCCAAGCTTGAAGCGTCGCCCTCCGGGTGTCTCGACCAGCAAGGCGCCGAGTCGACCGGTGTGTCGGCCCTTTCCCGGAAGTTGCTCGACCACGCGCGCCTCGGCATCGTCATAGAGTTTGAACTTGAGCAAGTCGCCATTGCGCTCGCCGCGATAGAGCGACGCGCCGCGATGCAGCATCAGCCCCTCGCCGCCCAGCTTGACGGTCTTGTCGAGCAGGGCCTGCAAGTCGGCATGCGTGGTCGTGTGCTCTTGAGCCACCGGCATCACCCAGGGTGCGCTGGTGATCGGCAGCAGCTTTTTCAGCGCGGCCAGCCGGAGGTCGAAAGTGCCGGGTTGGGCTGGCAAGTCGAACACCATGAAGCGCATCTCGCGCCAGGCAGCGTCGTTGGGCGTCTGGCTGCGCACGGTCGAGAGCGCACGCTCGAACTGGCCATGTCCGGCCCACAACTCACCGTCGAGCGGCGTGCGAGGCAGTGGCGCAGTGAACCAGATGGGCGCTGTCACGCGCTCTCCGCCGCGCGTCCACAACTGCTTGCCATCCCAGTAGCCTCGAACGCCGTCGTACTTCTCGCTGACCCAGAAGCCGTCGAGCGACATGCCGCGGCGGTACACCTCGGCCAGCATCAGCGGTGGTGCCGGCTCGCGCGCGTAGGCTGCAGGAGCCAGCGATGTGACACTCGTGGCCGTGGTGATCGCAGCAGCGAAAGCCGCGGATAGAAAAATGCGCCGTTTCATATGGCCCTCCCAGGCACTCTCTCCGCGACGGGACCGGTCAGGATGCCGGTTCGTCGATTCCGCCGACGACCTGGCTGAAGCCACCGTCGACATAGGTGATTTCGGCCGTCACGCCGCTTGCCAGATCGCTCAACAAGAACGCAGCGACGTTGCCGACGTCTTCGATGGTCACGTTGCGACGCAATGGCGAAACCTCGGCGACGGCCGACAGGATCTTGCCGAAGCCCTTGATGCCGCTGGCCGCCAGCGTCTTGATTGGTCCGGCACTGATGCCGTTGACGCGCATGCCTTTGGGCCCGAGCGAGCCGGCGAGATAACGCACCGAGGCTTCGAGCGACGCCTTGGCAAGACCCATCGTGTTGTAGTTGGGCAGCGCGCGAATCGCGCCGAGGTAGGTCAGTGTCAGCAGCGCCGACTTGTCGTTGAGATAGGGCAGTGCCGCCTTGGCCATGCCCGGAAAACTGTAGGCGCTGATGTCGTGTGCGATGCGGAAGCCTTCGCGCGTGATGCCTTCCAGGAAGTCGCCCGAGATCGCTTCGCGCGGCGCGAAGCCTATGCTGTGCACGAAGCCGTCGAACTTGGGCCAGCTTTGAGAAAGGTCGGCGAACAGTTTGTCGATTTGCGCGTCGTCACTCACGTCGCAATCGAAGATCAGCGTGGAGCCGAACTCTTTCGCGAAGTCGGCGGTACGGTCCTTGAAGCGCTCGCCGACGTAGCTGAATGCCAGTTCTGCGCCTTGCTGGTGGCACGCTCTGGCGATGCCGTAGGCGATGGAGCGGTTGCTCAGCACGCCTGTGATCAACAGTTTCTTGCCCGAAAGAAAGCCCATAAATTTGCCTCACATAAATCTTGTGCAGAATTCTCGCATGCGATGTTGGTTGCTTTGTCTGTGGATGCTCGTGGCAGCCCCCTCGTGGGCAGCCCATGCCTACGCACAATTCGGCGATATCAAATACCCCGAAGGCTTCACGCATTTCGGTTACGTCAACCCCGACGCACCCAAAGGCGGGGAATTGCGCATGGTGCCGCCGATCGCGGTCACCAATTTCGACAAGTTCAACCCGTTCACGCTCAAGGGCACCGCGCCGGCAGGACTGGGGTTGTTGGTGTTCGAGAGCTTGCTCATTGGCAATTCAGAAGAAGCCACGACCGCATACGGCCTGCTCGCCGAAGATGTCACGGTGGCGCCCGACATGCTGTCCGCTACTTTCAAACTGCGGTCGACGGCGCGCTTCAACGATGGTTCGCCAGTGCTGGCCGCCGACGTGGTCCATTCGTTCGAGACGCTGACCGGCAAGCTGGCCGCTCCCCAGTTTCGAACGATCTACGCGGAGGTGAAGCGTGCGGTGGCTGTCGACGAGCGCACCGTGCGATTCGAGTTTGCCAACCCCAATCGCGAATTGCCGCTGGTGGTAGGCGGCATGGCGGTGTTCAGCCGTGCGTGGGGTGGCGGCAAGCCGTTCGATCAGATCACCAGCGATGTGCCGATTGCGTCCGGCCCGTACAAGCCAGCCAGCGCGCGGCTGGGACGCGATATCACCTACTTGCGTGACCCGAACTACTGGGGCGCGCAGTTGCCCGTGCGCAAGGGGCAGTTCAACTTCGACCGACTGACATTCAAGCTCTACCTCGACGAGACGGCGCGCTTCGAAGGCCTCAAAGCCGGTGAGTTCGACTTCATGCGCGAGTTCATTTCGCGCAATTGGGCGCGGCAATACAGCGGCAAGCAGTTCGATTCGGGCGATGTCAAAAAGCAGGTCTTCGAGAACCGCAATCCTGGCGACTTTCAGGGGTACGTGTTCAACCTGCGCAACCCGAAGTTTCAGGACGTGCGCGTGCGACAAGCGATTGGCTTGGCGATGGACTTCGAATGGCTCAACCGGCAGCTTTTCTACGGCCTCTACAAACGCGTGGACGGCTATTTCCCAAACAGCGAATTTCATGCGTCGGGATCGCCGACGTCGGACGAGCTGGCATTGCTCGAACCCTTGCGCAAGGAGCTGCGGCCCGTTGTGTTCGGGCCCGCTGTCGTGTCGCCGACGACCCTGCCGCCGGCGAGCTTGCGCGACAACTTGCGGCAGGCGCAACAGCTGCTGGCACAAGCTGGCTGGACATATCGCGACGGCGCGCTGCGCAATGCGAAGAACGAGGTCTTCGACATCGAGCTGCTCAACAACCAGGCATCGTTGATTCGGCTCATCACGCCGCTGCAAACGTCGCTGAGCAAGCTGGGCATCGACCTGCGGGTGCGCACTGTCGATGGCTCGCTGTACCAGCAGCGCATGGACAACTTCGAGTTCGAGATGACCACGGTGCGACTGCCTGGCAGCAATGCGCCGGGCGGCGAGATGTTCGAGCTGTTCGGCTCGAAGGCTGCCGCAAACCCCGGCTCGTCGAACATCTGGGGGATCAGCGATCCAGCAGTCGATGCGCTGTTGCAGAAGGTGGTGCAGGCCACGACGCGTCCTGAGCTGACCGCCGCGATGCGCTCGCTCGACCGTGTGCTGTCGCATGGTTACTACTCCATCCCGCAGTGGTACAGCGACGCGTTCCTGGTCGGCTATCGGCCGGCCGGCTTTGTGCTGCCGCCGACCCTGCCGCCGTTCTATCAGCCAGATTCGTGGGCTATGGCGACCTGGTGGGCGTCGTCTTTCAACAAGTAGATCAACGCCAATGGCCAGCTATATCCTCAAACGCTTGTTGCTGATGGTGCCGACGCTGCTCGGCGTACTCATCCTGACGTTCGTGGTGACCCAGTTCGTGCCCGGCGGGCCGGTAGAGCAAATGGTCTCGCAGCTGCAAGGCCGCGACTCGGGCGGTGAGCGTGCAGCGTCGAGCGGTGCAGGTTATCGCGGGCGGCAGGGACTCGATGCCAAGCGCATCGAAGAAATCAAGCAGCTTTACGGCTTCGACAAGCCGCCGATTGAGCGCTTCTGGGGCATGCTGAAATCTTTCGCGCGTTTCGATCTCGGGCAGAGCTTCTATCAACGCAAGGACGTCTGGCAACTGGTGAAAGAAAAGCTGCCGGTGTCGATCAGCCTCGGGTTGTGGACCTTCTTCATCAGCTACCTCATCGCGGTGCCGCTGGGCGTCGCCAAAGCGGTACGCGCCGGTTCTCGCTTCGACTTCGTGACCACGCTGGTCGTGCTTGTCGGCTATGCGATTCCCGGCTTCGTGCTCGGGGTGGCGCTGCTGGTGATCTTCGGCGGGCAGTTGCAGTGGTTTCCGCTGCGCGGGCTCACCTCGTCTAACTGGGACAGCATGACCTGGGGCGCACGCATCGTCGACTATCTGTGGCACATCACCTTGCCCATCACCGCGATGGTGCTCGGCAGTTTTGCGGTGACCGCCATGCTCACCAAGAACTCGTTCCTCGAAGAGATCCGTAAGCAATACGTGCTGACCGCGCGCGCCAAAGGTCTGTCGGAGCGGCAGGTGCTGTGGAAGCATGTGTTTCGCAATGCGCTGATCCCGATCATCACGGGCTTTCCGGCGGCTTTCATCGGTGCGTTCTTTACCGGATCGTTGCTCATCGAAACGCTGTTCTCTCTGGACGGGCTGGGTTTGCTGAGCTATGAGAGCGTGATCCGTCGTGATTACCCGGTGGTCCTCGGCACGCTTTACCTCTTCACCCTGATCGGCCTGGTGACCAAACTCATCAGCGATCTTTGCTACGTGTGGGTCGACCCGAGAGTGAAGTTTGACTGAGCCCATGAACACGATCGTGGCGCCTGCGCGCTCAGCCCCGTCGCTGTCACCGGCGCGGCGCGCGTGGCGGCGTTTTCGACGCAACCCGCTCGGGTTTTGGAGTCTCGTGCTTTTCAGCATCCTCGTCGTACTGAGCCTGTTCGCCGAATTGCTGTCGACCGACAAGCCGCTGGTGGTTCGATACGAAGGCCAAACGTACTTTCCGGTGATGCGCGACTATGCCGAAAAGACCTTCGGCGGCGACTTCGAAACGCCTGCCGACTACCTCGACCCCTTCATCCGCGAGCGCATCACGCGAGGACCGAACTGGGCGCTCTATGCGCCCAACCCGTACGGGCCAAAGACGCTTAACTATTTCGCGAAGTTTCCCAATCCTTCGGCGCCGTCGCGTGACAACCTTTTCGGCACCGACGACCGTGGGCGCGACCTGCTCGCGCAACTGATCTACGGCTTCAGGGTGAGCGTGTTGTTCGCGTTGGCGCTCACGTTCATCGGCACTTTGCTGGGGGTGATCACCGGCGCCATCCAGGGCTTCTTCGGCGGCAAGACCGACCTTGCGTTTCAACGCTTCATCGAAATCTGGGGCTCGATGCCGGAGCTCTACCTGCTCATCATCTTCAGTGCGATCTTCGCGCCCAGCATCGCATTGCTTTTGATTCTGCTGAGCCTGTTCGGCTGGATGGGCTTGTCCGATTACGTCCGTGCCGAGTTCCTGCGAAATCGCCAGATGGACTACGTGCGCGCCGCACGCGCACTGGGGGTCGGCAACATGCAGATCATGTGGCGCCACATCCTGCCCAACAGCATGACGCCGGTGGTCACGTTCTTGCCGTTTCGCATGAGTGCCGCGATCCTGGCGTTGACCTCGCTGGATTTTCTGGGGCTCGGTGTACCGCCAGGCACGCCATCGCTGGGCGAATTGCTGAGCCAGGGCAAGGCCAACATCGACGCCTGGTGGATCTCGCTGTCGACCTTTGCCGTGCTGGTCGTCACGCTCATGTTGCTCACTTTCATGGGCGATGCGCTGCGCGACGCGCTCGACCCGCGCAAGGCCGAAAAATGAAGTTCGAACCGCTGCTCGAGGTGAAGAATCTGCGGGTCGCATTCGGCGACAAGGAAGTCGTGCACGGTGTCGACTTCAGCATCGGTGCGGGCGAAAAGCTTGCGCTCGTCGGGGAGTCGGGTTCGGGCAAAACGGTGACTGCGTTGTCGCTGTTGCGCCTCGTGCAAAACGCCACGGTGAGTGGCGTCGCCAGGCTTCAGGGTGGCGACAAAGATTCAGGTTTTCGCGATCTGCTGTCGCTCCCTGAGCAGCGACTGCGCGGCATCCGCGGCAAGGAGATCGCGATGATTTTCCAGGAGCCGATGACAGCGCTCAACGCGCTCTACAGCGTCGGCGACCAGATCGCGGAGGTGCTCGAACTGCACGAAGGCCTGTCGGCGCGTGCTGCCCAGGCTGCAGCGGTCCAGCTACTGGCCGACACCGGCATCGCCGAGCCGGCACGGCGGGCGCAGGCGTTACCACATCAGTTGTCGGGCGGGCAGCGCCAGCGCGCCATGATCGCCATGGCCCTGGCCTGCAAGCCGCGGGTGCTGCTGGCCGACGAGCCGACTACCGCGCTCGATGTCACGGTGCGGGCGCAGATTCTCGAACTGCTGGCCGACCTGCAGCGCCGCTACGGCATGGCGGTGCTGTTGATCACGCACGACCTGAATCTGGTCCGCAAGTTCGCCGATCGCGTGGCCGTGATGGAAAACGGCGACATCGTGGAGCAGGGCGATGTTGCGGCGGTGTTCGACGCACCGCGCCATGCCTACACGCGCAAGCTGATCGACAGTCATCCGGTGCGCAACGTGAGCCCGGTGCCGAGCACGAACGATGCGGCGCCTGTGCTTCAGGCCGAAGCGCTGCGAGTGGTCTACCCGGTGCCGCGCCCCGGCATCGCCGGATGGTTCAGCAAGGGATCGTTCGTAGCCGTCGAAGGCGCGGATTTCCGCATCGTGCCGGGCGAAACGCTGGGTGTGGTCGGCGAGTCGGGCTCGGGCAAGTCGACGTTGGCGCTGGCCGCGCTGGGCTTGCTGCCGCACGGTGGCACGCTTGCAGTGACGGGGCAACGCTGGGCCGCCGGCAAGGGCGCTGATCGGGCATTGCGCCGCGTCATGCAGGTCGTCTTTCAAGATCCGTTCTCGTCGCTCTCACCGCGGATGACAGTCGAGCAGATCGTCGGCGAGGGGCTGCTTGTGCACGAGCCGGCGCTCGGCTCGTCCGCGCGGCGGGATCGCGTGCTGACGGCGCTGGCCGATGTCGGCTTGACGGAGGTTCAATTCCCCGCGCTGCTCGACCGTTATCCGCATGAGTTTTCGGGTGGCCAGCGGCAGCGACTGGCCATTGCGCGTGCCCTGATCGTCGACCCGCAGTTGCTGGTGCTCGACGAACCTACAAGTGCGCTCGACGTCACGGTGCAAAAACAGGTGCTCGGTCTCCTGCAAAAGCTGCAGCGCGAGCGCGGGCTGAGTTACCTGCTCATCACGCACGACGTCGAAGTGATTCGGGCCATGGCGCATCAGGTGATCGTCATGAAGGACGGTGCCATCCTGGAGCGCGGCAGTGTCGATGAAGTGCTCGACTCACCACACCATCCCTACACGCAAACACTGGTCCGGGCTGCATTGGCCACCTGAAATGAAGAATGACAAGTTTTGAATCGGATCGACGCGGAGCCTGGCGTGCGGCGCTGGCTTGCATGGTCACGCTCGCGGTCGCCATGGGCCTGGGGCGCTTCGCTTTCACACCGATGCTGCCGATCATGTTGCATGAGGGCAAGCTCGACCTGCAGGCGGGCGGTTTGCTGGCGTCGCTCAACTACCTGGGTTACTTCGTTGGTGCGGTGACCTGCGCGTCGCTCCGGGTCAAGGCCACAACGATGGTGCGCAGCGGCCTGATTGCGACCGCGGCGTTGCTGATCGGAATGGGATTGCTGCACGGCTTCAGCATCTGGGGCGTGCTGCGGACGGCCGCTGGCGTGATGAGTGCTTGGGTGTTTGTCTTTGCGTCCGGCTGGGGCGCACGCCGGCTCGCAGAAACCAATTCGCCGATGCTGGGCGGCGTGATCTTTACCGGGCCAGGCGTTGGCATCGCGACGACCGGCCTGCTTGGCGGCGTGGTGGGGCGGTGGGGCTCCGATGCGGCGTGGATCGGTTTCGGCATCGTGGCGCTGGCGCTGATCGCGGTGATCTGGCGCGTGTTCGACGATGGCGCGAAGGCCGTGCCAGCGTCGGTGGGCATGTCGGCGGCGCCTCGTTCTGCTGCAGCGACTCAGGCGGCGCGCGGGGACGCCGGCTGGTTGATCGCGCTGTACGGTATCGCCGGCTTTGGGTACATCATCACAGCGACGTTTTTGCCTGTCATCGCGCGGCAGGCATTGCCTGGGTCTCCGTGGCCAGACCTTTTCTGGCCTTTGTTCGGGCTGGCGGTGATCGTCGGCGCGCTGATCGGCGCCCGAGCGCCAACGCATTGGGACAACCGGCTGCTCATGGCCATTGCCTATGCGCTGCAGGCGGCAGGTGTCGTGCTGTCGGTGGTTTGGCCCACCATCGTCGGCTTCGCGCTTGGCAGCTTGCTGCTCGGCTTGCCGTTTACGGTCATCACGCTGTTTGCCGTGCGCGAGGCGCGGCGGCTCCGCGGCAATTCAGCGGCAGGGCTGATCGGCTATGCGACGGCGTCTTATGGCGTCGGCCAAATTCTGGGGCCGCTTTTTGCTGCGCCGCTGGCGCAGCGCACCGGTTCTTTCGGGGTGCCCTTGCTGGTCGCGGCGGCAGCCTTGGCGCTCGGCAGCGTCATGTTTGCGTGGGTATGGTCGAAATCGCGTGCCTCAAGCCACGTGGCAGCCGTCTAAGGCCTGGGAAAGCCTTTATTTGTCACCTGAATGGCATATAATTCGAGGCTCACGACCAAACGGGCGGGTACCAACCGCCCGTTTTTTTTGGTCTGTGCATTTCCGGCATTCCGGCTTTCCAGATAGGGCAACTTCGAACACGTGGCATTGCAGCAGACAGTGGAACAAACCGTGGTCGCGACCGTAAAAGGGTTGGGCTACGACCTCGTCGAGATCGAAAGATCGGCCGGGGGGTTGCTGCGCGTGACGATTGATTTGCCATGGAAGGCCCCCAATTCGGAAGCTGTGGCTGCCGGGTTGCCCGATCCTGCCGTCACGGTGGAAGATTGCGAGAAGGTCACGCGGCAATTGCAGTTCGCGTTGGAAGTGGACGGTGCTGAATACAAGCGGCTCGAGGTTTCCTCGCCGGGTATTGACCGGCCGCTGCGCAATGAGCAGGATTTCGAGCGTTTCGCAGGCGAGGTGATCGACCTCACGCTGAAGGCCCCCATGGGAGCGGCTGCGGCGGGCCAGGTGTCGCCCACCCGCAAGAAGTTTCGCGGCACGCTGGAGCGTGTCGAAGGTGCGGCTGGCGCCGACGGAAGCGATTCCGTCAGAGGCTGGCAGATCGTCTGGAGCGAAGAGCCGAAGACCAAGCCTGGACAAAAAGTGAGCAAGAAGCGTGAGCCGGCCCCGTTGCAGGCGCTCGGCTTCAGGTTGGACGAGCTGCGTGACGCGCGGCTCGCGCCGATTGTGGATTTCAAGGGTCGCAAGACGAAAACCGCCAAAGCCGCCACAGGCAATGGACAGGATTGATCGAGGAGCAGTGGCATGAATCGCGAAATGTTGATGTTGGTGGATGCGATCTCGCGCGAGAAGAACGTCGAACGTGACGTCGTTTTCGGCGCGGTCGAGTCTGCGCTGGCCCAGGCCACCAAGAAGCTCCACCAGGGCGACGTGGACATCCGCGTGGTCGTGGACCGCGACAGCGGTGACTACGAGACTTTCCGCCGTTGGCATGTCGTTCCGGATGAAGCCGGCCTGCAGCTGCCCGACCAGGAAATCCTCCTGTTCGAAGCCAAGGAAGAGATGCCCGACATCGAGGTCGACGAGTACATCGAAGAAACGGTGGACTCGGTACCCATCGGCCGCATTGGCGCGATGGCGGCCAAACAGGTCATCCTGCAAAAGATCCGCGACGCCGAGCGGGAGATGCTGCTCAACGATTTCATGTCGCGCGGCGATAAGATTTTCGTCGGCACCGTCAAGCGCCTGGACAAGGGCGACATCATCGTTGAGGCCGGTCGCGTCGAAGGGCGCCTGCGCCGCAGCGAAATGATCGCCAAGGAAAACCTGCGCAATGGCGACCGCGTCCGCGCCATGATCATGGAAGTCGACCTGACGCTGCGCGGCGCGCCGATCATCCTGTCGCGCTCGGCGCCGGAATTCATGATCGAGCTGTTCCGCCAGGAAGTGCCAGAAATCGAACAGGGCCTGCTCGAAATAAAGAGCTGCGCTCGCGATCCGGGCTCGCGTGCCAAGATCGCCGTGCTGTCGCACGACAAGCGTGTCGACCCGATCGGCACCTGCGTCGGCGTGCGCGGTACACGTGTCAATGCCGTTACCAACGAGCTGGCCGGCGAGCGCGTCGACATCGTGCTGTGGTCCGAAGATCCAGCGCAGTTCGTCATCGGTGCTTTGGCTCCCGCCAATGTGTCGTCGATCGTCGTCGATGAAGAAAAGCACGCCATGGACGTGGTGGTCGACGAGGAAAACCTCGCCATCGCCATCGGCCGCGGTGGGCAGAACGTGCGCCTTGCGTCCGACCTGACCGGCTGGAAGATCAACATCATGGACGCCAACGAGTCTGCGCAAAAGCAGGCCGTCGAAACCGATGCCAGCCGCAAGCTCTTTATGGAAAAGCTCGATGTCGACGAGGAAATGGCCGATATCCTGATCTCCGAGGGCTTCAACAGCCTCGAAGAAGTGGCTTACGTGCCGATCTCAGAACTGCTTGAAATCGAGAGCTTCGACGAAGACACGATCAATGAGCTGCGCACGCGTGCAAAAGATGCGCTGCTCACAATGGAAATCGCCAAGGAAGAGGGCGTCGAGACCGTCTCGCAAAATCTGCGCGACCTCGAAGGCCTGGACCCTGAGTTGATTCCAAAACTGGCCGAGGCGGGTGTACACACCCGTGACGACCTGGCCGACCTTGCGGTCGATGAACTTACCGAGATCACCGGCCACAGCGCCGCTGACGCCACGACCCTCATCTTGAAAGCCCGCGAACATTGGTTCGCTGGCCAAGAGTGACGGTCATGAAGGCACGAAACCAATATGTCCAGTACCACTGTCGCCGAGTTCGCGAACGAGCTCAAGAAGACTCCCGAAACCTTGCTTGACCAGCTCAAGAGCGCAGGCGTGCCCAAAGCCGCGCCTACCGATGCGCTCACGGAGGCCGACAAGCAGCGCTTGCTCGGTTTCCTGAAGGCCAGCCACGGCACGGCCGAGTCCGAGCGCAAGAAAATCACGCTCACCAAGAAGTCGACCAGCGAGATCAAGCAGGCCGACGCGATGGGGCGTGCCCGCACGATCCAGGTCGAAGTGCGCAAGAAGCGCACATTCATCCAGCGCGATGAAGGGCCGACCGCGGCGCCCGAGCCGGTGCATGAGGCTGAGGCGCCTGCTGCCCCTGGTATAGACGAAGCTGAATTGGCGCGGCGCGAAGAAGAAGCTCGCCGTCAGGCCGAACTGATTCGCCGCCAGGAAGAAGAACTGGTCGAAAAGCGCCGCATTCGCGAAGAAAGCGAAGCGCGAGAGCGCGAGCACGCCGAGCGTGCTGAAAAAGCCGAACAGGAAGCACGCGCCGCCGAAAAGAAGGCGGCTGCTGTGCCGGCCGTCGCGACCGAAGGCGCGTCCAGCAAGGCTGCGGTAACCGAAGAAGCGACCAGCGCTGCTGCCACCAAGGCGGCAGCCGACGCCACCGTGGCGCAAGCCAAGGAAGACGCCAAAGCCAAGGCCGCGGCCGATTCGAAGGCCCGTGCCGACGAAGAATCTGCACGTGCCAAGGATCTGGACGAACGCCGCCGCAAGGCACTCGCCGAAGCCGAAGCCATCCGCGCGATGATGAATGCGCCCGCTCGCGTGCTTGTGCCGCACAAGGTGCCCGAAAAGCCTGCGCCAGAAGTCAAGCCGGCCGTTAAGGGCACTTTGCACAAGCCCGCCACGCCCGCGGCACGTCCCGGCGCACCTGCAGCGCCTGGCACGACCGCGCCCGGCGCCAGCAAGGACGTCAAGTCCGCCAAGCTCTCGTCGAGCTGGGCTGGCGATCCGGCCAAGAAGAAGGAAATCAAGACCCGCGGCGATGCCAGCGGTGGCGTCGGTCGCGGCAATTGGCGCGGAGGCCCGCGCGGCCGTCGTGGCAGCAACGATCGTGGCGGCCACGAAGAGCAGCAGCAAGCCGCTCCGGTCGAAGCGCGCGTGCTCGACGTGCACGTGCCGGAAACCATCACCGTGGCCGAGCTTGCGCACAAGATGGCCGTCAAGGCCCAGGAAGTCATCAAGCAGTTGATGAAGGCCGGGATCATGGCGACCATGAACCAGTCACTCGACCAGGACACCGCGATGGTGATCGTGGAAGACATGGGTCACAACGCGATGGTGGCGGCACTGGACGATCCAGAAGCCTTCACCGACGACGACGCGGCCGCACAGACCGCAGAGTCGTTGCCACGTGCCCCCGTGGTGACGGTCATGGGTCACGTCGACCACGGCAAGACTTCGTTGCTCGACTACATCCGCCGTGCCAAGGTCGCAGCGGGCGAAGCCGGCGGCATCACGCAGCACATCGGTGCCTACCATGTGCAAACCGATCGTGGCATGGTGTCGTTCCTCGACACCCCCGGTCACGAGGCGTTCACCGCCATGCGGGCCCGTGGCGCGCAGGCGACCGACATCGTCATCCTCGTGGTGGCGGCCGACGACGGTGTGATGCCGCAGACCAAGGAAGCCATCAAGCACGCGAAAGCTGCCGGTGTGCCGATCGTGGTCGCGATCAACAAGATCGACAAGTCCGATGCCAACCTGGACCGCGTCAAGCAGGAACTGGTGGCCGAAGAAGTCGTGCCCGAAGAGTACGGCGGCGAGGTGCCTTTCATCTCTGTTTCGGCCAAGACCGGGCAGGGCGTGGACGAACTGCTCGAGCAGGTGCTGCTTCAGGCTGAAGTGCTGGAACTCCGCGCGCCGGTCGATGCCGCTGCCAAGGGTCTGGTTATCGAAGCGCGCCTCGACAAGGGTCGTGGCCCTGTCGCTACGGTGCTGGTCCAGTCGGGTACGCTGAAGACTGGCGACGTGGTGCTGGCCGGCTCTACTTTCGGCCGCGTGCGCGCCATGCTGGACGAAGACGGCAAGACGATCAAGACTGCGGGTCCATCGATCCCGGTCGAGATCCAGGGCCTGACCGAGGTGCCGCAAGCCGGCGACGAGTTCATGGTGATGGCCGACGAGCGCCGTGCGCGCGAAATCGCCACCTACCGTGCCGGCAAGTTCCGCAACACCAAGCTGGCGCGTTTGCAGGCATCGAACCTGCAGAGCATGTTCACGGACCTGTCTGCAGGCGAGGTGCAGACGCTGCGCCTGATCATCAAGGCTGACGTTCAGGGTTCGCAGGAAGCATTGGCGCAATCGTTGCTCAAGCTGGCGACCGAAGAAGTCAAGGTGCAGATCGTGTACGCCGGTGTCGGCGGCATCAGCGAGAACGACATCAACCTGGCCATCGCATCGAAGGCGGTCGTCATCGGCTTCAATGTGCGGGCCGACTCCGGTGCGCGCAAGCTGGCCGAGAACAACGGCGTGCAGCTGAACTACTACAGCATCATTTACGACGCTGTGGACGAGATCAAGGTCGCGATGTCCGGCATGCTGGCGCCCGAACGCCGCGAAGAGATCATCGGCTCGGCCGAGATCCGCACGGTGTTCGTCGCTTCCAAGATCGGTACGGTCGCAGGTTGTATGGTCACTTCGGGTTCGGTCAACCGCAGCGCACATTTCCGTTTGCTGCGCGAGAACGTGGTCGTCTATACCGGCGAGGTCGACTCGATCAAACGTATGAAAGACGACGTGCGCGAGGTCAAGGAAGGCTTCGAATGCGGTATCAAGCTCAAGAACTACAACGACATCAAAGAGGGCGATCAGCTCGAGTTCTTTGAGATCAAGGAAATTGCCCGGACGCTGTAAAGCGCCCAAGCGAACCTGGCCATGCCCAAGAGAAAAGCCGCAGCCCCCAACCGCTCGTTCAAGGTTGCTGATCAGATCCAGCGCGATCTGACGGAACTGATCGCGCGCGAGTTGAAGGACCCGCGCGTGGGCATGGTCACGATCCAGGGGGTCGAGGTCACGCCTGACTATGCGCACGCCAAGATTTTCTTCAGCGTGCTCACGGGCGACATTGTCGAGACCACCGAAGCGTTGAATCAGGCAGCCGGATTTCTCCGCAACGGCCTGTTCAAACGCCTCCATATCCATACCGTGCCGACGCTGCACTTCCTGTTCGACCGAACCACCGAGCGTGCGGCCGACATGAATGCGTTGATCGCTCAGGCCGTCGCTTCCCGCTCGAAGGACGAGTAGCCATGAACGCCCCTCGCACCAGGGTGCAGCGGCGCCCCGTGCATGGGGTGTTGTTGCTCGACAAACCTCTCGGCCTTTCGAGCAACCAGGCGTTGCAGCGGGCCAAGTGGCTGCTGCGCGCCGAAAAGGCGGGGCATACCGGCACGCTCGATCCGTTGGCGACTGGCGTTTTGCCGTTGTGCTTCGGTGCAGCGACGAAGTTCAGTCAACTGCACCTCGAGGCCGACAAGACCTACGAGGCCACGGCCCGACTGGGCGTGAAAACATCGACCGGCGATGCTGAAGGCGAAGTGATCGCAGAACGTGCAGTTCACCTCGATGCCGAAGACCTGAAACGTGTCGAGGCGCGGTTCACCGGGCCGATCCGCCAGATTCCGCCGATGTACAGCGCGTTGAAGAAAGACGGCAAAGCGCTGTACGAATACGCCCGCGAAGGCATCGAGGTCGAGCGTGCGCCGCGCGACGTCGTCGTGCACAGGCTTTCGGTCACTGAGACGCCCGACATGGCGCCGTACCGCGCCGTGAGGATCGCCGCGACAGTGACCAAAGGAACTTACATCCGCACGCTCGGCGAAGACATCGGCGAAGCGTTGGGTTGCGGCGCGCACCTGACTGCATTGCGCCGCACCGCGACGGGTGACTTCGACGTCTCGCAATGCGTGACGCTCGAAGCGCTCGAAGCCATGGCCGAAGACGAACGGCTCGCGCTCTTGCTCCCTGCCGAGTCCCTCGTCGCCGGCCACGACCGCGTCACGTTGGGCACGGAAGATGCGGCGCGGTTCCTGTCCGGCCTGCGCCGGCGCGGCGATTGGGCCGATGCAGCCGAGGTGGCGGTATTCGGCATTGAGCCTGCTGCGTTTTTGGGCTCGGCCCATATCGTGGCCAACGAATTGATTCCGGGGCGCTTGCTGAACCCCATTGAAATCCAGCAAATCCTTTTGAACGCCCCCGTCCCCCATTTTTTCTGCGAAACGACATCATGAGCATCAAGCAAATCCGCAATATCGCCATCATTGCCCACGTCGACCATGGCAAAACCACGATGGTCGACCAGCTGCTGCGCCAGTCCGGCACCTTCGCCGAGCACGAGAAAGTGGTCGACACAGTGATGGACAACAACGCGATCGAAAAAGAACGTGGCATCACGATTCTTGCCAAGAATTGCGCCGTGACCTGGGAAGGCACGCACATCAACATTGTCGACACTCCCGGTCACGCCGACTTCGGCGGCGAAGTCGAACGCGCACTGTCTATGGTCGACGGCGTTGTGCTGCTGATCGACGCGCAAGAAGGCCCGATGCCGCAAACGCGCTTCGTGACCAAGAAGGCATTGGCCCTCGGCCTCAAGCCTATTCTGGTGGTGAACAAAGTCGACAAGCCGGGTGCGCGCCCTGACTTCGTTGTCAACGCGGCGTTCGACCTGTTCGACAAGCTCGGTGCGACCGACGAGCAGCTCGATTTCCCGGTGGTGTACGCCTCGGGCATCAATGGCTGGTCGTCGATGGAAGAAGGCGAGGCGGGTGAGCAGTGGGGCCCCGACATGTCGGCGCTCTTCAACACCGTGCTCAAGCACGTGCCGGCTCAAAAGGGTGACCCGGATGCACCGCTGCAATTGCAGATTTCCGCACTCGATTTCTCCACCTTCGTCGGCCGCATCGGCGTTGGCCGCATCAGCCAGGGCACCGTCCGGCCGATGATGGACGTGGTTGTGATGGAAGGTACGGACGGCAAGGCCGTCAAGGGTCGCGTCAACCAAGTGCTGACGTTCCAGGGACTGGAGCGCGTGCAAGCGACGGAAGCCGGTCCGGGCGAAATCGTGCTGATCAATGGCCTGACCGACATCGGTATCGGCGTCACCGTGACCGATCCGATCAATCCGGCACCGTTGCCCATGCTCAAGGTCGACGAGCCGACGCTGACGATGAATTTTTGCGTCAACACGAGCCCGCTCGCCGGTCGTGAAGGCAAGTACATCACCAGCCGCCAGATCTGGGACCGCCTGCAGAAAGAGCTGCAGCACAACGTAGCGTTGCGCGTCGCCGAAACCGGGGAAGAAGGCATCTTCGAGGTCATGGGCCGCGGCGAACTGCACCTCACCATCCTGCTGGAGAACATGCGCCGCGAAGGTTACGAGCTCGCTGTGTCCAAGCCGCGCGTGGTGTTCAAGGATATCGACGGGGTGCGCCACGAGCCGATCGAAATGGTGACCATCGACGTCGAGGAGCAACACCAGGGCGGCGTGATGCAAGCCATGGGCGAGCGCAAGGGCGATCTGGCCAACATGGAATCGGACGGACGCGGCCGTGTTCGTCTGGAGTACCGCATTCCGGCGCGCGGCCTGATCGGCTTCACCAACGAGTTCCTGAACCTGACGCGTGGCTCGGGTCTGATCGCGAATATCTTCGACAGCTACGAACCGCACAAGGGCGACATCGGCGGCCGCAAGCAAGGCGTACTGATCTCGATGGACGACGGTGAAATTTTCACCTACGCCCTGGGCAAGCTGGACGACCGCGGCCGTATGTTCGTGCGCGCGAACGATCCGGTTTATGAGGGCATGATCGTCGGCATCCACAGCCGCGACAACGATTTGGTGGTCAACGCCACCCGTACCAAGCAGCTGACCAACTTCCGCGTGTCTGGCAAGGAAGACGCGATCAAGATCACACCGCCGATCGAACTCACGCTCGAATACGGCGTGGAGTTCATTGAAGACGACGAGTTGGTCGAAATCACGCCAAAGAGCGTTCGTCTGCGCAAGCGGTTCCTGAAGGAACACGAGCGCAAGCGCGCCGGCCGCGACTAAAAAACTGCGGGCTTTCGAAGACCGTGAGTTCGAGTCGGATGGCGGCTGACGAACATGCGGTGACTTCGGGGCGCATGGCCCACGGACGTGCCGTGTGGCTCATGGTTCTCGTCACGCTGATGTGGGCTACAGCCGGCGTCGTGACGCGCCAATTGGAGCATGCACGGAGCTTCGAGGTCACTTTTTGGCGAGCGTCATTCACCGTGTTGTCGCTGCTTGTGATCCTGCCGACCTGGCGCGGCCGGGCGGTGTTCGCGACGATCCGGCAGGGCGACCGTTCCCTCTGGGTATCTGGCGTCTGCTGGAGCGTGATGTTCACGGCCTATATGGTCGCGCTCACGCTGACCAGCGTCGCGAACGTGCTGGTGACGATGGCGCTGGCGCCTTTATTCACCGCGCTCGCGGCTCGTCTGTTCATCGGGCACCGGCTGGCAACGCGCACCTGGATCGCGATCCTCGTCGCCGGCATCGGCATCGGCTGGATGTACGGCTCCGAATTTTCGAGCGCCGGTGGTCAGCTTCTCGGCACACTGGTTGCGTTGTGCGTACCGTTGGCCGCTGCGGGCAATTGGACGGTCACGCAACACGCGCATGCAGCCGGACACGATGTGGACATGGTGCCTGCGGTGTTGATCGGTGCGGCTTTGTGTGCCTTGGCTACTTTGCCGCTCGCATGGCCCTTTCAAGTCAACGCTCACGACCTCGGCTTGCTGGCATTTCTGGGATTGGTCCAGCTGGCCATTCCCTGCGTGTTTTCAGTGATGTGCGCCCGTGTGCTCAAGGCACCGGAGTTGTCGCTGCTGGCGCTGCTCGAGGTGATCTTCGGCATCGCTTTGGCTTGGCTTGGCGCGGGCGAAGAACCCGCTTTGCGCGTGCTCGCCGGGGGTACTGTGGTCATCGCTGCGTTGGTCGGCAACGAGCGGCTCGGACTTTCGAGGCGCAGCGGCAAATCGGTCTGAGCCAAGAAAATAAAAAAGCCGGCACTTGGCCGGCTTGGCTGAGCCAGCGCGCAGGCGCTCAGGGGCGCGCAAGCTTCCACGCATTGTTGAAGTTGTCGCCCGTTCGATCGCCCGCCTTGGCGTCGTTCGCGTAGTAGTAGAGCGGGGAGCCCTTGTAGGCCCACTGCTGGGTGGCATCGTCGCGCACGATGATGGTGTAGCCGCCCATCGGCTTGGCCGTTGCGGCGACCGGCAGCGCCGGCCAGAGCTTGGCGCACGCCGCATTGCAGACCGACTTGCCGCTGTTGGCGGTGTCGCGGTTGAACGTGTAGAGCGACTTGCCGTCAGGCCCGACGAGCACGCCATCAGATGTCTTTGTCGGGGTGTCGGCCATCATGGACGACATGCTTGCGCAGCCTGCGAGCAGGGTGACGGCGAGGATCGATGCACTGAGCAGTTTCATATCAAGTTTCTCCTTCGGTTTCAAAAAAACGCCGGCACATTGGAGCTGTGCCAGCGACCAGTCTAAATTGCCCTAAGACAGCTGACGGTAGGTGACCGTCGCCAATTTCATCAACGCGTCGCGCGGCAATTTGCCGGCGACGGCATAGCCGAACCCATGATCGACCCAGTAGAAGCTGGGTACCGGCCCCTCCGATGTGAAACGGAATGCCGTTTCCCGAGATGGCGTGAAGGCACTCGCCGCGGCGTCCAGGGCACCGATGTAAAGGGTCACCCGTTCGCCAGTGGCGCTTTCGAACATGAACTGGGCGCGCGCGCCTTCGTCGCCCGGCAACAGCCGACCTCCGACCAGCGAATAGCCTTCGCTCGAGAGATCCGGCACTTTGAGTGGCCGGTCGAGCCGCTTCGAGAGCCATTGCACCAGATGCTGTTGCTCGGCGGCAGCGACCTCCACGGGATGGCGCTTTTCGGGCGCATACACCGCATGCGCCACCGACGCCGCATGCACGAATTCGTGCGACGCAAGCGCCCCTGTCGGCGCCGGTCCGGGCCCAGGCGCCTTCGCCAAGGTCGTGCCGTGCGACAGCGTCCACTGTGCGTTGACCAGCCAGCCGGCGCCAAAGGCGATCGCGAAGCCCGCTGCCATTCCACCCCAGCGCGTCCACACCGACTGCGCTGCATGGCGAGCCGATCGGGCGCCCAGCGCGTTCAGTAGTGGTGCGGGGATCGGTTCGTCGAGCAAGCCAAGGTGCAACTGGCGAAGCGCATCGCGCTGCACTCGCCACGAGGCGACGCGGGCCGCAAGAGCTGGCTCCCGCTTCAGCAAATCGTCGATCGCGGCACCGCGTTCGAGCGCCAATTGGCCGTCGACGAAAGCATGCAGTTCATCGTCGGAAACGGAGGAAATGTGGGCGTTCATGTTCAGCTCACTTGAGGCGGCGCAGGCCAGGTCGGTTAGGCGTTGCGGTGGTACCTTCCATCAGCTCGTGCAAACGTGCGCGAGCACGCGATAGGCGGGACATGACCGTGCCGGCCGGGATGCCGAGTACCTTTGCGACTTCGGCATAAGAGAGGTCTTCCAGTGTGACCAACAAGAGCACTGCGCGCTGTTCCTCGGGCAGTTGATGCAGGCAACGTTGCAGATCGATACCGTGGTCGCGCCCTGACTCGACGGCGCGAAGTTCATTCGATACGTCTTCGAGCGGCACGGTTGCGCGAGGCGGCGTCCGGCGCATTTGGCTGGCAAAAAGGTTGTGCATGATGGTGAAAAGCCATGCTCGCAGATCGCTGCCGACGGTCCAAAGCCGCCATTTGCTGCAAGCCCGCTCCAGCGTGTCCTGAACCAGATCGTCGGCCGCCCAGGCGTCGCCGGTCAGCACGCGCGCATAGCGTCGCAAGCTGGGAATGTGTTCGATCAGGGGCTGCGAATCCATGCGTTGGCTCAGTGCGTCGCCATTTCGCCGCGACAGAGCGAAGCGGTAACGCAAACAATGACATTGGCGAGGAGTCGTGTGGAAGACAAGGCGGTGCCCCTTTCCACACACGAACGCCGAAAGTCGTCGGTTTATTCCACCGACCTGCAAAAAAACTAAGTGGTGCTCAGGACCTCGCTATAAGCCGAGACAAATCGCTTTGCGATTCGCGGCCAGTCATACGCGTCTGCGAACGCCACGCTCGCGCTGCGCATCGACTGCTGGTGCGGCTGATCCATCGACAGGAACTCGACCAGTTTCGCAAAGTCGGCGTCGCTGCCGTCGAATGCGAGGCAGAGGCCGTTCTGGCCGTTCTGCACGAACTTGTTCATTGGCTCGACGTCACGGCACACCACGAGCAGCCCAGCCGCCATCGCCTCGAGCAAGGTCAGACCGAAGCCTTCGTATTCGCTGGCGGTCGCGAAGACCGTTCGATCGCGCAAGGCTGCTTTCAAATCGATATCGTTCATCGGCGGCGCCAGCCGCACGCTGTCTTGCAAACCCGCGCTGTCGATGCGCGCCTGGAATTTGCAAGCCAATCCGCTGACGTCCGTTCCGGTGATGAGCAGGTCGAGCGGATAGCCCATGGCCTTCAGTCGCACGGCGTAGTCGAGCAGGCGATCGACGCGCTTGTTTTCGGAGAGGCGACCCCAGTAGACCCAGCGCCGCAAATCGTTGCTCGGGGGCCGGTCGGCAATTTGGTGGCGCTGCACGTCGATGCCGTTGCCGGTCACCCTGATCCGCTTGGTGAACCGGCCGAAGTAAGCAGCGTCGTTTTCGCTGGTCGCCAACACCAATCTGTAGGAGTCGAGCATGCGGCGCAGCGCGAACTCTTCATGCAGTCGCTTGGCGCCTGCCAACCGGCGCGTGTGATGAAAGCCGCCATGGGTGCTCAGCACCCGCGGAAGTTGGCTGCCGGACAGCATGACGCCTACCGACAAGGCCATCAATTGAGGATCGTGGATATGTAGCAGGTCGAAGCCCTGAATCGCCTGCCTCAACTGCGGTGCGTATCCGACCAGTTTGCTGCCGATCAGTGGCACGTTGGTGACTTTGATACCTTCGACCGTGCGCGTCTGTAGCCGCTTGTGATCGGGGGAAACATAGAGCACCTCGACCTCGACGCCCAGTCGCTGGCAGTGCACCGACAGATTCAACACCACTGTCTCGATCCCGCCGATCTCCGGATGGAACGTCGGCGTGATGTTCAGGACTTTCACCGGCCTGCATCTCCGGGTGCGCTCGTGTCGCCGGCCGTACCGAGGATGACGCGGCGTTTGACGAACTGCGCCGGATTGCCTGCATAGACGCCCCAGGGTTCGAGCGATTTAAATGCAACCGCGCGTGCGCCGAGCACCGATCCCTCGCCGATCTTGACGCCGGGACCCACAAACGCTTCAGCAGCCACCCATACGTCCGCGCCGATGTGGATCGGCTTGGCGATCAGCTGAAAGTCGCGCGTACGGATGTCATGGCTGCCGGCGCAAAGGTGTGCGCCCTGCGAAACCAGCGCGCGTTCGCCGAGCGAAATCGGCGCCATGTTGTAACAGTTGACGCGATCCGCTAGCAGGCTGCGGTCGGCCATCTGCAGGTGAGGTGGATACCAGACTTTGGCGGTGCCCCGGACATCACAGGCAACGCCCATGCGGGCGCCGAACAGCATGAGCAAGAAGCGGCGCCATGCGCCGAATGGCGGCGGCGTCCAAGATGCGAGCAAGGCCCACGTCAAGTTCCACAAGGCGCGAAAAAGGCGGTTCGAGAGACTGAAACTCGGTCCGCCCTCGCGTGAATTGACCTGAATTGCGTCGAGAGGTTGAAGCGCCATGTGTTTGAAAAATAGTGGGCGGCGTGGTCCGAGCGCAGAAATTCGCTCGTGACACTGTTACGTTCTGTGACTATAACGCCAAAGTTCTCATTTGCTGAACTTCTTCATCGCGCGCTCGACTTCACGCTTGCCTTCGCGGTCCTTGATCGTGTCGCGCTTGTCATGCTCGGCTTTGCCCTTGGCCAGTGCGACCTCGCATTTCACCTTGCCTGCCTTCCAATGGAGGTTGAGCGGCACCAGGGTGTAGCCCTTTTGTTCGATCTTGCCGATCAGGCGGCGAATCTCTTCCTTGTGCAGCAAGAGCTTCTTGGTGCGGACCGAATCCGGCGTGATGTGGCTCGACGCGCTGTTAAGCGGGTTGATCTGCAGGCCGATGACGAAGAGTTCTCCGTTACGGATCACCACATAGCCATCGGTCAGTTGCACCTTGCCTTCGCGCAGCGATTTCACCTCCCAGCCTTCGAGCACGATGCCCGCCTCGAAGCGCTCCTCGAAGAAGTAGTTGTAAGCGGCCTTTTTGTTGTCGGCGATGCGGGAGGAGGGGTCTTGTTTCTTTTTGGTTGCCATGGCTCGGAAAGGTGGGGTCGGCATGGCTTCAATACAATCCGTCGCGCACGCCGTGCCGATTCTATGAAAACCGTTCAAAAGTCCGTCCTCATCTGGTACAGCGCCGAGGAGATGTACGCCCTGGTCACCGATGTTGCCAAGTACCCCGAGTTTTTGCCCTGGTGCAATCGGGCTAGCGTGATTGACCAGGACGAAAGCGGAATGACTGCTGAAGTCGGCCTTTCGTTCGGCGGAATCCGGCAGAGCTTTACGACGCGCAACACACAGATTGCCGGTCGCGAAGTGCAACTCAAACTGGTCAGCGGACCCTTCTCGAACCTCGATGGTGTCTGGAAGTTCACGCCGGTGGGCGAAACTGGCGAGCGGGCTTGCCGAGTCGAACTGAACCTGAACTACGGCTTCAGCAATTTCGCGCTGCAGGCCTTGATCGGCCCCGTATTCGACAAGATTGCATCGAGTCTGGTCGAGGGGTTCGTCAAGCGCGCCGAGCAGGTTTACGGCAAGAGCTGAATCGCATGCAGATCACATTGGTCTATTCGCCAGGGCCCCGCCAGATCTTTGAAGAGACCGTGACGCTGTCCAATGGTGCGACGGCGCGGGATGCTCTGATCGCCAGCCGCCTTCCCGCCTCGTTCCCTGCGCTCGATTGGGCTGCCTTGCCCGTGGGCGTCTGGGGCCGGGTATGCGAATGGGACCGTATGCTGGCAGAGTACGACCGGATCGAGCTGTGCCGGCCACTGAAGGTGGATCCCAAGGTGGCGCGACGCGAGAGATTTCAACGCCAGGGTGCGCGCGGGACCGGGTTGTTTTCCAGCCGTCGCCCGGGTGGAAAGGACGGCTACTGACTTGAGCTGCAAGCCTGCTCGGACGCCTGCATGCAAACTTACTTGCAGTCGCTGGCAATGACCGTCTGCAAGCGCTGCTGCTCTTCGGCACGCGCCTTGTCGTCGATGATTTCGCGTTCGCCCTGGGCGTTCAAGCGCGCCACACGGATGCCGCTGTCGAAGGTGGCCTTGCTCTGTCTTGCGCGATTGCAGTTTTCGGCTTTTGCCTGCGCGACCTTCTGAAGCTCTGCTGCGCGCTTGGCCTTTTCGGCTTCTTCCGCCTTCTTCGCTTTTTCTTCGAGTTCCTTGTCGACGCCGGATGGCCGAGCGCCACTCGCAGCCATGGCGGGCGCAGGCGCCGTGCCCGGTTCCGCTGCATCGGGAGCGGCCGAAGGGGTCCCTTGCGAGAAGGTCACCCGCGGACTGCCTCCGCCCGGGCGGCGCACGATGTTCTTTTCCGGAATATCAGGCGGCGGCGACTGGTCGCTGAAAACCTTCTTGCCCGCGCTGTCGATCCATTGCCATTGCGCGCTTGCGACCGTCGGCACGGCGCAGACCAATGCAAGGACGAGCGAATTCAAGTGGACGAATTTCATGGCGGGCAGTTTAGCGCTCCCTTACCTTTTGCAACGTTTTGACGTGGCGGATTTGAGGGGATCGCGGGGAAACAGCCACAGTTCGCCTCGAATGTGGCGCGGCGCCACATCTCCCTCCATCCGGCCCTTGGTCCGGCTTTCGGTCCGGGTAAGTACGGGGCCATCGCTACAATCCGTCTTTTGGAGCCTTCCCCATGCGCCTTCTCGGCAAAGCGCTGACCTTCGACGATGTGTTGTTGGTGCCAGCGTTCTCCCAGGTCCTGCCCAAGGACACCTCCCTCGCCACCCGACTTTCCCGCAACATCACGTTGAATCTGCCGCTCGTCTCAGCGGCGATGGACACCGTGACCGAAGCACGCCTCGCCATCGCGATCGCCCAGGAAGGCGGCATCGGCATCGTCCACAAGAACCTGACGGCGCAGCAGCAGGCCGCTGAGGTGGCCCGCGTGAAGCGCTACGAATCCGGCGTGCTGCGCGACCCGGTGGTGATCACGCCGACGCATTCGGTGCGGCAGGTGATGGCACTGTCTGACCAGCTCGGCATCTCCGGCTTCCCGGTAGTCGACGGTGGCAGGGTCGTCGGCATCGTGACCGGCCGCGACTTGCGCTTCGAGACACGCTACGACGTGCCTGTCAGCGAGATCATGACGCAGCGCGACAAGCTCATCACCGTCCCCGACGGCACGACACTTGCGGACGCCAAAGCGCTGCTCAACAAGTACAAGCTCGAGCGATTGCTGGTCATCAACAGCGATTGGGAACTCAAAGGCCTGATCACTGTCAAGGACATCACCAAGCAGACCAGCTTCCCCAACGCAGCGCGTGACGCCTCCGGGCGTTTGCGCGTGGGTGCAGCCGTCGGCGTTGGCGACGGCACCGAGGAGCGCGTGGAAGCGCTGGTGGCCGCGGGTGTCGACGTCATCGTGGTGGACACCGCGCACGGCCACAGCGCTGGCGTGATCTCGCGCGTGCGCTGGGTCAAGAAGAACTATCCACAGATCGACGTGATAGGCGGAAACATTGCGACCGGCGACGCGGCACGCGCGCTGGCCGATGTGGGCGCCGATGCGGTCAAGGTCGGTATCGGCCCGGGCTCGATCTGCACCACGCGCATCGTGGCCGGCGTTGGGGTGCCGCAGATCATGGCGGTCGACAGCGTCGCCACCGCCTTGCAAGGCACCGGCGTTCCGCTGATCTCCGACGGCGGCGTGCGCTATTCGGGCGACATCGCCAAGGCCATCGCAGCCGGCGCCAGCACCGTGATGATGGGCAGCATGTTCGCCGGCACTGAAGAGGCGCCGGGCGAGATCGTGCTCTACCAGGGTCGCAGCTACAAAAGCTACCGCGGCATGGGAAGCATCGGCGCGATGCAGCAGGGCAGTGCCGATCGCTACTTCCAGGAATCGACGACCGGCAACCCCAACACCGACAAGCTCGTGCCCGAAGGCGTCGAAGGCCGCGTGCCGTACAAGGGCTCGATCGTCTCGATCGTCTACCAGATGGCTGGTGGCGTGCGGGCCAGCATGGGCTACTGCGGCTGCGCGACGATCGAAGACATGCAGAACAGGGCTGAGTTCGTCGAGATCACGACCGCCGGCATCCGCGAGAGTCATGTGCACGACGTGCAGATCACCAAAGAAGCGCCCAACTACCGGGCCGAGTGACCGACCCCCATGCAACACGACAAGATCCTGATTCTCGATTTCGGCTCGCAGGTAACCCAGCTGATTGCCCGCCGCGTTCGCGAAGCCCATGTGCTGAGCGAAGTGCACCCGTGCGACGTCAGTAACGAGTGGCTTCGCAACTACGCGAAGGATGGGTCGCTCAAGGGCGTGATCCTCTCTGGCAGCCATGCCAGCGTGTACGAAGACACGACCGACAAGGCACCGCAGGCGGTGTTCGAACTCGGCGTGCCGGTGCTCGGCATCTGCTACGGCATGCAAACCATGGCGCACCAGCTCGGCGGCAAGGTCGAGGGCGGCCATAAGCGCGAGTTTGGCGCAGCGGCCGTTCGTGCACGCGGTCATACCGACCTGTTGAACGAGATTGCCGACTTCAAGACCGACGAAGGTTTCGGCATGCTCAACGTGTGGATGAGCCATGGCGACAAGGTTACCGAGCTGCCACCCGGTTTCAAGCTGATGGCGTCGACCGAGAGTTGCCCGATTGCCGGCATGGCCGACGAAGAGCGGCATTTCTATGGCGTGCAGTTTCATCCCGAAGTCACGCACACGCAGCAGGGCACAGCGATCCTGCAGCGCTTCGTGCTCGACATCTGTGGCTCCAAGCCCGATTGGGTCATGCGAGATCACGTGGCCGAGGCGGTTGCGAAGATCCGGGAGCAAGTCGGCGACGAAGAAGTCATCCTCGGTCTGTCGGGCGGCGTGGATTCATCCGTTGCTGCCGCGTTGATCCATCGGGCCATCGGCGACCAGCTGACTTGCGTCTTCGTCGACCACGGCTTGCTGCGCTTGAACGAGGGCGATCTCGTCATGGAGATGTTCGTCGGCAAGCTGCATGCGAAAGTGATTCGCGTCGATGCCAGCGAGCTGTTCCTTGGCAAGCTCGGAGGGGTGAGCGACCCGGAAGCCAAGCGCAAGATCATCGGCGGCGAGTTCGTGACTGTGTTCAAGCAGGAAGCTGCCAAGCTGACCAGCGCGGGCGCCAAGGGTGCCAAGTGGCTGGCACAAGGCACCATCTATCCGGACGTCATCGAGTCCGGCGGCGCCAAGTCGTCGACCGGCAAGAAGAAGGCCGTGACGATCAAGAGCCACCACAACGTCGGCGGCCTGCCGGAGCAACTGGGCCTGAAGCTGCTCGAGCCGTTACGCGATCTTTTCAAGGACGAAGTGCGCGAACTCGGCGTGGCGCTCGGCCTGCCACCTGCAATGGTGTACCGCCACCCGTTCCCCGGCCCCGGCTTGGGCGTGCGCATCCTCGGCGAAGTCAAAAAGGAATACGCCGACTTGCTGCGCAGTGCGGACGCGATCTTCATCGAGGAGCTGCGCAACTTCATCGACCCGGCCAGCGGCAAGAGCTGGTACGACCTCACGAGCCAGGCTTTCGTCGTCTTCCTGCCGGTAAAGAGTGTCGGCGTGATGGGCGATGGCCGTACCTATGACTACGTCGTCGCGCTGCGCGCGGTGCAGACAAGCGACTTCATGACTGCGGATTGGGCTGAGCTGCCGTACGCGCTGTTGAAGACGGTGTCGGGGCGAATCATCAACGAGGTGCGCGGGATCAATCGCGTGACTTACGACGTGAGTTCGAAGCCGCCTGCGACGATCGAGTGGGAGTGAGCGTGTTCTTCCGGGCAGCTCAATGCGCCCATAGGGCGGTTCTCGCTATCAGCGTTCTTGCTCTTGTTGAAATGGCACCTCAACGTCGGTAACGTGGTGCATCAGTGAGCCGCCGCCTCGCGGACAATTCGAACCATCGCTCGCCCCGAGACGCCCCGAGACGCTCCATGTACCTGCCGCCCCAATTCAATGCCAAGGACCCCGCGATCGCGATCGAGCTGATGCGTGCCAACGCGTTCGCCAGCCTGATCTCGAACGACGACGATGGACTGCCTTTCGTCTCGCATCTGCCGTTGGTCGCGGAGCAACACGAAGACGGCACGATCGTCTTGCTCGGGCACTGCGCAAAGCCGAATCCGCACTGGCGCTACCTCGAAGCCCGACCCAAAGCGGTCGTGACATTTCTCGGGCCGCATGCCTACATGTCGCCTGCGGTCTATCCGGACTTGGCCCGTGTGCCGACCTGGAATTACCTCGCGGTGCACTGCAGGGTCGAGTCGGCGCTGGTGACCGAGCCAGCCGCCAAGGACGAGCTGCTGAAAAAGCTCATCGCCGAGCATGAGCCGGCCTATGCACAACAGTGGCGCGATCTTGGCGAAGACTTTCAGCAGAAGATGCTGACCGGCATCGTCGGCTTCACGTTGCGGGTGACCGACCTGCAGTGCAAGCTAAAGCTCAATCAGCACCGGCGCGAAGCGCATGCCGAGATGTATTCGCGCTTTTCTGCAGGGTCGCCGGACGAGCAGGCACTGGCTGAGTGGATGGTGCGGCTGGGCATGAACACGACCGCAGCTGCGTGAGATGAGCGACAGACATAAGCGACAGACAAGGAATCTGACATGCGCATTTTCGGATTGGTCGGTTTGCTGGTGGCCCTCGTGATAGTCGGCCTGCTGGCGAAGAAGCAGCTCGCGCCGATCGCCGCGCCGACCTTGCCAGCTACAACCTCCGTACCCGGTGCGCCAGCGCCCGCCGCTGGCACAGCGCCGACCAACGCACGCGAGCAGAGTCAGAAAATGCAGCAACAGTACAAGCAGGCGATCGATGCGGCGACGCAGCCGCAGCGCAAGATGCCTGAGGACAATTGAAAGCCCTGCGAATGGCCGCTCGCGTCTGCGACGTCCGCTCAGGCACCGGCGACCGATGACAGACAAGGATTGGATGGCGCTCGCATTGAGCGAAGCGCAAGCAGCCGCCGATGCGGGCGAAGTGCCCGTGGGTGCCGTGCTCGTGAAAGACGGCTTGCTGGTCGCCAAAGGCCGCAATACGCCGGTGGCGCAGCACGATCCGAGCGCGCACGCAGAGATCAATGCACTTCGTGCCGGCGCAACGGCACTCGGCAACTATCGGCTCGATGGCTGCGAGCTTTTCGTCACGCTCGAGCCTTGCGCGATGTGCGCGGGCGCGATGCTTCATGCGCGGCTGGCGCGTGTCGTGTTCGGCGCGGCCGACATCAAGACGGGCGCTGCCGGATCGGTCGTCGATCTCTTTGCCGAGCCACGCTTGAACCACCGAACGCGCGTCGTTGGCGGCGTGCTCGAAGCGCAGTGCAGCGAGTTGCTTCAGCGCTTTTTTCGCCAGCGCCGTGATGCCGCGCGCGAGAGCGTCCAACCGCTGAGCGACGATGCGCTGCGCACGCCGCCAGAGCGCTTTACCGGCCTGACTGACTACCCCTTCACGTCTCGCTGGATCGACGACCTCCCGAGCTTGCGTGACTGGCGCATGCATTACGTCGACACGGCACCTGCGAGCCCCAAACCCACGCTGCTGTGCCTGCACGGCCCCGGAGAGTGGAGCTACTTGTTCAGGCACCTCCTTGCCATGTCCGGCCCACGCATGCTGGCGCCCGACCTCATCGGCTTCGGCATGAGCGACAAGCCCAAGCGCGAGGTCGTGCATCGGCTCGACTGGCATTGCGACGTGATGGTTGAATGGCTGGATCGTTTGCAGACGGGTCCGATGCTGCTCGTGCACAGCGCGGCAGCGACCGACCTTGCCACGCTGTTGTCGGCGGCAGCGCCACGCCAGTTCGTGGGTGTGCTCACTGCGCCTGAAGGTGGCGAGGCCGTAGCGCACGCGTGGCGTGCGCCGTTTCCAGATCGTGGCCACGAAGCGGCATTGCGGGCGCTCCCGCCAGCCGCGGCAACGTCCGGCCCGAGCCCTTTGCAGGCGCTCCAATTGATAGAGGACGCGATGGGATACTTCCGCGAGTGACAAAACACATCTATATCTATTCCCCCGCCAGTGCGGTGCGCGACCGCGCCGCTTTCAAGCGCGGCGTCGCACGGCTCAAGGCACTGGGCTACGAGATCGAAATCGACGAAGCGGCGCTTAGCGTGCACCAGCGTTTCGCCGGCGACGACGCCGTGCGGCTCGCCGCCATCTCGCGTGCTGCCGCAAGCCACGCCGACGTGGCGCTCATCGCACGCGGTGGCTACGGCCTGACGCGCATCCTCGACGCGATTCCGTACAAGGCCATTGCCAAAGCGATCGAGCACGGCACCGAGTTCGTCGGCCTGAGTGACTTCACCGCGCTGCAGAGCGCGCTGTTCGCAAAGACCGGCGCTGTGACCTGGGCCGGCCCGGCGGTGGGCGAAGACTTCGGTGCTGAAGAAGGCGCGGACGACATCATGGAAGACTGCTTCGGCGACTTCACGAGCGGGCAGGGCGAGGGAACGGGCTGGCGCGTTCCGGTCCGCGACGCGGCCGCCATGGCGTCGCCGTTGAAAAGCATTCACGGTGCCACGTTGTGGGGCGGCAACCTGTGCGTGCTGACCAGCCTGCTCGGCACGCCGTATTTTCCGGCGGTCGACAAGGGCGTGCTGTTCGTCGAAGACGTGAACGAGCATCCTTATCGCATCGAACGCATGCTCGACCAGTTGCGTCATGCGGGCGTGCTGGCGCGTCAAAAAGCGATCGTGCTGGGTCAGTTCACAGGCATGCGCAAGATCCCCGGTTACGACCGCGGCTTCGACCTGCAGGCCGTGGTGACGCGACTGCGCGGCTTGCTGAAGATTCCGGTGTTGACGGGACTACCGTTCGGCCATGTGCCGACCAAAGTGATGTTGCCGGTGGGCGCTAAAGTCGAAATGGCGGCCGACGGGAGGGATGTATTTTTGGTGTGGGGTCATCGGCACCACCGTGACCACGCTCATTGACCTGAAGAGGTCAGCCTCGATCTGACTTGCTCAGACCGAAAATTTGTTCAAACCGGGAAACGCTGGTGAATGCGCGGGCCCATGGTGTTGGGCAATCCGCCTTTGAACATGCCGTTGATCTGCTTGACCTGACGGCGCGCTTCCAGCTCGCCATCGACTTCGCTGATTGCGGCCAACAAGTCTTGCCGGAGATACCAGAGGGCTTCCACGTCTTCGGCAAAGCGCACGCGTTGCATCAGGCGCTGGACGTTCTGGCCGGTGTGCACCTGCAACAGTGACAACATCACCGTGCGAATTTGCCCTGTCTTACGGTCGGCAGAGCGGCTCCAGCCAATGCCGGGGAAGGACAGAAGTCGAAAGAAGCTGCTTGGGGAAACCATGACGCGGGAGCTATTTGCTTGGAGACTTGTTGAACGTACGTTAATGGGCGTCAAGCGGTGGCACAAGCCCGGACACACTTTTTCATCATTAAAAACAACATACTTCACGAAACTGTTCAAGCGCTTTCCCAAGAGTTGATACATTAGTTTTAGTTTTTGGGTGTTCAGGGATGCGATGAGGGCTGAGAAAAGACTCTTTTGAATCCAGCCGCGGGCCTGCGTTCGTGCTTCGGACGCACATTGACATTGGAGAGCGCAAAACGATCGGCGGCTGCATCGAGCGTGCACGTCGCCAACCGCCAACGCCTAGAAACGAATGCTTTGCCATAATCAAACAGCTGTCGCTACCAAAAAATTCACAAAATGGGCATTCAAACCACCGTCGTCTTTGCGGACCTGACCGGGAGCACGCGGGTCTTCGAGGCCATGGGAAACGCACGAGCGACGGAAACTGTCACGCGATTGATTCAGTGGATCGGCGGCGTTTGCGAATCCCACGGCGGGCGCGTCGTCAAATCGTTAGGCGATGGCGTCTTCGCGACATTTCAGAGCGGGCCGGCTGCCACTGCGGCCGTTTTGGAGATGCAGCGCAATCATCAAAAGCGGCTGTCGGTCTGGCCGGCGCCGTTGCGCATGGACCTGCAGATCGGCGTGGCGAGCGGAGAAATCGTCGAGGTCGACGGTGATTGCTACGGCGATGCCGTCAACTTGGCTTCGCGCCTGAGCGACCTGGCCGGCCCGGGCCAGATTTGGGCGACCGATTCGGTGATCGAGCAGCTGCACGACGGCAGCGTTCGGCATCGCAATCTGGGCCCCATCAACATTCGCGGCCGCAACGAGATGGCGATCGTCCATCGCGTCGACTGGCAGGAAGAGGTTTCGGAGTTCTTGACGATGCCGGCTTCGCTGGCACCTCAAAAGGCGCCCGACTCGACCTTCGGCCAGATCGAGCTGGCCTGGCTCGATGTGCGCTCGCTGTTCCGTGCATCGGAGTTGCCGATTCATTTGGGTCGTGTCGACGATGCGCAATTCGTCGTCAACGACCCGCGCGTGTCGCGGCTGCACGCGCGCATCGAAGCGCGGCAAGGCAGTTGCGTGCTGGTCGATGTCAGCACTTACGGCACCTGGGTGCGCTTTCACGGTACCGCCGGTGCCAGCGGCGAGATCGCATTGCGCCGGCAGGAGTGCGTGCTGCATGGCAGCGGCGAGATCGGCTTGGGCGCGCCCTTGAGCGACTTCAGCGCACCGACGATTTCGTTCAACACGACCGGCGGCAACGTGCTGCTGGCGCGACGCGACGCGCGCTAATTGCGTTGCGTCGACCATCGGTCGACGTTCGGGTAACACCCGCCCCGCTTCGCCCGATGCTGCGCTGCAGCTAAGGGCAAATCAGCATACGCACCTGCCATACAACGGCAGAAACTCGCGCTCAGTCAGGATGCTTACCGTCCGGTAACCTCGTATCTTCGAGGGCGCCTCGGGTTGGTCGACCGCATCCATGGCTTCAGATCGACGAGGAGTCGCATGGGTACTGAGCTCGGGGATTCGCCTTGGCGGACCGACCGTGAAAGGCAGCAGCCACGCAGCGCCAAGCGCGACGCCGTGCTCACCGCGGCAGCACGCCTGTTCACGCACCGCGGCTTTCAGGGCACCTCGCTCGACGACATCGCGCAAAGCCTCGGTGTCACCAAGCCGACCCTCTATCACTACGTCGCGAACAAGGAAGAGATCCTCTTCGAGTGCGTGCGCCGTGGTCTGGGTGCGCTGCGGGCCTGCATCGACGAAGCGACCGAGCGCGGCCTCGCGGGTCGCGAGCGGCTCCGCGCCGCGATGGAAAACTACGCCGGCATCGTGACCAGCGACTTCGGCCTTTGTGTGATCCGCATCGGCGAAGACCCGCTGTCGGAGCCGCGCCGGCGCGAGCTGCGTGCGCTCAAGGGCGAGATCGATGTCGAGTTCCGTACGCTGATCGAGGCCGGCATGGCCGAAGGCTGGATCGCCGCCGGCGATGCGGCTATGGCGGCCTACACGGTGGTTGGCGCATTGAGCGGCGTGGGCCGTTGGTACCGGCCAGAGAACCGCGCTGCCCACAACCTCGAAGACGCGGTGCGCCATTGCATCGAAATGCTCATGCGGGGCGTGCTGAGCGCGCCGTCGCAACACAGTGCCGCGGTGCCGCTTCGTGCACGCCCCGGCCCTTGGGGAGAAACCATGTCGGAGATGCGTCGCGAAGTTCATTTTGGGGACCGCGTGGTGCGCTGCTTTACGCCGCGACGCGTGCATGTGGCGCAGTTGGTGGCCGACGTGCTCGCGGCACGCCCCGACGCCGAGGCGTTGGTCATCGGGCCCTTACGTCTTACCTGGCGCGGCTTGCACCATGCCGTGTGCAAGTGCGCAGCCGGCCTGAAGCAGCGCGGCATTGGTCCTGGCGATCGGGTCGCACTGTTCATGGACAACAGCGCCGAGTTCGTCATCGCCATCTATGCCTGCGCGTGGCTTGGCGCGGTCGCCGTGCCGATCAGCTCGCGAGCCCGTGCGGCGGAGATCGCGTATTCGCTCAACGATGCGGAGGCGCTCGCGCTGGTGTGCAGCCGCGAGCTCGCCGAGTTCGTTCCTGCGTCGACGTCGGTGCCGTCGTTGCGGCATCGCGTGGTGGTCGGTGGAACCCGGGAAGGGTTCGAGCTCTTCAGCGATCTCATGCAGGCGCAGCCGCTCACGCAACCGCACGACAGCGCCGAAGAAGACCTCGCCGTGCTGCTCTACACCTCGGGCACGACCGGCAAGCCGAAGGGCGCGATGCTGAGTCACCTCAACATCGTGCATTCGGTGATGCATTTCGTGCAGGCCATGGGCCTCGGCCCGGACGATCGCAGCGTGGTGGCAGTGCCGCTCAGCCATGTCACCGGGCTCGTGGCCGAGCTCTACACGATGCTGCATGCTCAAGGCTGCGTCGTGCTGATGCCGCCCTTCAAGGCTGGCGAATTCGTGCGGCTCGCGGCTGAAGAGCGCATGACCCACACGATCATGGTGCCCGCCATGTACAACCTGTGCCTTTTGCTGCCAAACCTGCAGGAGCACGACCTGCATCACTGGCGCATCGGCGCCTTCGGCGGCGCGCCGATGCCTTCCGCCAGCATCGAAGCGATGGCCGAGCGCCTGCCCAACCTCACGCTGATGAACGCCTACGGGTCGACCGAGACCTGTTCACCGGCGACCATCATGCCGCCCGGCCAGACACCGCAGCATCGAGACAGTGTCGGTCTGGCCGTGTCGTGTGGCGAGATCAGCATCGTCGACGACGCCGGCAATGAAGTGCCACGCGGCGAGGCCGGCGAGATATGGATCGCCGGCCCGATGGTGTCGCAGGGCTACTGGCGCAACGAGGCCGCCACCGCCAGCGAATTCAAGGGCGGCTACTGGCGTTCCGGCGACATCGGCAGCATGGACGCCGATGGCTATGTGCGCATCCTCGACCGCAAGAAAGACGTCATCAATCGCGGCGGCTACAAGATCTTTTGCGCCGCGGCAGAGAACACGATCACCGAGCACCCGGAGGTGATCGAGGTCGCTCTGGTCGGCGTGCCGTGCGCCGTGCTCGGCGAGCGCGTGCATGCCTTCGTTTGCGTGCGGCAACTGGATGCGTCGACACAAGCCGCGGCACTGCAGGCTTTCAGCACCGAGCGCCTTTCCGACTACGCCGTGCCGGAGACCTGGACCATCGGCACCGAGCCGCTGCCGCGCAACCTGAACGGCAAGGTCATGAAGCGTGCGCTGCGCGATTCGTTGCATGTCGCCATGACCTGAGCCGGAATTCGTCACAAAGCCATCGATGAAAAAAATCCACATCTCGCAGCAGAGCATCGTCTTCGTACTGTTCGTGCTGATGTTCCTCGGCTTCGCGCTGCTGTTGCCCGGCTTCGCGCAGGTCGACAACCTGCTCACGCTGCTGCAGAACGTCGCCATCCTCGGCATCCTGGGGCTCGGCATGTCGGTGGTCGTCATCGGACGTGGCATCGATATCTCGATGATCGCGGCGCTTGCGGTGCCGTCGGGGCTGCTGCTGCAGTTGATGCAAAACGGCATGACCTTGCCTGCCGCCTGCGCACTGGCTGTCGGACTGTCGCTGGCGTTCGGACTGGTCAACGGCTGGCTCATCGCGTATGCCGAAGTGCCATCGCTCTTCACCACGCTGGCATCGGGTTTGTTTCTCGCGGGGTTGGGCCAGGCGTTCTTCTTTCAACTCGAAGTGGTGCAATGGCCGAGCAATATGGACTCGATCGCCTGGATGGGGCGTGGCACGTTCGCCGGCCTGCCGATGCCGGTTGTCATGTTCGGAATCGCTGCGGCGGGGCTCGCACTGTTTTTGAAACGGCTGCGCGCCGGCGCCTTCATCTACGCCATCGGCGACAACCCTTTCGGCGCGCGCGCCACGGGCTTGCCGACCCGGCCGATCGTCGTGCTGCAGTACGTCATGGCCGCGTTGATCGGCGTCTTCGCCGGCATCGTGATGGCGGCTTCGGTCAACAGCATGCCGACGCGCATCTTCAACTCCACCATGATCTACGACGTGGTGCTGGTGGTGGTGCTGGGCGGCATCGGACTTTCCGGCGGCCGCGGTGGTGTGCTCAACGTGATCATCGGCACGCTGCTCATCGGAACCATGCTGAACGGCATGACGATCCTCGACATCTCCTATTCGGTACAGAACATCGTCAAGGGCGTGGTGCTGCTGGTCGCCATCCTGGTCGACTCGGCCTTCAATCCGCGCAACGAGGAGACGGCCCAGCAGGGCGACATCTGACCTCGAAGAATTGCTTTTTCCAAGTTCCGTTAGTGCCCCGCGCCAGGCATCCATTGGCGCTGTTCTTAAATACAAATGAAGGAGACACAGCATGCATCTCGGACAAAAAATCGCGACTGTCGCTTGCCTGACCCTCGGCCTCGCCGCCGCGCAAACCGCGCTGGCGCAGGGCAAGGGGCTGGACGAGCCGTTCCGTGACGGCTACAAGAAATCACTGGATGGCAAGACCGTCGGTTTCATCCCGGTGGCGATGGGCTTCGACCTGGCGCAGGGCTGGTACAACGGACTGAAGAAGGAGCTGGAGCCCTCGGGCATGAAGGTCGTCGCGCGCGACCCCAACTGGAACACCAACTCCGGCGCGCAGGCCTTCACCGCGCTCATCGCCGAGAAGCCCGCCGTCATCGTCATCCACAACCCCGACGTCGCGACCTACGCCAAGCTCATCGCCAAGGCCGAGAGCGAAGGCATCTACGTGGTGCAGATCAACATGCGATCGGTGCAGCCGTCGACCGTTTTCGTCGGCGCCGATTGGGTCGATGTCGGCGAGCGCAATGCCGAGTCGGTGGTGGCGGCTTGCAAGGGCAAGTCGAACAAGATCGCCATCGTGCAGGGCGCGCCGACAGCAGCGACCAGCGCCTACACGTTGAAGGGCGTGGAGAATGTGCTTGCCAAAAATCCGCAGATCAAGGTCGTCTCGAACCAGGCGGCCGACTGGGACGCCGCCAAGGCCAAGGCGCTCACGCAGACCGTGCTGAAGCAAAACCCCGACCTGTGCGGCATCATCGGATTTTGGGACGGCATGGACATCGGCACTGCAGCCGCGGTCAAGGAAGCGGGTCTCACCGGCAAGGTGTTCCTCGCGACGTCGGGCGGTGGCGAGCAGAAGGGCGCCTGCGACCAAGTGAAGTCGGGCGCTTTCGATTCCGACATCAGCTACGACGTGCCGACCCAGGCCAGCAACATGGCTGCGATGATCAAGTGGCTGGTGCAGAACGGCATCAAGCCCGGCTCCGCCAAACAGAACATCTACACCACGCTGGTGCCCATCACCAAGGAGAACGCGAGTGCCGACGGCACCTGCTGGAAACTGACCGCCAGCAAGTGACGCGACCGGCTGCGTTCTTGCCATGAATGAAACACTGACGCGGCTGCGTTACCGCTACTGGCCCGACCACTGGGTCGGCGAGATCCTGTCCAAGCGATGGACCGAGACCGCCATCCCGGTGCTGCTGCTCATCGTCGTCGTCATCGCCTCCGGGCGATTGATCGGCAATTTCTACACGCCTGGCGTGCTGGCCGACACGCTCCGGCAGGCCGGTGAGATCGGCCTCATCGTGCTCGGCATGGCGCTGGTAATGATCGTCGGCGGCATCGATCTGTCGGTCGGGTCGATGTTCGCGCTGACCAATTTCTGCGCGCTCATGCTGATGCACGTGCTCAAGTGGCCGGTGGCTTTCGCGGTCCTCGGCACGCTGGTGTGCGGCGCCTGTCTGGGCGCCATCAACGGCTTGCTGATCGGCTACCTGCGGCTGCGCGCGTTTCTCACCACGCTCATCACGCTGATCATCTTCAGGTCGGTGTATGAGATTCTGAGCATGCAGTATTCGACCGAAATCGCCGGCAATCTGCCCGATTCGGAAGTCTGGAATTTTCTGGGCGACGGCACTTTTCTCGGGCTGCCGACGGTGGCCTGGGTCTATGCCGTCGCGGCCATCGGCGGGCACTTGCTGCTGACCCGGCTGCGCCTCGGCTGGCACATCATGGCCATCGGTGGCTCACGCCGGTCGGCCTACAACGGTGGCATCGCGGTGCGGCGCACGGTGGCGCTGTGCTATGTGGGCTGCGGCATTCTTACCGGCGCGGGCGGCTGCTTTTTCGCGTCGCGGCTGGCCACGGCGGGCGCCGACATCGGCGTCGGCATGGAAGTTCTGGTGCTGACGGCGGCGGTGCTCGGCGGCATCAGCCTGGGCGGCGGTCGCGGCTCGGTCACCAAGGCGATGGTCGGCACGCTACTGGTGCTGTTGATTACCAACGGGCTGACCTCGATGTCGGCGCCTGGCGGCGTCATCCGCATGGTGCTGGCGGCCATCCTGGTGCTGGCTGCGGTGATCGATGTGCGCTGGCTGAAGAACCGACAGCGCATCATCAGCAAGGTCTACATCAGCCCTACTTATCACAAGCTCGGCGACGCGCCGGACTGTAGCGAGGAGGCCGCAGGCCGCTATGCGCTGAACAACAAGCTGCGTGACGTGAAGCTGATTGGACTCGGACGCATCGAGGCGCCCGAAGACGTCATCCTCGACCGCGAAGACAACCTCTACGCGGGCTCCCGGCACGGCGACATCATCCGTTTCTTTGCGCCTGACTACGAGCGCATGGAAATCTTCGCGCACATCGGCGGCCAACCGCTCGGCATGGCTTTCGACCGCGGAGACAACCTCTATGTGTGCGTCGGCGGCATGGGCTTGTATCGCGTCACGCCACAGCAAAAGGTCGAGCGCGTCACCGACGAGACGAACCGCAGTTGGAGCTCGATCAACGACGACAGCCGGTTGCGGCTGGCCGACGATCTCGACATCGCCGATGACGGCCGCGTGTTCTTCAGCGAAGCCACGGTGCGCTACGAAATGGACGAGTGGCCGGTCGATGGGCTGGAGGCGCGTGGCAACGGTCGCATCGTGTGCTACGACCCACGCGACAACTCGACTCGCACGGTGTTGCGCGACCTCAAGTTCCCCAACGGCATCGCCATCGCGAGCGACGGGCAGTCGATCCTGTTCGCAGAAACCTGGGGCTGCTGCGTCAAGCGCTACTGGTTCGACGGACCGAAGAGCGGGCAAGTCGAGATGGTCATTGCCGACCTGCCAGGCTACCCCGACAACATCAACCTGGCATCCGACGGCAACTACTGGCTGGCGCTGGTCGGCATGCGTTCCCCGGCGTACGACCTGGCCATGCGCATGCCGGGCTTTCGCAAGCGCATGGCGTCGCGGCTGCCGGTCGACGAATGGCTGTTCCCTAACATCAACACCGGCTGCGTGCTGAAGTTCAGCGAGGCCGGCGAGGTGCTCGAAACGCTGTGGGATCTCGGCGGCGAGAACCATCCCATGATCACTTCGATGCGCGAGCACAAGGGCCATCTGTACCTCGGCGGCATTTCCAACAATCGCATCGGCCGCTACACGCTGCCCGGAGCCGACCCCGGCTTCAACCAGTATGAGCGCCGCTGGAGGGCTGCCTGATGTTCGACACCATCCGTCAATTCAGCGATCGCGTGCTGGGCCGCGGCGACGCTGCCATCACCGTGCCGGTCATGGACGGCGCACTCAAGCCGAATCGTGCGCTCGACGATGCCGAGGTGGTCGCGACGCTGCCCGACATCGATGACCTGGCGACCGACGGTCATGCGCTTTTTGCGAGCGCCGGCCCAGTGCTGTACCGGCTCGAAGACAAGGGGCTGGTCGAGGTGCATCGATTCGATGCGGTCATTACCGCGCTGGCAGTGCAGTCGACGAATCTTCTGGCTGTGGCGTTGGAGGGCAAGCGGATCGTTCTGCTCTCGCACGGAGTGAACAGCATGGCCGGCATCGCCACGCTCGAACGGGTCGACGGCGCGCAGCTCAACAGCGTGAATGCACTTTCCTTCGACGCTGAAGGCGGCTTGTTGTTCAGCGACGGATCAGTTCGGCGCGGCCCCGACCAATGGTGCCGCGACCTGATGGAAAAAGGCCAGACCGGCCGCGTCGGCCGCTGGCATGTAGACGCGAATGGCGGATCAGGCGATGCCGAACTGCTGGCAAGCCGTCTGCAGTATGCGTACGGCGTGTTGCCGAAAAGCGGCGAAGCGTTGCAAGGTCGGCAGGGAGGCGCGGCGGGAGTGCTCTACAGCGAGAGTTGGCGTCATCGTGTCGTCCAGGGCGCCCCGGATTCGGCCAGCGCATTGTCGGCCGTGACGCGACCACTGCTCGCCGATCTGCCGGGCTATCCGTCGCGCATGGCGCCTGCCGCACGCGGCGGCTTCTGGCTGACGTGCTTCGTCTGCCGCACGCAGCTCGTGGAGTTCGTGCTGCGCGAAGATGCCTACCGCACGCGCATGCTCGAAAGCGTCGACCCGCGCTACTGGGTCGCGCCGTCGCTGCGATCCGGCACCAGTTACCTGGAGCCGTTGCAGGGCGCCGGCGTCAAGCAGATGGGTGTGCTAAAGCCGTGGGCACCACCTCGCTCTTACGGGCTGGTGCTGCACGTCGATGCGCAAGGGCACACGACAGAGTCGCTGCACAGCCAGGTCGACGGCCAGCACCACGGCATCACCGCAGTCGTCGAGTTCGGCGGTGCGCTGTACGCTGCATCGAGAGGCAGCGGGCGATTGCTGCGCGTGCCGTTGACCGGCCCAGGAGCCATGCAATGACCGACCTGATAAACGCTGCAGAGGCTGCCGCTGTGGCCGCCGCATCCGCACCTTCCGCCGCCGAAGACATCGTTCTCGAACTGCGCGCCGCTACCAAGAAATATGCCGGTGTGCCGGCCATCGAAGACGTGTCGTTCACGCTGCGGCGGGGCGAGATCCATGCGCTGCTCGGCGAGAACGGCGCCGGCAAGTCGACGCTGACCAAGGTGATGGCCGGCGTGGTGCCGCTGTCGGGCGGGCAGATGCTGGTGGAAGGGCAACCGGTCGAGTTGCGCACGCCACTCGAAGCGCGGCACCGTGGCATCGCGATGGTCTTCCAGGAGACCAGCCTGGTGCCGACGATGACGGTGGCACAGAACCTCTATCTGGGGCAAGAGGCTTTCTACAACCGCCTGCGCGGCGTCTACATCTCGGCGCAGCAGTTCCTGCAGTCGCTCAACTTCGACGTCGATCCGACCGCGACCGTTGGCATGCTCGGCGCGGCAAAGAAGCAGATGGTGGAGATCGCCCGCGCGGTGCTGCACCAGGCCCGCATCATCATCTTCGACGAGCCGACCGCCAGCCTGACGCCGGAAGAAAAGAAGTACTTCTTCGACCTGATCTTCAACTTGAAAGCGCGCGGCGTTTCGATCATCTTCATTTCGCACGCACTCGAGGAGGCGCTGCTGTTGGCCGACCGCATCACCGTGCTGCGCGACGGCCATCACGTGGTCACCGACGACAAAAAGAATTTCGACCGCACGCGCATCGTGCAGGCGATGGTCGGGCGCGACCTCTCGCAAACGCTCTACGGCCAGAAGAAGACGACGGTGCGGCCGCGTGGCGAATGCCTGCTGTCGGTGCGCAATCTGCGCATGGCGTCGATGGTCAAGAACAACTCGCTATCGGTCTTCGCGGGCCAGATTACCGGCGTGTTCGGGCTCGTCGGTGCCGGCCGTACCGAAACCTTCAAAGTGGTGGCCGGGCTCATCAAGCGCGATTTCTTCCACGGCGGCGAGGTGCTGCTGCGCGGTAAGCCGGTGCGTTACAAGGTCGCGCGATCCGCGGTACGCGACGGCATTGCCTACATCACCGAAGACCGAAAGATCGAAGGCTTCTTCGAGACCATGTCGATCTCGCAGAACATCTACATGGGCTGGCTGGGAAAGCTCGGCAGCGCTTTCGGCGTGGTGTCGGGTGCCAAGGCCAAGGCGGTGGGGGAGCACTGGATCAAGCTGTTGAACGTGCGCGCCATCAGCAAGGACGTAAAGGTGATCGAGCTGTCGGGCGGCAACCAGCAGAAGGTGGTGATCGCCAAGTCGCTGGTGCAGGACCCCGACATCATCATTTTCGACGAGCCGACCCGCGGCGTCGACGTGGGCGCCATCGCCGAGATTCATGCAGAGATCAACCGGCTGGCCGACGCCGGCAAGGCTGTGGTGGTGATCTCGTCCTACTTGCCCGAGGTGCTGGCGTTGTCGGACCGCGTCCTGGTCGCCAAGCAGGGCAAGGTGGTGACGGAGTTTTCGGCGACCGAGGCGACGCAGGAAAAGATCATGTACGCGGCGATCCACTGACGCGTTAGGCGCCAGTGCTCACCAGGTCAGACCGGCCCGAGCAGCGTGCCGCGGCACCCCGCCGATTTGCAGTAGCAAGGGTAGCCCGTGCGGGGCTCCGACTCATCGACGGTGAGCGCGTAGTCGATGAAGAGTTCGTCGCCCGCGCGCACCGGCTTGATGGTGCGAACTTCGAGCACGATACGGCGCCCCTTTCGCTGGACCTCGACCGCCTCGCAGTTGGGCTCGCATGCATGGTTGAGGTGCCGCGTCGCGTTGCCGCCGTCGGCGCCGTCGATCAGCGTGCCGTCCGAGAGGCCGAAGAGATAGGTGAGGCTGGAGTCCCAGTCCACCGCCTCGGCCTGTTCGGCGCTGTAGCGGCGACCCGCGTACTGGCCCAGCTTGGTGCCGACTGGCAAGTCTTGCGACGCGAAGGCGCCGAGTCCGTGAACGCCGCTGTCATGGACTTCCACGCCGGGAAGTGAAAGGGCGGTGAGATCGATCTGAATCATGAAGATGAGTAAAGCAAAAAACGGCCCATTCCGACAAGCGGTCGGCGGGCAAAGAAGTGGAGGACGAGAGGCAAAGGCAAAGACAAGAGCCAAGGTGGGGGGCAGAAAGCAGAAGTTGTTCGTTGTGCCGGACTGCGCCTCAGCTCCGATCCAGCACCAGCCCGGCGCATAACGCCACGCCGACCGCGTAGAGCATCCAGGTGCGCGATATCGCATATGGATAGAGCATCAGCGCGACGCCGAGCCACAAGGTACGCGGCTTCTTCTGCTTGCGCCCGTAGCGGAATGCGACCCACCCGACCAGCCCGAAAATGATGGCACCCACGATATACGCCGGACTCGGCAACTCGAGTCCGAGCGATTGAAGTGCAGCCAGGTCATCCATCGCGCCGATCGTAATCGGCAAACCGGGGCGTTCCCGCGCTTCACAAAATCTCACCGATACTCGCGCCCGGAGGTAGAGGATGAACGTACTGATGGTCGACGACCACGTGATGTTTTTGCAGGGCATGAAGAACCTGCTGAATGTGCTGGTGCCCGAACTGCGCGTCGAGACCACCGGCGACATGGTGCAGGCCACTGCGCTGGTGCAGCGCACGCCTTTCGATCTGGTGCTGCTCGACTGGCATTTAAACGATGGCGACGGCACCCAATCGATTCGCCGTCTCCGCGACGCTGGCTGCATGGCGCGCGTCGTCGTTTTGTCGGGCGAAACCAATGCGGCACTGATCCGCCAGTCCGTCGAACTCGGCGCGGCTGGCTTTATTCCCAAGAAGTACAGCTCCGAGATGATGGTTGCGGCGCTGCGCAACGTGCTGGCGGGCCGGATCTTCTTGCCGTCCGAAGCGCTCGACGGCAGCGCAGACCGTGGCGACCAGCCTGCCACTGTCACTGCTACCGTCGCCGACCCGCGTCTCTCGAACCTCACCGTGCGGCAGATGGACGTTTACCGCGCAGCGACCCGTGGTTTGCCCAACAAGCTGATCGCGCGCCAGCTCGACATCGCCGAATCGACCGTCAAGGCGCACCTCACGGCCGTATACAGCGCGCTGGGCGTTCGCAACCGCACCGAAGCCGCCTACCAGGCGTCGCGCGAGGGCGTGCGGGTTGACTGAGGCATCGCGCGAGGCGAGCGTCGAGCGTCGCATCGCCGAGCGGCGCGTGGCGTTGATGACCCAGTATTCGCGCCGTCTGCCGGCGGTCTACATCGGCTACATCGTCATCGCCGTGGTCGCGGTTCGGCAAGGCCTGCACCTCTGGCCCTGGGTCTGGCTCGCCTGCACCGGCGCGGTGATGGTCTACCGCTTCAGCCTCGGTCGCACCGTCGAGAAAATGAAGTCGGTCGAAGAGCGTATCGCCGCACTCCCGAAACTGGTGCGCGGCTTCACGATGAACGGGCTGGCGACCGCGCCCATCGTGCCGCTGGCCTTCACCGCGCCCGACAACGTCGCGCCGCTGCTGGTCGGCATCATGCTGGTGGCGGGTTGCGCGGTGGGTGCGGCGTCGGTCGCAGGTTCGCAGCGCGCCTTCATCGGGTTTTGCAGCCTGACCTTCTTGCTGATGGCCGTCGGCTGGGCCTGGCGCGGCGAGACGCTGGGCATTGCGCTGTGTATCGGCATCGTCACCATGTACCTCGTCTTGCTTGCCAGCGTGCGCGACCATGGGCGCAATCTGAAGGAGCTGATGGGGCTGGTCGAAGACAACGCCCGGCTTTCTGACGCGGTCGAGGCGGAGCGCGACCGTGCCGAGGCGGCGAGCGAAGGCAAAACGCGTTTTTTTGCCGCGGCCAGCCACGACCTGCGACAGCCGCTGCATGCGCTGTCGATCAACGCGACCACGCTCGACATCCTGGCCGAGCGCGGCACCGACACCTTGCTGAAAGAGGTGAGTCGCGGCATCGGCAGTGCACTGCGCCAGAGCAGCGGGCTGCTCGACGGCCTGCTCGATATTTCTCGCCTTGACGCGCACTCGATTCACGCCGATCTCGCGGCACATGACATCGGCGCACTGCTGCGGGCGGTGCGCGATGAGTATCTGGCGCTGGCCACCCAGCAGGGCCTCGAGCTCGAGCTCCGATTGCCGGACGAGCCGTTGTGGGGCCGCACCGACGGCGACCAGCTGATGCGCATTCTCGGCAACCTGATGAGCAACGCGATCAAGTTCACCCGGCGCGGCGGCATCACGCTGTCGGCGCAGCGCGAGCCCGATGGCCGCTTGCAGATCGAGGTGGCGGACACCGGCACCGGCATCCCGGCGGATCAGCGCGAGCGCGTGTTCGAGGAGTTCTATCAGCTCGGCAATCGGTCTCGCGACCGCTCGCAGGGTTTGGGTTTGGGGCTGGCGATCGTGCGACGCACGGCGGCCCTGCTGAAGCTGGATGTGGCGCTCGACAGCGAGCCGGGCCGCGGCACCACCTTCACGCTGCGCATGGATGCCGCCGAGCCGGAGCAGCACGACATGGCGCACGATGCCGGCACTTCGCCGCGTGCGTCCGACGGCCGAAAGCTGGTCGTGCTGCTGGTCGACGACGAAGCCGAAGTGCGCTCCGCGCTGTGCACCTACCTGGCGCAGATCGGCTGGTCGGTCGAGGGCGTCGAAAGCGGTGCTGCGGCGGAGCAGGTGCTGCGAAGCGGCTTCATGCCCGATGTGCTGGTGGTCGACTTTCGCCTGTTGAAGGAAACGGCTCTCGACGTGATCGATCGACTGCGCCGGCTGCTCCCCGCATTGCCGGCCGTGATCGTGACCGGGGAAACGGCGCCCGCGCGCTTCATCGAGCTGTCGGCGGCTGCGACCCGTGTGTTGCACAAGCCGCTTGCCGGCGAGCTGCTCGCGCGCACTTTGCAGGACGTGGTGGCGGCCGCGCCGAGCCCCACCCCGGCCTGACCTGCCGATCTGCCTGTGCTGTCAGCAGCGCGCGGCGGCCGTGGCGCCGGCCGCCAACTCGATGATTTCGGCGGTGATCTCGTCCTGACGCACACGCCGCTGCGTCGCTTGCAATGCCGCCAGTCGTTGCTCGACCTGGTGGCGTGCGGCTGCCATCGCTTCCATGCGCGCTTCGTTTTCGGCGGCGAACGCATGGAGCGCGGCCCGACAGATTTCGGCGTAGAGGTAGTCCTCTGCGAGCGCCACGACCAGGCCGGATGGCGCGAGGTTGAGCAATGGCCGCTCGGCATTTTCGGGGCGCGGAAATAGGCTGAAATCGACAGGGAACAGGCGCTGGCGTCTCACATGCACGCCGTGGCCGGGCTGCCATTGGCTGGAGATCACATCGAGCGTGTCGATGGCGCCGATCGCTATGCGGGCATACAGCGCCTGGACAACGCGCTCGGCCAGCTTGGGAATGGCAAAAGAATGCGAGGGCATCGCCGCTTGCCAGGCCACCGAGACGCCACGTGACGCAGCGACTGCGCTTCCACGCGTGCCGATCAAGAAGACTTCAGGCTGTGCTGCGTCGGTGCCTTCTGCAGGGCCCGAGTAAGAGCCAGAGCGTGTATTCAGGGTGTCGAACACACGCTCGCTGAACGCACCGGCAAAGCCTTGTTCCGCCGTAAAGACCAGCAAAGCAGGCCGCGTAGGGCGAGGCGCAACGGACGACGGGTCGGCTGCTTCGAAATCGAGTGCGCGGCCCATCGCTGCAGCAATCGTTTGTGCATACGCATCGACCGCCGCCAGCTGGTTGCGCGCCTGCTGCGCACGTGCCGCAGCGACGCCGCGCATCGCGTTGACCACGGCGCCGAGTTGCCGCACGCCGTCGATGCGCGCATCGATGTCGGCGAGGCGTTCGGTCATGGCAGGACAGCGGTGACGTAGTGCTTGAGCGCATCGAGCAGCGACTCGCGCTGTGCGTCGTCCAGCTTGCCGTTGTCTTGCACCGCTTGCACAGCGTTGGGCGCGTCGCGGTCCATCGCGTCGGCGAGGCCCGCCCTGAACTCCGCGATGGTCGCCAGCGGCACCGCATCGAGCAGCCCTGCCTGCACCGCCAGCACCAGCGCGACCTGGTCGGCGAGCCGCAGCGGTGCATGCTGCGGCTGGTTCAGGATGGCCCGAATGCGGGTACCGCGCGCCAGCTGGTTGCGCACGCGGGTCTCCACCATAGCGCCGAAGCGGGTGAACATTTCGAGCTCCAGGAACTGCGAGTAGTCGAGCCGCAGCGTGTCGGCTGCCTTGCGCAGCGCCGGCGCCTGCGTCTTGCCTCCGACCCGGCTCACGCTGGTGCCGACGTCGACCGCGGGCTTGTGCCCTTCATGGAACAGGTTGGCGTCGAGGACGACCTGGCCATCGGTGATCGAGATCAGGTTGGTCGGAATGAAGGCGCTCAAATTGCCGGCATCGGTCTCGGCGATCGGCAGCGCAGTGAGCGAGCCGCCACCTTTTTCCGGAGACAGCTTGGCGGCGCGCTCGAGCAGCCGCGCATGCACGTAGAACACGTCGCCCGGGTACGCTTCACGGCCCGGCGACTGGCGCGTGAGCAGGGCGATCTCGCGGTGGCTCGCAGCGTGCTTGCTGAGGTCGTCGATGACGATGAGCGCATGCTGGCCGCGGTCCCGAAAGTACTCCGCCATCGTGAAGCCGGCGAAGGGCGCGATCCACTGCAACCCGGCCGAGCTGGACGCACCCGCCACCACCACGATGCAGCGCTCCGGTGCACCCAGCGTCTGGATCGCCTCGATCGCGCGCCGCACCGCCGAACTCTTCTGCCCGACCGCGACGTACACGCAAACGATGTCGCTGTTCTTCTGGTTGATGATGGTGTCGATGGCGATGGTGGTCTTGCCGCTGGCCCGATCGCCGACGATCAGTTCCCGCTGGCCACGCCCGAGCGCGAACAAGGCATCGATCACCAGCAGGCCGGTCTGCACCGGCTGCGTCACCAGGTCGCGGTCGATGATGTCGGGCGCCGGCCGCTCGATCGGCTCCCTCGTGTGGCTGGCAAGCGGTCCCTTGCCGTCGAGCGGCCGGCCGAGCGAATCGACCACGCGGCCGAGTAGCGCCGGACCGACCGGCACGCGCACCACGTCGCCGCTGCCACGCACCGCATCGCCGGCCTCGATGGCATCGACGGCGTCGAGCAGAACGCAGCCGATGCGGTCGCGCTCGAGCACCTGCGCGAAGCCGAACTGGCCCTTGTCGAAGCGCAGCAATTCGTCGAGCCGGATGTCGGGCAGACCCGAGACGAACGCGATGCCGTCGGCCACTTCTTCGACACGGCCGATCTGCTCGGCGCGCGGCGCGAGCACCGTGGCGGCGAGTTTGCCGCGCGACTGTTCTAGCCACGCGTCAGCGCGGACATCGTCCTTCAGGTCAGGCGACGATGTCATGGGCCAGCTCCGAGCGGATGTGTTGCAGGTCGGCGCGCCAGCTGTTGCTGACGAGCAGATGCGGGCCACGCAGTTCGAGCCCAGCGACCAGCGCCGGCTCGACGGCGAAGACGAACTGCGGCGCGGCGCCGAGTGCTTCGGCGATCTGCTGGCGCGCACGGTCTGCATCTTCGGCCGCGAGCGGTGCGGCACTCACGACGTCGAGCGCTACGCCTGCAGCCGCGATGCCGTGGCGCTCCGCCTCGGACAGTGCGCGAAGCTTGTCGAGCAAGCGAACCAGAAACGCGGCCTCCAGAGCAGGACCGGCCAGCGGCGCACAAAGGCGCGAGGCGATGTCGATAGCCAATGCGCTGGCACTGCCGCGCCACGCGCTTTCGGCGGCGGCCTTCTCCTTCGCAGCGGCTTCGTGTGCTCTGGCTTCGATGTCCGTGGCTTGCTGCATCGCTGCTTCGATGCGCGCGGTGTGCGCCAGCTCGGCAGCGGCGTGGGCGTCGGCCAGGAGGGTGTTGCGCTCCTCGACAAATCCGGCGCGTGTGCGGGCGATGTCGGCGAGTGCCGCAGCCGCCAAGGCGCGTTGTGCCTCCGCATCGGCCAGCGTCTGGCCCGCTGCGACTCGACGCTGTTCGATCATGGCCGACACCGGCTTCCAGAAGAAGTGCCCGAGCAGCCAGACCAGCACCAGAACGTTGACGGCCTGAAAGCCGAGCGTCCACCAATCGACGGTCATCGCGTCACTTTCGCGTCACTTCAAGAGCGGGTTGGCGAAGAGCAGCAGCAGGGCGATAACCAGGCAGTAGATCGCCATGGTCTCGATCATTGCCAGCCCGACGAAGAGCGTGCGCGAGATCGTGTTGGCCGCCTCGGGTTGCCGCGCGATGGCGTCCATGGCGGCGGCGACTGCGCGACCCTCCGCGAGCGCCGGGCCGATGGCCCCGAAAGAGACCGCGAGCGCAGCCGAGACGATGCTGATGAAAGCCAGCCAGTTCATGGTGAAGTCCTTGGGTCTGAAATTGATGGGGATGGGGTGTTGGCTTCTTCGACCGCGCTGGCGATGAACACCATCGCCAGCACCGCGAAGATGTACGCCTGCACGGCGCCGGTGAGCAGGTCGAGCGCCATCAACGGAATCGGCACCAGCAAGCCGGCCAGCGACGCGACGATGCCCACGACGAACACGCCGCTCATCACGTTGCCGAAGAGGCGCACCAGCAACGAGAAGGCCCGAGTGATGCTCTCGATGAAGTTGAGCGGAATCATGATCGGATTGGGCGCCGCGAAGGTCGCCAGGTAACCGCGAACGCCGACGGTGCGGACGCCGTACCAGATGACCGAAAGAAAGACGAGGAGGGCGAGCGCGGCATCGGTCTCGAGCCGCGCGGTCGGTGGTTCGACCCCCGGCACCAGCGACGACCAGTTCGAGACGAAGATGAAGATGAACAGCGTGCCGATGAAGGCGCGGTACGGCGCTGGCGCGACGCGCATGGTGTCGCGGATCTGGCTGTCGACGACTTCCACGATCATCTCGAAGGTGGCTTGCGTGGCCGACGGCACCAGCTTCAGTCGACGGCGAATCGCGATGGCGCCGAGCACCAGCACGGCCATGATCGCCCAAGTGATGAGCACGGCGGCGGAGATCGGCACCGGCCCGACGCGGAACAGCGGCGCGCTGGTGAGCGGCGAAATCAAGCGGCTTTCTCCTTCCGCGGCGATACGTCTTCTACGCGGCGCATGCGCCGCACCGAGACGAGGCGGGCGATGAAAATCGCCAGGGACGTCGCAAGCAGCGGCAGTGCGCCTTCGAGCGCCACCGGCACGAGCACCGCACCCAGCAAAATGAAGCGGCCGACCGACAGCGCGATCACTTTGCTGATGGGTGCGCCGCGCGCGAGCATGCGCGCGTTGCGCCACAGGCCGTAAAAGTACAGCCACCCCAGACCGAAGCCGACCGCCAGATGGGCCGCGAGCAGAAGCGCGGTGCTCATGTGGACTTCATCCATTTCCACGCCGACCAGCATCCGAGGCCGAGGCCTGCCAGCAGCAGCGGCGCGGTACAGAAAACGCCCGAGCTGAACTTGCCGTCGAGCCAGCGGCCGACGAACACACCGAGCAGCGTGGGCGTGACGATCATCCAGCCGAGCACGCCGATCTGTGCGAGACGGCGCCCGACGGACGGCTCGCCTTCAGCCTGCGACTTGCGGTGGCGCTCGCTGCGCAGGCGGCTCTCCTGGACCAACGGGTCGTCATGTTCGGGGGGCGGCGATGCACTCATGCCGAACGTCCGGCTTGCGCCGATGGCCCGTACCCCATCGGCGCGCGTGAACGCAAGTGGCGCATGAGCTGCCGAATCGCGTTGAGCTGCAACTGCGCGCTCGCCACGTGCTCGACGCGCTCGGCGTCGAGGTCGCTGCGAAAACGCGTCAGTACCTCTTCGTCGAGCGTCGCGAGGTCGGTCCCCACGACTGCTTCGCGCGTGGCGATGGCGATGGTCTGTCCGTTGGAGACAGAGAAGACGCCGCGCCGGACGGCGCAGTAGTTTCGGTTGGCGGATTCGCTCCGCTCGCTTCCGGGTACTCCGTTCGTCCAGCTCACCACCGATATCGCGAGGCTGGTCAAAAAATCCGCATGGCCGGCGAAGATGCCGAAGCTGCCGCTGGCGTCTTCGGCGCGCAGCGAGTTCACCTGATCGTCTTCGACCACGATGGTGAGGGGCGTGGTGATGCGCAGCTTCATGCAGGTTGTGTCACCGCGGTGGCTGCCGCGGCCGCCTGCTCCTTCTGCCGCGCCTCGTCGAGCGTGCCGACCATGTAGAGCGAGCTTTCGGACCAGCTGTCGCACTCGCCGTCGAGGATGGCGCGGCAGCCAGCCAGCGTATCGGCGAGGACGACGCTGCGGCCGGGCGTGCCGGTAAAGGCTTCGGTCACCGTAAAGGGCTGCGTCAGAAAACGCTGCAACCGGCGCGCGCGCGTCACGGTCAGCCGGTCTTGCGCACCCAGCTCTTCGACGCCGAGCAGCGAGATGATGTCCTGCAGTTCCTTGAAGCGCGCGAGTGCCTCACGCACGCTTTCTGCCAAACGGTAGTGCGCCTCTCCGACGACCAGTGGATCGAGCAACGCCGATGACGACGCCAGCGGGTCGATGGCCGGATAGAAGCCCTGCGCCGCGGCGTCGCGCGAGAGCATCACGATGCTGTCCATGTGGCTGGAGATCGTCGTCACCGCAGGGTCGGTGAAGTCGTCGGCCGGCACATAGACCGCCTGGATCGCCGTGACCGAGGCACCCGCCACCGAGGCGATGCGTTCCTGCAGCGAAGCGACTTCGGTCGCGAGCGTCGGCTGATAACCGACGCGCGACGGCAGCCGGCCGAGCAGGCTCGACACTTCGCTCCCGGCCTGCACGAACCTGAAAACGTTGTCCATCAACAGCAGTACGTTCTGGTGCTTCTGGTCCCGAAAATACTCGGCGATCGTCAGTGCCGTGAGCGGCACGCGCCAGCGCGCACCGGGTGGTTCGTTCATTTGGCCGTACACCAGCACGGTGCGCGGCAGCACCCCCGAGCCGCGCATGTCGTTGAGCAGTTCGTGCCCTTCGCGCGATCGTTCACCGACGCCGGCAAACACCGAAATGCCCTGGTATTTCTCGACCATCGAGTGGATCAGCTCCATCACCAGCACCGTCTTGCCGACACCGGCACCACCGAACATCGCAGCCTTGCCGCCCTGCGCCAGCGGCGTCAGCAGGTCGATGATCTTGATGCCGGTTTCGAAGACGGTATTGCCCGACGTGCCTTGCGCCAGCGTCGGCGGCAATGCGTGGATGGCGCGCCGCGGTGTGTCGGCCGGCAGGGCAGGCCCGCGGTCGCGCACGGCACCGACAACATCGAGAAGGCGCCCCAACACTGCATCGCCGACCGGTACCGAAATGGATTGGCCGGTGGTGTGCACTGCGGTGTTGCGCGCGAGGCCGGCCGTCGGTTGCAACGCGATGGCGCGCACCGTCGCAAAGTCGAGATGGCCGTGCACTTCGAGCACGAGCGGCTCGCCTCGGTCCCAGTCGATTTCGAGCGCGGTGTGAATGGCAGGCAGTGCGCCTTGGTCGAAGCGCACATCGATCACGGCACCACGCACCGCCACGACGCGGCCTTGCGGTGCGCTCACGGAGGTCATGGGCCGGCAACGATCGGCGACGGGCCCACTGCGGGAGGGATGGTGGTCGGAGCCGCTGTCGAGGCCACCGCGACCTCATCGCGCATCAGGGCGGCCAGGCCCAGCGCCGTGATTTGCATGACGGTCGCGTGCCCGGAGTAGATCGTGTGCCCCGCCCCATGCCGCAGCGGCGGCAGATCGGCGTCGATCAGGTGCGACATGCGCAGCACGATGCACTTCTCGATGTCGCTTTGCGCGTGCAGGTCGATCGGAAGCAGCGAGCAGCGGAGCCGGCGCAACAGGTTCATCGGCATGATCTTCTCCTTGCTTTCAGGGTGCGATCGGAGCCACCGGCCACGTCCACCCGAGGATGTCCGGCATGTCGATGCCGTGCTCTGTGATGAAAGCGCGGTGCTCCAGCAAGCGGTCGCGCAGATGCTGCTGCACATGGCCGGCGCTGTTGCGCACGCGAT
>NZ_JBJXIA010000013.1:0-150717 GCF_046115955.1 Variovorax sp. GrIS 2.14
CTGCTCAAATAAACAGCAGGGTAGGTTGAACACCTGGCTCACTTTTAATTCGGCGCTACCCGCATAACTGGCTCATTTTCCGGTCGGCGCCAACACCGTAGACCCTCTGACTTCGAAATATGTTGCACACGGCAAGGCGATTACCGATCACCTTGCGCCAATCAACGCAACCATGTTCTTGAGCACTGGGATTCTCGTACCGGTGATGGACTTCGTGCGGCCTCGCTTTCCTTACATCAACTATGTCACTGGGGCCGTGGTTCTCTTCTTCGTCTTGCTTTGCATGATGAAGCTGGCGAAGGTGCCAAAAGACAAGGTCATCCCCAGCAGCTTTGTGCTGAGCGCATTCGTCTGCATGTGTGTCTTTTCTGTTGGTTCATTGGCTAGCGCAAGGCACGCCGCGCAGGGCGGCTACATCGCAGCAAGCAGTGAGGACGCGAAAGCTCTTCAGTCCAATCTTCTGAACATTGAGAGGCAAAACGCTGACATCCTTGGCGAAATCAGAGGCCTGCGTTCGGGGAAGAGCACCGACCCTCGAGTCGAGCTTTCCAATATCGGCGTGAAGTGGAGCGAGAGCGAATTCATTGCGGCTTCCATCCGTGGCGACCTCAGAGTCCTTGAACTTTTTCTTCAAGGTGGCATGCCGGTGCATCTGCAATCGTCCGACTATAAATACAGCTTGGCACAGTACATCGTGGCGAGAAATTCGCCCAACATGAAAGCGCAACTGGCCTTGTTGCAAAAGTACGGCTTTGACCTGAGTTCGCCTACTTCGGTTAAGCAAACCCCAGACAAAGATGGTCCGCCCAACCTCTACTACTACGCCCGTGAGCAAGCCATGGACGAGCCTGCGCGCGTTCTCGCAGAGTTGGGCGTTCAAAGCGCAGGCTATGACGAATGGAAGCAAAAGAGACCGTCAGCGAAGAAGGCGGTCGACTTCGGCATCTGATGAGCAGCACAGAATTTCTAACTGAAGGGAGCAGCATTGAAAAACACCATCCACACCGAGAAATCGCACGTGGCTACTCAACACGCCAACGGCGATACCACGCTGACCTTCAAGCGGCCCATGAACGGAGCGATGGGATGCGGGCTCGTCATAGGCTTTTTCATCCTCCTGGCTTGTTTGTTGTTCGCCGTGATGATCATGTCAGGCCGCAACTCAGGAGGTTTCGGTGCGTTGTTTTTGGGCGTTACGGCACTGGTGGGCTACGCGCTTTATCAGATGAAGAAAAGCTTCACGACTGTGTCCGTCAGGGTTGTTGCTAATCAAGGCATCAAGACCATGAACGGCGATCTACCGTTTACTGACATTCGCGGTTTCGATACCTCCACGGAAAGCAATACCACCTACGCGAGAGCCTTGACGGACAAAGGGCCAGCTCGCATCTGTGTGGTCGATAACTCAGGCGGCACGGAGGTCATTGCCACCCTTGAGCAGTACTGGCGAGCTTGGACAAAATCGAACATGCCTACCTAGCGGCAGACTACTGATAGACAGCAACACTCCCAAAAAAGCCCGCGACTTGCGGGCTTTTTTGTTGCGTAGCGCACGGCTAGTGTGCCGAAAATTGGATGTCGAAGGACAGCCTGTCAATCGCTGCCTTGAACACATGCAACGGCTTCACTTCTTCTTGGTAGTTCGTGAAGTGCGGGCTAGAGAAATCAACCCGCTTCTGCTCGTAGTGGCCGACCAGCCCCATCAACACTGCAGGATGCACCCCGAGGTTCGTCATTCGACTGATGAACGTTCCACGGAACGAGTGAAAGACCTTGCGCTGTTCCATGATGCCGACCTTCTCCAGATACTGGCCGAAGCGCCGCGAGCAGTTGCGAGAGTAACCGTTCTTGCCGGGCAAGATGTGCGGGAAAAGTTGGACGTGTCCTGCGGCTTTGACCTTCTCCACATATTTCAAAAATCCCGATTCCACGACGCGTTCGTGTAGCGGCACCTGCCGGACGGAATTCAAGTTTTTGTCCTTGACGATATCCAGATACCAGATGCCGCCGTCCTCTTGAATCTGCGACACCCTGAGATTGGCCAGCGTCTCAATGCGCGCGCCGGTGTAGAGCCCGAGGAACGGTACCCAGAGGTAGTCGGGTTCGTTCATGAATTCGGCGTATCCCGGGTTCTCAAAAATGAGCTTCAGATCCTTGTCGGAGAACGCCAGATAGCTCTGGGTTGCAGCCCTCAGTTTGGCCTTGTTTGAAACACCGAGCTTGTCGAAAGGGTTGGACCCAAAGTAGAGCTTGTTGTTGATGGCGTAGCTGAAAAGGTCCTTCATGTACGACATCTTCTTGTTGATGCTTGGCGCCTTCGCCCCGTCCGAGACCATGCGATTTTTGAAGCTGACAGCGGGTTCGTCGCCAAGTGCGTTGATGTCGCTGTCGGAAAAAAGCCGGGCGTACTCGTTGTACGTGGACTGCTTTTCTTCAATCGTCTTGCGGGTGTTGTCCAACTTCTTTTCGGCGAGGTAGAGGCTGACAACCTCGCTGAAAATCTTCGTTCTGGCCTTTACGGGGGCGCCGGGGGCCTGTTGGGAGGCATGGACAGCCCCCGACGGCGGCATGCAGAGACTGGCTCTCACCTCCTCGATTTGCCTTGAGCTTTCGCTGAGAAACTGCTGAATGCTCCCGTTGGCAAGCAATTCCTTGAGCCGCTCAAAGTCTTCGGCTGTGTTCACGTTCTTGATCTCAAAGCCCGAAGGGAACGTGAGATCAAGTTTGCGAAAAGGCATGGCGCGGCCAAGGTGGAAGTGGAGTGCCAGCAGTTTAGCTGTGGCCCATTCCTTGGTGCGTAGGGAAGTACGCACCTCCCGGCCGTCCCGGTAGTTGCGTAAGTAGTAGACCCCGTGCCGGGATTTCAGCACGTTCGGTAGTCTGTTCATTGGTGGAGACCGTGTCACTGACCGTCTCACCGAATGAATCAAGCCTTGATTTTTCCCTTTAAAATCAACGACTTACTAAGATGGTGGCTCTTCACGGATTCGAACCGCGGACCTGTGGATTATGATTCCATCGCTCTAACCGACTGAGCTAAAGAGCCGAGCCCGATATTATAGCCGGCTCGTGAACACTTCGACAATCGACCCCGAATGGCAACGCCGTCCGTACAAGCTCAGGTGAAAATTGCCCGATGCTCGCGCCCACCCTCGAAGCGGACCCCGCTACCCCGACCACCCCCGACGCCATGGGGGACGATCAATTGATGCTCGCCTATGCGGCAGGCGACGCGGCCGCTTTCGACATGCTCTATGCACGTCATGAAAACGCGCTGTATCGCTTCGTCAAGCGCTTGCTGGGGTTGCGTTTGTCGGCCGAGGTCGACGAGGTGTTCCAGGACACGTGGCTGCGCATAGTGGCGGCACGCGCCAGCTTTTCCGCGCAAGGCGCGGCGTGGCGTACCTGGGCCTTCACCATCGCCCACAACCTCGCGATGGACCGCTTGCGCGTGAGCGGACGCGAGGTGCAGTTCTATGCCCACGACGAAGACGGCGATGGCCTCGAAGCCGGACGGCTGTTCAGCCGCGGCTTGCTGAACGAAGGTGCGTCACCTTCCGATACGGCCCATCCGTCGGCCGAAGAAATCGCTTTCTGGCGTGCTGCGGGCCGGCGTCTGCTGGCCTGCCTGGATGAGTTGCCCGACGATCAACGCGCTGCGTTTTTGTTGCATCACGAAGATGGCTTCACGGTCGAGGCGCTGGCCGATGCGCTCGACACGCACTTCGAAACGGTGAAGAGTCGATTGCGCTATGGCATCAAGAAATTGCGGGAGTGCATGGAGCGCTACTTGTCCGTGCTGAGGGTTCGCAAATGAGCGACGAACCGATGGGCAATGTGGCCTTCCCCGACGAGTTCGATGATCCGGTGCTCCGGCGTGCGCTGCAGAACGCTCCCGATGCCGCTGTCGCGCCGGACTGGCGGATTCGCCGGACCATTCAGCAGCGCGCGCGGGAGGCGGTCGAGCCGCGCGACGAAGACATTTCGCTGGCGCCGATGGTTCCGCTGTGGAAGCGCCTGCTGGGTATCGGTGGCGAAAGCGGTCGCAGCCGCCTGCCATGGAACGCTGCTTTTGCGACCGTGCTTGTCGGGGTCATCGTGACCGCACTGTGGCAGCACGAGCCGGTGCCCGAAGCGCGGCTCGACAGCGAAACGAAGTCGAGTGCGGCGCCGACGGCCCGTGAAGCTGCAAACACGCTTCCACCGGAGCCCTTAGACACCACGCCGATGCCGGGACTGGAGCCTCGCAACGCAGCGCCCGCGCCACCCCCGGTCGAGGCGCCTCAGGAGCCTTCGACGACGTCTGTTCCGGCCCCGACGCCAGGCACGTCGACGGAGACGGCCGCAGCAACTGCGACGCCTGCGCCACCAGCGATTTTCGAGCCTGCGCCTGCAGTCGTTTCGCCACCCCCCAAAGTCGAAGCTTCGCCAGCGCCAGCGCCAGCGCCAGCACCGGTACCGGCACCGGCACCGGCACCGGAGCGGGCTCGCGAGCCGAAGGCGGCTGCGGCCGACCTTGAGAGTTCGTCGAAGCGCGCGGAGGCCGAGCAAGCGCCGCCGCGCGCAGTGCTCAAGCTGGAGCCGATACCGACGGCACCGGCGCAATCCATTGCACCAACAGCAACACCTGCCGCTGCCGCGAAGTCACGGGATTCCAGCACCGCCGATCAGCCGGCGGCTGGCGCTTCACCGCCTGTCGGTGCAGCAACACCCGTGCTGCCCGGTACGCCCGGTGCAGCCGCAGCGCCTCCCGCACGCGCGGCCAAAGCCGCACCGACATCGACGGTACGCACTGAAGCCACCGACCCGCCGACCTTCGCCGCGCTGTCCCAGTGGACGCGGCTCACCATCGCGCAAAGCGCTGGCGAAACGCGCAGCCTGTCGCGCGCCGAAGGACGTGAGTTGCTGCCGCTGATCGGCTCTGCGGCGATCACTGCCGTGGGCGCGCAACGCTTCGTTGGCGGGGCCGAGTGGCGACTGACGTTCGAGCGTGACGGCAAAGTACTGGCGGTGCTCGAACTCGCGCGAGAGCAGGTGCGTTGGCGTGAAGGTACGGCGCCACCGGCCACGGGTTCGCCGTCGGCAGGGTCGCTCGCGGCATTGGTGCGCTCATTAGCGGAGGCGGTTGCGCCAGCGCCGCGAGCCGATCCGGCACCTCCGGCTGCTCCTGCGGCAGGTTCACCGCCAGGTGCGACATCAGCGGAAGCCCCGCGATAAGCGGCGGAGCAATGGCTTCGGGCGCGGGCGGTACCGACTTCAGGCGTTCTTGAAGTCGGCCTTGCGCTTGCCGACGAAGGCGTCCATGCCTTCTTTCTGATCGTTCGTCGCGAACAGCGCATGGAACAGCCGGCGCTCGAACATCACGCCATCCGACAGCCCGCTCTCGAACGCGCGATTCACCGATTCCTTGGCTGCCATCACCGCGATCTGCGAGAAATCAGCGATGACCAACGCGGCGCCGAGTGCTTCGTCGGCCAGCTTGTCGAACGGCACGATGCGGCTTACCAGCCCGGCGCGTTCGGCTTCGGTCGCGTCCATCATGCGGCCGGTCAGTGCCATGTCCATCGCCTTGCTCTTGCCGACTGCCCGCGGCAGACGCTGCGTGCCGCCCGCGCCGGGAATCACACCGAGCTTGATTTCAGGCTGACCGAACTTGGCGTTGTCGGCCGCGATGATGAAGTCGCACATCATCGCGAGCTCGCAGCCACCACCGAGTGCAAAGCCGCTCACTGCCGCGATCACCGGCTTGCGGATGGTGCGGATGGTTTCCCAATTGCGCGTGATGTAGTCGCCCTTATAGGCGTCCACGAAACTGAATTTGGCCATGGCGCCGATGTCGGCGCCGGCCGCGAACGCGCGCTCGCTGCCGGTGATGATCATGCAGCCGATGGCTTCGTCGGCGTCGAACGCCTTGAGAGCCGCGCCGAGCTCGGTCATGAGCGCGTCGTTGAGTGCGTTGAGGGCTTTGGGTCGGTTCAGCGTGACGATGCCGACCTTGCCGGCTTCGGTGCGGACTTCGATGTTTTCGTAGCTCATGGTGTCTCCGTTGGCGATGAAAAAGTTTCGGGGAAAAGGCTGCGGGTCACTATAGCGAAGCCTCTGCGAACACGTGCGTTGGATGCGACACTGCCAGACCACTCCGGCAACCAAGACCGACCACGATGAACCTGCTTATTTCTTCCCTTCTTTGCGTGCATCTGCTCGCCGCCGCGTTTTGGGTCGGCGGCATGGCGACGATGCACTTCGCCGTCCGTCCTGCCGCTGTCGCAGTGCTGGAACCACCGCTGCGCTTGCCGTTCATGGCGGCAGCGCTCGGACGTTTTCTGGGCTGGGTCGGTGGCGCGATCGTGTTGTTGCTGCTCACCGGTTTCGCGATGGTCGCCATGGCCGGTGGTTTCGCGCGGGTGCACTGGAGCGTTCACGCGATGCTGGCGTTGGGGCTGGTGATGATGGCGATGTACGGCCACATCCGCTTCGCCGGATTTCCGAAGCTGGCGCGTTTCGTGGCGTCACGCGATTGGCCGGCCGCCGGCAAGGCGCTCGCCACCATCCGCATGCTCGTCGCGATCAACCTCGCGCTGGGCGTGCTCGTGTTCGTGATCGCGGTGGTCGGCCGCGTTATGTAGACGACGCTGGCCGTGGTCGACTCAAGTCGACGGTTCGCCTAGCTTCCGGTCAGCCACTTCGTCGTCAACGCGGCATCCTTGGCGAAGAGGCGCCATGTCGTCACGCCTGTCGGCAGCGTGAGCGGCAGACGCAGCAGGCGACGGTCACGCGCGACGATGGCGATCATCTTTTTCTGCGGCCCGAGGTAGAGCGCCAGGTCTTCGATCTTCGTGATGCGCCAGGCCTGCGTCGGCTGCCCTTTGCGCGTCGGCAGTTCGATACCGATCCATTCGTCGTGCGCCGCGAAGCCGGCGGCTTCTGCAGCGCCGCCGCGCAGCACCACCTTGACCTGCACGCTGCCGTTGGTCTCCGTCACGCGCAGGCCGAGTTCCTGCGCGCGCTGCGCCGGGTCATCGAGCGTGGCGATGCCGTGTGCGCGCAGCAAGCCCGACAACGGCAGCTCGTCGGTCGAGTGCACCCATTGCGCGATCTCGCTTGCATACGAACGCCCGCCCACTGATGCGAGCGCTTTTGCTACATCGGCTTCTTCGATCGGGCCGCCAGCACTTTTCGTCCACAACAAACGCATCACGTCGTCGAGCGTGCCCTTGCCTTCGCTGCGCAGCGTCAGGTCGAAGCACATCGCGACCAGCGCGCCCTTGGTGTAGTAGCTGACCGTGCCATTGGGTGTCTGCTCGTCCTGCCGGTAGTACTTGACCCAGGCGTCGAAACTGGCGGCCGCGACCGACTGAACCAGCCGGCCCGGCGTCTGCATGACCTGGTTGATGGTCTTGTTGATGAGGCGCAGATAGGTCGCGTCGTCGATGCGGCCGGCGCGGCGCAGTAGCAGGTCGTCGTAGTAGCTGGTGAAACCTTCGAAGAGCCACAGCAACTGCGTGTGGTTTTCGCGGGTGTAGTCGTAGCGCGCGAACTCGGCGGGGCGCATGCGCTTCACATTCCAGGTGTGGAAGTACTCGTGACTAATGAGTCCCATCAACGTGGTGTAGCCCTCGGGCTGCTTCTTCGCGCCGAGTTGCGGCAGATCGCGGCGCGTGCAGATCAGAGCGGTCGAGTGCCGGTGTTCGAGGCCGCCATAACCATCGTCGACCGCGTTCAGCATGAAGACGTAGCGGTTGAACGGGAGCTTCGTGCCGCCGCGCTTGCCAACCTTGTCGCCGTGCCAGAAACGCATCTCGGTTTCGCAGATGGCTTTGGTGTCGGCGATGAGCCGTTCGCTGTCGAACGACGCTGTCGCACCGGCGACGACGAAGCGGTGCGGCACGCCGCAGGCTTCGAACTCGCCGCTCCAGAACGCGCCCATTTCGAAGGGGTTGTCGGCCAGTTCGTCGTAGTCGGCAGCCTCGTAAGTGCCGAAGCCCTGCTTGTCGACCGTTGCGCCGACCAGCGCGGTCACGCAAGACCAACGCGCATGTCCAGGCAAAAGTTTGGGCGCGAGGACTTCGATCGCATGCGGCGTATCGGTCTGGGCATCGACCCGCAGGCACAGGCTCGTGCCGTTGAAAAAGCCGCGGTCGACGTCGAGCCACGCGGTGCGCACCGAGTTGTCGTATGCACACACTTCATAGCGAAGCACCAATGGCTGACCAGGCGTGCAATCGACTTCCCATGTGCACTTGTCGAGTTGCGCGATGCCGATGTTGCGGCGCCCTTGCTTCGCGTAGAGACCTTGCAGGTTCTTGGCGAACTCACGAACCAGATAGCTGCCCGGAATCCACACCGGCAGCGACACGCGTTGGTGCGGCGCCGGCCGATCGATGGTGAGGGTGACCGCAAACAGATGTGCATTGCGATCGGCGCATTCGACGCGATAGTGAATGGCCGCTGCAGTTGCAGTTGCAGTTGCCGCGCTCCGGGGCGCGCCCATCAATTGGCTGCGCTGAGTTTCTGCTCGACCTGCGCTGCAGGAATGGCGCCCGGTGCGCGCGAGCCGTCGCTGAAGATCAACGTCGGCGTGCCGGTGATGTTGTACTTGCGGCCGAATTCGACATTACGTTGCACGGCGGCGACATCGCAGTCGGCGCTGGCCGCATCGGGCTTGACCTCGCTCGACATCCAGTCGTTCCAGCTTTTGACCTTGTCTTTGGCGCACCAGATATTGCGCGCCTTGGCAGTCGAGTCCGCACCGAGCACCGGATACAGGAAGAGATAGACCGTCACGTTGTCGACCGTTTTCAGGTCACGCTCGAAGTGCTTGCAGTAGCCGCAGTTGGGATCTTCGAAAACCGCCAGCTTGCGCTTGCCGTTGCCGCGCACGATCTTGAAAGCGTCGTTTACGGGCAGCTTGTCGAATGCGACCTCGCTGAGCTTTTCGACCCGCGCTTCGGTCAGGTTCTTGCGCGCCTTCACATCGATGAGATTGCCTTGCAGCAGGTAGTTGCCCTGCTCATCGGTGTAGAAGATTTCGGCGCCGTTGATGCGGACTTCGTACACGCCAGGCATCGGCGATTTGGAAACCTCGTCGATCTTCGCGAACTGCGGAATGCGCGCCGCGAGGTTCTTTCGGATTTCGGCTTCGCCGGCCAGCGCATTGAAGCTGGCGAGCAGGGCAGCGCCGAAGCCGAAGACGGCAAGAAATTTGCAAGCGAGTTTCATGAGAGAACCGTTTAAATCGTTGAGTGAGTGTGATGCCGGAAGGCGTCAGGGAAGGCCCATTGCCTGCCGGGCGATCCACTGTTTGACGAACCGCGTGCGATCGAATCCACGCATGCCCCAGTTGCGCAGTGCCGGCAGCGGCTCCGTGCGATGCGCGAAGAGTTGCTGCAGCGCGTCGGTCGCGAGGCTCATCGACAGCACGTCGGTGCGACGGGCGCGCTCGTAGCGGCGCAGCAGACGCGCATCGCCGACGCCCCGCCAATACTCGCGGCCCTTCAATACCGAGGCCAGTTCGGCCGCATCGGCCAGGCCGAGATTGAGCCCCTGGCCCGCGAGCGGATGCACCGTGTGCGCCGCGTCACCCGCCAGCGCCCATGCCTTGCCGTCGGCCATCGTGCCGCTCCAGCGATCGGCGATGGCGCGCTGCAGGGGCCAGGCGGCACGCTCGCTCGTCAGCGTCAAAGCACCCAACGCGTCTTGACTGGCTTCGCGCACCGCCGTGGCGAAGTCGTCTGCGCTCAGGGCCAGCAACGCCGGCGCGCGCAGTTGGTCGACCGACCACACCAGCGCCAGCGAGCGACTACCGGGGCCGCCGACCGGCAGCAATGCCAGCACCTCGCCGCGGTCGTCGAACCACTGGCGGGCGATCTCCCCGTGCGGTTGTTCGGCTTCGAGTCGCGCGGCGATCGCATGTTGCGGGTAGCGCGTGACCTCATATCGCACGCCGAGTGCGTCACGTGTCGTGCTGACCTTGCCCTCGCACACCACCGTGAGCGCTGCCGCCACCGGCTCGGCCACGATGTCGATGCGTGGCTGAAAGCGGACCGCATCGCTCAGCTGGCGTTCCAGCGCCGGCACGTCGACGATCCAGGCCAGCGCATCGACCTTTTGGCTCGGGGCGCTGAACTGCACGCGACCACCTCCGTCGCCGTTGACCTGCATCTCGCGGACCTGGGTCGCGTGCTGCGCATCGGGCCAGGCGCGGAGTTCTTCGAGCAAGGTCCGGGAAGCGGCATTGAGCGCATAGGCGCGCACGTCTTCGTGCGGGTTCGGCAGTTGCGGCGCCACGAGCGCCACCCTGACGCGTTCGCGCGCCAGCAACAGCGCCAGCGTGCGGCCGACGATGCCGGCGCCGCGAATACAGACTTCGGGGGGAAGAGACATCGGCGGATTGTAGGAGTTGCCTCCCGCTGCCGTGCGCTGCGGGACAATCGGAGATTCGCGTCTTTTCGTGACGTTTTCAAGGAAACCGCCGTGACTTCACCCAACGCCGCTCCGCTTGCCGACCTGGCGGCTTTCGACGTTCGCGCCACCATCTCGCGCCTGTTCGTCTATCCGATCAAATCCTGTGCCGGCGTCGAACTCCCCGAAGTCCTGCTTACCGAAGCGGGACTTGAATTCGACCGCGCCTGGATGGTGGTCGATGCCGCCGGTGTGTTCGTCACACAGCGCGAGCTGCCGCGGATGGCGCTCGTCAGGCCGCAGATGAAGCAGATGGAAATGGTGCTTCGCGCCCCCGGAATGCTGGCACTCCACATCGCATTCGATCGGGTCGAAGGTCCGGTGCGGGTCACGGTCTGGAACGACGAGGTGGCCGCCTACGACATGGGTGATATCGCCGCGCAGTGGTTCAGCGACTTCCTGTCGGAGCCCGGCAAGCCCCGGCAACTCAGGATGGTCCGCTTCGACCCCGAGCAAAAGCGCCTGTCGAACATGAAGTGGACCCGAGGCGTGGAAGCGACCAACCAGTTCGCCGACGGCTTCCCGCTGCTGATCACCAGCGAAGCATCGCTTGCCGAACTGAACGAGAAGCTGGTGGCCGCCGGGCATGGCGCGGTCGGCATGGAGCGATTCCGCCCGAACATCGTGCTGGCCGGCATCGAGGCGCAGGACGAAGACCGGGTCGACACTTTCCATGTCGCTACCGCACCCGACGCACGGGCCTTGCTGCAGCCCGCGAAGCCGTGCCCGCGCTGTCCCATTCCGGACATCGACCCCGCCACCGCCGTGTCGACGCACGAGGTTGGCGACACGCTATCGACCTACCGGCAAAACGATCGGGTCGACGGCGCCATCACTTTCGGCATGAACTGCATCGTGCTGCAGGGCGGGACCGAGGGCGCCGAGCAGGTGCTGAAAGTGGGCCAGCCGGTCGGTGCCAACTACGTCTTCGGATAGGTCGGGCGCAGCCTCGACTCCTCAGAACGTCACTCCGGCACACAACACGATGTTGGCGTAAGGCGTGCACTCGCCCGTGCGCACCACCACCTTGGCGCGCGCGCACAAGCGCTTGAGCTCCTCGTGCGAGATCATTTCGGGCGCGATGGCCAACTGACCGGCACACCAGGCTGGCAGCACGTGGCCTGCACCGGCGTCGATCGCTTCCCGCGCGATCATGGCGCGCTCAACCTGCATCTCCGACAGCACGGCCCTGAGCACGTCGGCGAGTCGGGGCACGCCCGGTGTGACCGCCAGGTCGATGCGGCGCGGGCCATCGGGAATCGGCAGACCGGCGTCGGCGAGTACGACCATGTCGCCGTGACCCAGGCGGGCGATCGATTGCGACAGTTCGGGATGGAGTAGCAAAGTGCGTTTCAAAGTGGTGTCCATGCGGGTGGCAAGGCACTGCGCAACACGGCGCTGCGCAGCGGGATGGAAGGTTGAGCGCCGGGCTGCGTGATGCACAGCGCTGCGGCCCGGATGCCCAGGCTAACGCCCTCGTCCAGTGACGCGCCGGAGGCGAGAGTTACCGCCAGCGCACCTAGAAAAGTGTCGCCGGCTGCGGTGGTGTCGACCGTCTCCACGGGGAGTGTCGGATGGTGGCGCGCACCGTCCGCATCGACGGCCACGGCGCCGCTGGCGCCCAGCGTGACCACCACGCGTGCAACGCCGCGTGCACGCATCGACTCGCCAGCCATGGCGGCATCGCGCGGGCTCTCGACCAGTCGGCCCGAAAGCGTTTTCGCCTCGACCTCGTTGACCACCAGTGTGTCGATCAGCGGCCACAGCGCGTCATCGATCGGTTGCACCGGCGACGGGTTGAGCAGCACGCGGCAGCCGGCGCGATGGGCCGCAGTCATCGCACGCGCGACTTGCGCAATGGGGGTTTCGAACTGTGCGATGAGGAACGCCGTACCGTGCAGCCGTGCTGCCAGCGCCACGTCGTCGATTTCCACACGCGCGTTGGCGCCGGCAATCACCACGATGCGATTCTGGCCCGTGTCCTCGACCATGACCAGTGCGGTGCCGGTGGGCGCTGAGGCATCGGTGGTGACCGCCGAGGTGTCGATGCCGTCCTGCTGCAGCGCCTTGCGCAACGCCTCGCCGTTCGCGTCTGCACCGACGCAGCCGACCAGGCTGACAAGCGCACCCTGGCGCGCGCAACTCACTGCTTGATTGCCGCCTTTGCCACCGGGAATGCTGTGGATCGAATGGCCCTGCAGCGTCTCGCCTGCAGCGGGCGCGTGCGGCACTCGCACCACCAGGTCCATATTGAGACTGCCCAGCACGACGATGCGCGGCGGTCCTGAGGATGAGGTCGGAATCATGGCGGGCCTGCAAGCATCCTGGCCGTCGATGCGCGCACGCGCAATTCGGGTTGCAGCACCACCTTGCGTGGCTCCTGCCGGCGCTGGCTGACGCGCTCCAGCAGCATGTCCACCGCCAGTGCGCCGATGTGATCCTTGGGTTGGGCGACGGTGGTGAGCGGCGGGCTGGTGTAGCCCGACAGTTCGATGTCGTCGAAGCCGACGATCGACAGTTCGTCCGGTACCCGGACGCCGGTCTCGTGCGCGGCGCGCAACGCGCCGATCGCCATCAGGTCGTTGCACGCGAAGACAGCGGAAGGGGGCTGGTCGGTGCGCAGGATCGCATGCATCGCCTCGTAGCCGCCCTGGCTGGTGAAGCCGCCGCGCCACAACAGCGTGGTGGCGCCGGGCGCCGCACCGCTCTCCGCCAGCGCCATGCGCCAACCCTCGATGCGCTGCTCGCTCGGCATCACGCCGGCTGGGCCGCCGATGCAGGCAATCTGCCGATGGCCGAGCGACAGCAAATGCCGCACGGCGAGCAACCCGCCCTGCATGTGTGCGGTCTCGACGAGGTCGCACGTCGGATCGGCGATCTCGCGATCGACCAGCACGATCGGCAACCTGATGCCGCGCAGTTGGGTGACCAGCGAATCGTCGTCTCCGGTGGACACCACGATCAGGCCGTCGATACGTCGTTCGGCCAGCACCTTGAGGTACACGCTCTGCCGATGCGGCTCATCGTCGGTGTTGCAGAGAATCAGCGTGTAGCCGGCGGCGAAGCAGCGGTCTTCGACGATGCGCACGATCTCGGCGAAGTACGGATTGGAGCTGTTCGGGATCAGCATCCCCAGCGTGGAGGTGGTGTTGCTTTTCAGGCTGCGCGCCACGGCGCTCGGCACATACCCCAGCGCGCGTATGGCGGCCTGCACGCGTTCGCGGCCTTGCGCGCTGACGTGGCGGGTGTCGTTCAGCACGTGCGACACCGTGGTGATCGATACCCCGGCGTGCAGCGCAACGTCTCTGATGGTGGCCATGGTCGTTTCTGCCGTCAGACCGCGCCGGCGCGGCGCTGGCGCAGCGTGTCGATGATGACGGCGACCACGATCACGCACCCGGTCACGATGCGTTTGCTCGGCTCGCTGGCGCCCACCTGGGCCAGCCCGGCCTCGAGCACCGCGATGATGAGCACGCCGAAGAAGGTGTTGACCACCGAGCCCCGACCGCCCATCAGGCTGGTGCCGCCGATGACCACGGCGGCGATCACCTGCAGCTCGATGCCGACGCCGGCGTTCGGATCGGCGGCCTCGAGGCGGGCCGACTGCATCAGCCCCGCCAGACCTGCGAGCAACCCGGTGAGTGCGAACACGATGATTCGGATCGGCCGCGGGTCGATGCCTGCCAGCCGCATCGCCTCTTCATTGGTGCCGATGCCGACCACGTAGCGACCGAACACGGTCCGCGTCAGCAACGCCTGTGCGATCGCGACCAGCACCACCGCTATCACGAACGCCGCCGAGATGCCGCCGATCCAGGGAGTCGCGAGCCCTGAGATCGCATCGCCGACGTACTGGGTGCGCGAGTTGGTGACCAGATAGGCGCCGCCGCGGACCGCTTCGAGCATGCCGAGCGAGACGATGAACGACGGCAACCGCCACGCGACCGAGACCGAGCCGGTGACCGCGCCGCAGGCCAGGCCGGCGAAGAGCCCCAGCGCCGCAGCGGCCGGAACGGGCCAGTGCCATTGCAGGATCGCCGCGGTGGTGATCGCAGCACTCAGCGCCAGCACCGAGCCGACCGACAGGTCGATGCCCGCGATGATGAGCACGAAGGTCATCCCCACCGCCATCACGAGCAATGCCGGTATTTCGTTGGCGATGGTGATGAAGGTTTCGCGCGTCAGGAAATACTCGCTCAGGCTGCCGAACAGGGCGACCATGCCGACCAGCACCGCAGCGAGGCCGAGGTACGTGCCGAGCTGGCCGCGCAGCGTGGCGCCGCGGGTCGCTGCCGTGGCGGCGGGCTGCGCGTCAGGCGCAGAAACGGGTTTGGCTGCAATCGGATTCATGGCGTTCAGGGAAGACCGGTCAAGCCGGCAGGCTGGAAAGTTGTGTGACGGGCTTTGCCGTCGTGTCGCTGAATGCAGCAGCGAGCAACGACTGTTCGGTCCACTGACCACGCTCGAAAATCGCGACGAGCCGGCCCGCGCTCATGACGCCGATGCGATCGCACATGGCCATCAGCTCGCGCAAATCGCTCGACACCATCAGCAGTGCCTTGCCGGCGTCTGTCATGCGGTCGAGTTCGGTATACAGGTCGGCGCGGGCACCCACGTCGACGCCGCGCGTCGGCTCGTCGAGCAGCAGCACACGGCATTCGCGATGGAGCCAGCGCGCGAACACCACCTTCTGCTGATTGCCGCCACTCAAGGTGGCCACCGGCTGTTCGATGCTGCGCGAGCGTATGCGCAGCACGTCGACCCACCGCTGTGCGATCGATCGTTCCTTGGCCGGCTGAAGCCACCCGCCTCGCGACACGGCGCGCAGGTCGCTCAAGGTCGTGTTGACGCGGATCGATTGCGGCAGCAGCAGCCCTTGCGATTTCCGGTCCTCGGTCACGAGCCCGATGCCGGCGCGAATGGCCTGCATCGGCGAACGCCAACCAGGCCGGATGTGCTGCACCGGCGCTGTGCCGCCGGATGCCGGCGTCTCGCCGTGCAGGGCGATCTCGCCGCGGTCGGCCTTGTCTGCGCCGAACAGCAGGCGCACCAGTTCCGTTCGGCCCGAGCCGACCAATCCGGCAAGCCCCATGATTTCGCCGGCATGCAGCGTCAGATCGACGTCGCGCACCGTCTGCGCGCGGCCGAGGCCGGTCGCCTGCAACAGCACCCGACCGGCCGGGCGGCGTGGACGTCCTTCGTGTTCATGGACCGCGCGGCCGACCATGCGTTGCACCAGTTCGGATTCACGCACACCCGCCATCGCGCGCACGTCGACCAGCCGGCCGTCACGCAGCACGGCGACCCGGTCGGCAATGCGCTGCAGCTCCTCCAATCGATGCGACACATAGACGATGGCGACGCCACGTGCTTTGAGCAAATCGATTTGTTCGAACAGGTGCGAGGTTTCGCGCGGCGTCAGCATCGCCGTCGGTTCGTCCAGCACCAGAACGCGCGTGTCGTCCTGCAGGTTGCGTGCGATCTCGACCATTTGCTGCTGGCCGATGCCCAGGCGCGCGACCGGCGTGCCGGGATCGATGCCCTGCATCCCGATCTTGGCCAATTGGCGCGCAGCGAGTGCGTGCAGTTCGCTGCGTCGGACCCAGCCGGCGCGATGGGGCAAGCGATCGAGCAGCAGGTTTTCGGCGACGGACAGCGTTGCCACCAGGCCGAGTTCCTGCATCACCATACGGACGCCCTGGCGTTCCGCGTCGCGCCGCGATGCCGGTGAAAAGACGTTGCCGTCCAGGGCCATCGTCCCGCGCGTCGCGGTCACCAGGCCGCAGACGATCTTCGACAAGGTGCTTTTGCCGGCACCGTTCTCGCCGGTCAGTGCCAGCACCTCACCCGCGTGCAGCGCGAGCGACACGTCGTCGAGCACGGGCGTGGCGTAGTCCTTGCCCAGTGACTCCAGCGTCAGGAGCGGGGCGACGGCGGCCAGCGGCATGGCGTGGTTACTTGGTCGTCTTGGTGACCAGCACCACGTCGGTCTTGACCTCGGCGGGCATCGCCGACTGGGGCTGCTTGGCGGCCAGCGCCTTGAGCGCGGTCTCGATTCCAAACACCGCCTGCTTCGCTGCGAACTGGTCGGCTGTGGCCAGCACGCGACCGTCGGCCAGCATGGGCTTGATGGCACCGATGTTGTCGTAGCCGACGACCAGTACCTTGCCGGTCTTGCCCGCGGCCTTGACTGCCGCCACGGCACCGAGCGCCATGCTGTCGTTGCCGACCAGCAGTGCTTTGAGGTCGGGGTGCTCGCGCATCATGCCGGCCGCTACGGTATTGCCCTTGTCGATCTCCCATTGGCCGGATTGCACGCCGACGACGGTGGCGCCGGCGGCCTTCATTGCATCCTGGTAGCCGAGCGTGCGCTGCTGCGCATTGAACGTGGTCGAGACGCCTTCGATGATGCCGACCTTGTCCCCGGCCTTCAGGCTCTTGGCCAGGTAGTCGCCGACCAGCTTGGCGCCGGCTCGGTTGTCGGGGCCGACGAAGGGCACCTGAATCGACTTTTCCTTCAGCGCGGCGGCGTCCAGCTGGTTGTCGATGTTGACGACGAGGATGCCCTTGTCGATGGCCGCCTTGATCACCGGAACCAGCGCTTTCGAGTCCGCCGGAGCGATCACCAGGGCATTGATTTTCTGCGCCACCATCTGCTCGACCATCTTGATCTGGGCCGCGGTGTCGGTTTCGTCCTTGATGCCGCTGGCCATCAACGTGTAGTCGGATGCGTGTGCTTTTTGATGCGCCTTGGCGCCGTCTTCCATGGTCTGGAAGAACTCATTGGCCAGCGACTTCATGACCAGCGCCACCTTGGGCTTGTCCTGTGCGAACGCAGGCGTCGCGGCGAGGGCGCCCAGCAGTGCCAGAACGGCGGTGGTTTGAATGGTGCGGCGAGTGAATTTCACGGTATGTCTCCTGAAAATGGATGGGCTCCGGTCTGTTGCCGGGACTCCGATCGTAGCCAAAGCAAACGTTTGCGCAAACGTTTGCGCGTCGGGTTTTACCCTTATGCTGCATGGGAAGCGCGCCCGGAATCCGCCGGAAGTCGCGCGACGTCGAAGCGTCGAGGTCCTCGCCTAAAATCGCGGGTTGATTCCAGAGGACCTCCATGAGTTTGCAATGCGGCATCGTCGGCCTGCCCAACGTCGGTAAATCCACCCTTTTCAACGCGTTGACCAAGGCCGGCATCGCAGCGGAAAACTATCCCTTCTGCACCATCGAGCCGAATGTCGGCGTGGTCGAAGTGCCCGACCCGCGGCTGGCGCAACTGAGCGAGATCGTGAAGCCAGAACGCATCGTTCCGGCCATCGTCGAGTTCGTCGACATCGCGGGCTTGGTGGCTGGTGCCAGCACCGGCGAAGGTTTGGGCAACAAGTTCCTGGCGCACATCCGAGAAACCGACGCCACCGTCAACGTGGTGCGCTGCTTCGACGACGACAACGTGATTCATGTGGCGGGCAAGATCGATCCGATCTCCGACATCGAAGTGATCCAGACCGAGCTGTGCCTGGCCGACCTCGCGACGGTAGAGAAGGCGCTGCATCGCCACGGCAAGACGGCGCGTTCGGGCGACAAGGAGTCCATCAAGCTGGTGGCCTTGTTGGAGAAATGCCAAACCGCGCTGAACGAGAACATCCCGGTTCGCGCACTTGAATTCACCAAGGACGAGCAGCCACTGGTCAAGTCGTTCACGCTCATCACCGCCAAGCCGGCGATGTTCGTGGGCAACGTGGCCGAAGACGGCTTCGAGAACAACCCGTACCTCGATCGACTGCGTGAATACGCCGACAAGCAGAAGGCGCCCGTGGTGGCCATCTGCGCCAAGATCGAAGCCGACCTGTCCGAGATGGACGACGAGGACAAGAAGATGTTCCTCGCCGAAATCGGCCAGGAAGAGCCGGGCCTGAACCGGCTGATTCGCGCGGCCTACCAGCTGCTCGGCCTCCAAACCTATTTCACCGCCGGCGTCAAAGAAGTGCGCGCCTGGACCATTCATATCGGCGACACGGGCCCGCAAGCGGCGGGCGTGATCCACGGCGACTTCGAAAAGGGCTACATCCGCGCCCAGACCATCGCCTTCAACGACTACATCGCCTTCAAGGGCGAGCAGGGCTCCAAGGACGCCGGAAAGATGCGCAGCGAAGGCAAGGAATACGTCGTCAAGGATGGCGACGTGATGAACTTCCTGTTCAGCTCCTGAACCGTTTGCAGCGCCACTGGCAGGGCTACTTTGCCGCTGCCTGTTGCATGCCCCAAACGACGGTGTTGTCCACAGCGTAGACCGCGCAGGTCACGTTGCGACCGGCGCATGCCTTGACATGCCCGATGAGTGCAGCTGAACTGGTGGCAGTGCCGTACTGGCCGTCTCTCGTGATCAGAAAGACGCGCGTCGACCACACGGCACGCGGTGACCAGTGCGGCGGGCGTAACGGCGACCGCACTGCCGATGGAGAACGCGCCCTTGCCACGGTCGGCCTTCACCGTCCACACAGCGGGCGAGACACGTTGAAAGATCGCCTTGGGTTCCAGCGCATTGGCATCGGATGCCAGCCCGCCCAAGGCGCACAGCAACAGCGTCGTTAGACTCCCGATCTTTCCAGAATTCATTCGCATTTCGCGACGCTCATGATCACCGTTCACCATCTCAACAACTCGCGCTCGCAACGCGTGCTCTGGCTGCTCGAAGAGCTCGCCCTGCCATACGAAGTCGTTCGCTACGAGCGCAACCCACAGACGATGCTGGCACCACCCGAGTTGCGCGCGGTGCATCCGCTTGGCAAATCGCCCGTCGTGACAACCGAGGACGGCTTGACGTTGGCAGAGTCCGGAGCGATTGTCGAGACGGTGATAGAGCGTTTTGGTGAAGGCCGATTGGCACCTGTCGCGGGAACGCCGGAAGCACTGCGTTATCGCTACTGGCTGCACTACGCAGAGGGTTCTGCCATGCCGCCGCTGCTGTTGAAATTGATCTTCGACAAAATCGAGAACGGCAAGATGCCTTTCTTCGTGAAGCCGATCGCCAAATCCATCGCTGCCAGGGCCAAGGCTGGCTTCATCACACCGAACATCAAGGCGCACCTCGACTTCATGGAAGGCGAGCTCGGCAAGAGCCGCTGGTTCGCTGGAGAGAACTTTACCGGTGCCGACATCCAGATGAGCTTCCCGGTCGAAGCGGCAAAAGCGCGCGGCGGCCTCAATGCGACTCGCCCCAAGCTCATGGCCTATCTCGAGCGCATCCATGCGCGCCCCGCTTACAAGCGCGCACTCGAACGCGGCGGCCCGTACGCCCTGCTGGGCTGAGCCGCTCGGTTACTCCGGCCAGATGTAGAGAAGCGCGACTGTCATCGTCACGTAGCGCGCAAATTTGCCAATGGCCATGTAGAACACACACGGCCAGAACGACAGCTTGAGCCAGCCGGCGACGGCGCAAAGCGGATCGCCGACCAGCGGCAGCCAACTCAAGAGGCACGCTTTGGGGCCGAGCTTTTCAAGCCACTTGAGCACGCGCGTGTGGTGCTTGGAATTCGAATACTTGTCGGCGACTTGGTGCGCGCCATAACCCATCCACCAGTCGACGGCGCCGCCCAAAGTGTTGCCAAGGGTCGCAACGCCGATGGCCGGCCAGAACATCGACGGGTTCAACTTGAGAAGGCCGAATAGAAACGGCTCGGACCCGACCGGCACCAGCGTGGCCGATACGAAAGCGGCGATGAAAAGCGTCGACAGCCCGTATTGCGGGAGCGCGAGCAGTGCGAGAAGAGAGTCGAGCCAGGCTTGCATGGTCGCGCAGTATAGGAAACGGTGCTTTGGGCACGTTGTGGGAAAAACGCGCGATCGGGCGGCCACCGATCAGGACGGCTGAAGACCGGGCGACCAACGCCGCGAACGGGCTCGCAAACCCGAGGCAAATATTCGTGCAAATCGTTTCAGTCACTGAAACGCGGCGTGGCTACAATCGTGCCTCATTTTTCAGCAGCCGACAGCACACCCGCTTCCACTTTCATGACACTGCAGATCGGCAACATCACGCTGGAAAACCGCCTGTTCGTCGCGCCCATGGCCGGCGTGACCGACAGGCCGTTTCGCATGCTGTGCCGACAACTCGGTGCCGGTTATGCAGTGAGCGAGATGGTCACTTCGCGAAGGGATCTGTGGGGCTCGCTCAAGACGTCGCGCCGTGCCGATCATGTGGGTGAGCCCGGTCCGATCTCGGTGCAGATCGCTGGCACCGATGCGGCAATGATGGCCGAAGCAGCGCAATACAACATCGATCGCGGCGCGCAGATCATCGATATCAATATGGGTTGCCCCGCCAAGAAGGTGTGCAACAAATGGGCGGGCTCCGCATTGATGCGCGACGAGCCGCTGGCGCTTCAAATCGTCGAAGCGGTGGTGGCTGCTGCAGCGCCGCATGGCGTGCCCGTCACGCTCAAGATGCGAACCGGTTGGAGCGACGATCGTCGCAACGCAGTGAAGCTGGCGCGTGATTTCGAAGCAGCCGGCGTGCAGATGCTGACAGTGCATGGCCGCACGCGCGAGCAGGGCTACAAGGGTGCCGCCGAGTACGACACCATCGCGGCAGTTAAGGCCGCGGTGCGTGTGCCCGTGGTTGCCAACGGCGACGTGACCAGTCCGGAGAAAGCACGCGACGTGCTGGCAGCAACCGGTGCCGATGCGGTGATGATCGGCCGCGCCGCGCAAGGCCGCCCATGGATCTTTCGCGAGATCGCGCACTTCCTGGAAACCGGAACGCACCTGGCGCCACCGCTCGTTGCCGAAGTACGGCGATTGCTGCTCGACCATCTTCAAGAGCACCATGGTTTGTACGGTGAGTACAGCGGTGTGCGCACCGCCCGCAAACACATCGGCTGGTACGTTCGGGGCCTGCCGGATGGCGAGGCGTTCCGGGCCCGCATGAATACGATCGAAGACAGCGCATTGCAACTGCGCGCGGTCGGCGAATATTTCGATGAGCTTGGTGTCCGCATGGACCGCATGCCGACGTACCGCCCCGACGAAGAGCAGACGGACGCAATGGGGACGATGGGGAACGAGGAAGCGGTCACCACCGCTGAATGAGAAGAGAAGCAGAGAACAAGCATGAGCAAAAAACACATTGAAGACTGCGTGCGCACCAGCCTCGACAGTTACTTTCGCGACCTGCGCGGCACCGAGCCCGACGGTATGTACGAGATGCTCGTGCGCGTGGTCGAAAAACCATTGCTCGACGTCGTCATGACGCGGGCCGAAGGCAACCAGTCGCGCGCCGCGCAGTGGCTCGGTCTCAATCGCAACACGCTGCGCAAGAAGCTGGTCGAACACAAGTTGCTCAAGTAAGTGCGTAAGCACACCGCAGCAGAAGAACAAAACACGAAGCAACAAAGCACCCCATGGCACTCACCGCACTGATCTCCGTTTCCGACAAGACCGGAATCCTCGAATTCGCCCAGGCGTTGCACGCGCTCGATATCAAGCTGCTCTCGACCGGCGGCACCGCCAAGCTTCTTGCCGATGCCGGCTTGCCGGTGACCGAAGTCGCCGACCACACGGGCTTTCCCGAGATGCTCGATGGCCGGGTCAAGACACTGCACCCCAAGATCCACGGGGGCCTGCTCGCGCGCCGCGATGTGCCGGCGCATGTGGCGGCCATCGACGCGCACGACATCGAGGCGATCGATTTGCTGGTGGTCAATCTCTACCCGTTCGAATCGACCGTCGCCAAGCCCGGCTGCACGCTGGAAGACGCGATCGAGAACATCGACATCGGCGGGCCGGCGATGGTGCGCAGCGCGGCCAAGAACTGGCAAGACGTCGGCGTGCTGACCGATGCCGCGCAGTACCCGCAGGCACTGGCCGAACTCAGGGCAGACGGCAAGCTGAGCGACAAGACCAGGTTCGCTTTCTCGGTGGCCGCCTTCAATCGCATCAGCCAGTACGACGGCGCGATCAGCGACTACCTCTCTGCCATCGACTTCGACGCCAGCATCGGCCAGCCCGCGCCGACGCGTGCGCTGTTCCCCGCGCAGACCAACGGCCGCTTCGTCAAGCTGCAGGATCTGCGTTACGGGGAGAACCCGCACCAGCAGGCCGCGTTCTATCGCGACCTGTTCCCGGCGCCGGGATCGCTGGTCAGCGCGAAGCAGTTGCAAGGCAAGGAGTTGAGCTACAACAACATCGCCGATGCCGATGCGGCCTGGGAATGCGTCAAGAGCTTCGACGTTCCTGCATGCGTGATCGTGAAGCACGCCAATCCGTGCGGCGTGGCGGTCGGCAAGGATGCGGCCGAGGCTTATGCAAAGGCGTTCAAGACCGATCCGACTTCGGCTTTCGGCGGCATCATCGCGTTCAATCGCCCAGTGGACGCAGCCACCGCGCAAGAAATCAACAAGCAGTTCGTCGAGGTGCTGATGGCGCCCGGCTACACGGCCGAAGCGCTCGCGGTGTTCCAGGCGACCAAGGCCAAGCTCAATGTGCGCGTGCTCGAGATCGCACTGCCGCCGGGTGGCGCGACCGATTGGGACAATGGGCGCAACGCGGTCGACGTCAAGCGCGTCGGCTCCGGCCTGCTGATGCAGACCGCCGACAACCGCGTGCTCGCCGCGAGCGAACTCAAGGTGGTCAGCAAGAAGCAGCCGAGCGCCGAGCAACTCGAAGACCTGCTGTTCGCATGGAAGGTCGCCAAGTTCGTCAAGAGCAACGCGATCGTGTTCTGTGCCGGTGGCATGACGATGGGCGTCGGCGCGGGCCAGATGAGCCGCCTCGACTCGGCACGCATCGCGAGCATCAAGGCCGAGCATGCAGGGCTGTCGTTGAAGAACACTGCGGTTGCGAGTGATGCCTTTTTCCCGTTCCGCGACGGGCTCGATGTTGTTGTCGATGCCGGTGCGAGCAGCGTCATTCAACCCGGTGGCTCGATGCGCGACCAGGAAGTGATCGATGCAGCCGACGAGCGCGGCGTGGTGATGGTGCTCAGCGGCGTGCGGCACTTTCGGCATTGAAGCGGCATTGAAGACTTGCGCCACTGGTCGGGGTGTCGAGTGCGGCCGATAGCCGGGCGATGGTGGGCGGCAGTTGCAGTTGCTGTTGTGGTGGCAGGCAGCGGGTCGGCGGTGTGGGCGCAGACAGCGGCGACGCCAACTTCTCCAGCGCCTGCAACGGCGACCACGATCGCGACCGCGTCAGTTCAAGGACAGGCGTTGGCCAACAAATCCGGCTGCCTGTCGTGCCACGGGCTGGTCCACACGCAGGTCGGCCCGGGCTTCGCGCAGGTCGCGGCGCGCTACCGCGACGATGCAGGCGCACCGGCGCATCTGGCCGCCAAGATTCGCAGCGGCGGCGTCGGTGTCTGGGGTCGCCTCATCATGCCGCGGCAACCGCAGGTGACCGAAGCCGATGCGGCGCTCCTCGCGAAATGGGTACTGTCGCAGCCGTCGCAGCCGTCGCAGCCGTGAGCAAGGCGGACATCGGCACCGTTGGCCGATGCACAGGATCCAGCGCTTAGCTGCAGCGGCTGGCGCGCTTACCGATTTGCCAGTGTCCTGAAGATCTCGCGCGCAGACGCGATGGTCGCTGCAATGTCTTCTTCGCTGTGCGCCGCGCTGACGAACCCGGCTTCATACAAAGCCGGTGCGATGTAGACGCCGCGGTCGAGCAGGCCGTGAAACAGCGCGTTGAATTTGGCGTTGTCGGTCGTCATCACCGTCGCGTAGTTTTGCGGCAGTGCATCCATCAAGAAGAAACCGAACATGCCGCCTTCGCTGTCGGCGTTGAAGGGCAGGCCCTCGGCCTTCGCAGCGGCGCGCAGGCCGTCGGTCAGCGAACGCGTCTTCCGGCCGAGCCCTTCGAAGAAGCCGGGCTTGGCCACTTCCTTGAGCGTCGCCAAACCGCATGCGGTGGCTACCGGGTTGCCCGACAGCGTGCCCGCCTGGTACACAGGGCCAAGCGGCGCCAGCTGCTCCATGATGGCGCGCGGCCCGCCGAATGCAGCCAGTGGCATACCGCCGCCGATCACTTTGCCCAGCACAGTGAGGTCGGGCGTGACGCCGAGCACGCCCTGCGCGCCATGCAGGCCAACGCGAAAACCCGTCATCACTTCGTCGAATACCAGCAGCGCGCCGTGCTGAGTGCAGAGCTCCCTGCAGCGCTTGGCGAACTCGGGCGTGGCGCGCACGAAGTTCATGTTGCCGGCGATCGCTTCGATCATCAGGCAAGCGAGTTCGTGGCCGTGGAGCGTGAAGGCTTCTTCAAGTTGCGCGATATTGTTGTATTCGAGAACCAGCGTGTGCTGCACGACTTCGGGCGGGACGCCGGCGGAAGTCGGATGCCCGAAGGTTGCGAGACCGGAGCCAGCCTTGACCAGCAACGCGTCGGCGTGGCCGTGATAACAGCCTTCGAACTTGATGATGTACTTGCGGCCGGTGGCACCGCGCGCTAGCCGCAGCGCACTCATCGCCGCTTCGGTGCCGGAGCTCACGAGGCGCACCATTTCCATCGACGGCACCAGCGCGAGGATGGCTTCAGCCAGTTCGATTTCGCGCTCGGTCGGTGCGCCATAGGAGAAGCCGTCGAGCATGGCCTTTTGCACCGCTTCGACCACTGCAGGATGGCCGTGTCCAAGGATCATCGGCCCCCACGAGCCGATGTAGTCGACATAGCGCTTGTCGTTGGCGTCCCAGAAGTAAGCGCCTTGCGCGCGCTTGACGAAGCGCGGCGTGCCGCCCACGGCCTTGAATGCGCGGACCGGCGAATTGACGCCGCCGGGGATGACGGCGCGAGCGCGCTCGAAGAGGGTTTCGTTGAGGTCGGTAGCCATGTCGGTGCTTTTCAGTGCGAGAGATCAGTGTCGGGTGTCATGCGGAGGCAGGCCAAAATCGGAAGCGGCTCCGATTTCGGGAGGGTCATCGTCGAGATCTTCTTCATCTTCTTCTTGCGCCCAGAAGAGGCGGTCGGGAATCACGTGCCCCATGCCCGGCCTGAAGCCTGCGTCGAGACAGCGATCCATATAACTCAGCGCTTCGCCGGTAGCTGCGACCAGGTCGGTACCGCTGGCGAGCAGTGCCGCGAGCGCAGCCGACAGCGTGTCGCCAGCACCGGAGAACACGGCTTCGAGCCGCTCGTATTTCTCGCTCGCGAGCACCGATTGCGGTGACGCCAGCACGTTGTCGATGTGCTGGTCGGGCAGCATGATGCCGGTCACCAGCGTGTAGGGCACGCCGAACTCGCCCGCGGCCTTGGCGATGTCGCGCGCTCCGGGTGGCCGGTCGCCGGACCAGTCGGGTAACAGCCAGCGCCACAGGGTGCTGTGGTTTCCGACCAGAACCGTCGTCTGCGGCAACAGCAGTTCGCGGAAAGCGTCGAGGTACGGCTCGATGAGGTTCTCGTCCCACCACGACAGGTTGGGCATGTACGCCACCAGTGGTACCTCGGGATAGTCGGTCGCGGTTTCGGCAACTGTGCTCAGGATCTCCGGCGTGCCGACGAAGCCGACCTTGATCAATTGCACTTCGACGTCCTCCAGGATGGCGCGCGTTTGTTCGGCAACGGCTTCTTCATCGAACGGAAAGTGATCGAAGATTTCGGCGGTGTCGCGTGCGTAGGCGCCTGTTACGACCGGCAACATGTGGGCGCCGACGGAGGCCATGGCGAGTGCATCGCCGCCCAATCCACCGGCGCCGCTGGGGTCGCTCGCATTAAAAACCAGCACGCAGGGAGGATCCAGGCCTTCGACCTCTAGCCCCTCGTCTTCTTCGGTTGTTGGGGGGTCGTTAAGATCACCCGGAAGGCGGGCGTTCTCGGGCGGTAGTAAGTAAGTTGTCATACGCCGTTTGGTGTCACGCGATGGTGGCATATGTGAGACGTTGGTCACGTGTAATCGTGATACGCCTAGATACAATCGTTGCATTCTATGTACAGGGACTTTAAGCTGCGATGAATACGAAAACCTGGATGTGCCTGATTTGCGGGTGGATCTATGACGAAGCGGTGGGAGTACCAGAAGATGGTATTGCGCCAGGTACGGCGTGGGCAGAGGTTCCAATGAATTGGACTTGCCCTGAGTGCGGGGCGCGCAAGGAAGACTTCGAAATGGTTGAGATGTGAAGCATGGCATAGGGTCGTGCTTCCTGCGCTGAAAAGTCGGCGCAGTCGTCTTCCCGGTGTGGGTGCAACGAGGAGTGCGAATGAGCACGAGCGGGTCCGGTTACAAGGTGCTGGTCATCGATGACAGCAACACCATTCGGCGCAGTGCCGAGATCTTCCTGAAGCAAGGTGGTCATGAAGTGCTGCTCGCCGAAGATGGCTTCGATGCACTCTCGAAGATCAACGACCACAAGCCGCACCTCATCTTTTGCGACATTCTGATGCCGCGTCTCGACGGCTACCAGACCTGCGCCATCATCAAGCGCAACGCGCATTTTTCAAACGTCCCTGTCGTGATGCTGTCTTCCAAAGACGGCGTCTTCGACAAGGCGCGCGGCCGCATGGTCGGCTCGCAGGACTATCTCACCAAGCCGTTCACCAAAGACCAGTTGCTGCAAGCCGTGCAGCAGTTCGGTCTGGTTCAACAGGAAGCACCTTAATGCCGATTCACAAAGTGCTGGTCGTCGACGACTCCAAGACGGAGTTGCTGTTTTTGACCGACCTGCTCCAGAAGAATGGGTTCGCCGTCAAAACCGCAGAGAACGCGGACGACGCGATGCGCCGCCTCGAAGAAGAACAGCCCGACCTCATCCTGATGGACGTCGTGATGCCCGGTCAAAACGGCTTTCAGCTGACTCGCGCCATCGCGCGCAATCCGCAATACGCATCCGTGCCCATCATTCTGTGCACCAGCAAGAACCAGGAAACGGACCGCGTCTGGGGCATGCGCCAGGGCGCTCGCGACTACATCGTGAAGCCGGTCAACGCGGCCGAACTGATGGCAAAGATCAGCGCGCTGGCCTGATCGTCCCGACGAGTCCATGGCCAACCGCGACGCCCTGCGCGCTTTCCAGTCCCGACTTGCCAGTCGTCTGCAGGCAGCGCGCACATCGGGTGTGTCTGCCTCCTGGCTCGCAGTCGAAGCAGGCGACCGCAAGTACCTGTTTCCCCTCTCCCATGCTGGCGAGATATTTCCTTGGACGCCACCGCAAGCAGTGCCCTATACCGAGCCGTGGTTCCTCGGCGTCGCCAACTTGCGCGGCGGCCTGTACGGCGTGGTGCAGTTGTCGAGTTTTGCATCGGGCGTTGCGACGCCGCTGGCCGCTACCGAATCAGCCCGTGCGCAGTCGCGCATGGTGGCCTTGAACGAGTTGCTCGAAGTCAATTGCGCACTGCTGGTCGATCGCCTGATCGGGCTGCGTGGCGTTGAAGCATTTACCGCTGCCGAGCTGCCGGGGCCTGATGCGCCGGCGTGGCTCGGGCATGCCTACACAGACGTTGCAGGAGAGCGCTGGCAGGAAGTCAACCTGCAGGCGCTGTCGCAGCAACCCCAGTTTTTGAGCATCGGCGCCTGAGGGCGTCGACCAGACAACAACCTGAAGGACCGACCGTGAGTTCGATCGCCGACAAGTTCAAGAAGTTTCTACCTTTGCGGGAAGACGGCGTGACCGTTCACGCCAGCAACGCCGCGGCCATGTCGCTCGAGCACACCGAAACGGTTCAGCCGCCGGAAGAACGAACGGTGCTGTTGCGCCGTGAGTCCGCGAACGAGGCGGCTGCGGTGCCTGCACACGCGCCCGAACCTCCGGATACCGTTGTGTCTCCGGATGGTCACGCCGACTTTGCGCCCAGCCGTAATTTCGACGATGTGCCTGAGCCCCTGGCGGCATCGGCGGGCAGTGGCACCGTTGCGCCGTTGGCGACACGCGGTGGGCTGCAACGCCAACAGCGCGTGCTGGCCGGCGTGCTGGCGGCGGTCGTGTTGCTGCTGCTTCTCGTGGCGGGTTCCGCCATTCTTCGCGCAGAGCGTTTGGCACAACAGGTGGCTTCGACTGGTCAGGCGCTGATGCAATCGCAGCGTCTGGCCAAGTCGGTTTCGCAGGCGCTGGTGGGCAACGTGCCGGCCTTCACCGAAGTGAAGGAAAGTTCGGACGATCTGGCGCGTCGCGCACAAGGCCTGACGGCCGGTGACGACTCGCTCAAGCTCGAGCGTGTCGGTTCTCAGTACGACGCGGAACTTGAAAAAATCAATCCGCTGGTCGATCGTGCCGACAAGAGCGCCAAAGCCGTGCTGGCGCAGCAGCAGATCCTGACGCAGGTCGGTGCCGCGCTTCGCAACATCAACCGCCAGTCGTCCGATTTGCTTGAAATGACCGAGACGGTGGCGTCGCTCAAGATGCAGCAGAACGCGACCGTGCCGGAGATCTCTGCTGCCGGTCAGCTGGTCATGCTGACGCAGCGGATCGGCAAGTCTGCCAATGAATTTCTGACGGTCGAAGGCGTGAGCCCCGATGCGGTGTTCCTGCTTGGCAAAGACCTGAACACCTTCCAGGAAATTACGCGCGGCCTGCTCGACGGCAATGCGCAGCAACGCTTGCCCGGCTCGCGCGATGCGCAGACCCGCCAGCAACTCGAAGCCATCCTGAAGACGTATGAGCAGACGCGCGGCCAGGCCGGTGCCATTCTCGGAAACCTGCAGGGCCTGGTGGCGGCGCGCGAAGCGCAATCAATGATCTTGACCGACAGCGAACCGCTGCGCCTCGCGCTCGGCGATCTGCAAGACAAGCTGTCGCAACGCACCGGCCTGGGCGCCGGCACCCTGGTGATGCTGTTCGTGCTGGCGCTGGCGGCACTGCTGCTTGCTGGCGCGATCGGTTTCGTTCAAGTGAGAGAAGGGCGCGAACGTGCAGCTTTGGCCGAGAACGAACGGGTCGAGGCCGAGCGCATGCGCGAAGACGCGAGCCGCGTGAACACCGCCAACCAGGCGGCAATTTTGCGGCTCATGAACGAGCTGCAAACGGTGGCCGAGGGCGACTTGACGCAAGAAGCCACGGTGACCGAGGACATCACCGGCGCCATCGCCGATTCGGTGAACTACACGGTGGAAGAACTGCGTTTGCTGGTGGGCAACGTGCAGAACACGGCGACCCGCGTGGCCGCAACGACGTCGCAAGTGGAAAGCACATCGACCGAGCTGCTGGCAGCTTCGACCGAGCAGCTGCGCGAGATTCGCGAGACCGGGCAGTCGGTGCTGACGATGGCCGAGCGAATCAACGGCGTGTCGGCACAGGCGCAAGAGTCGGCCACGGTGGCGCGGCAGTCGCTGCAGGCCGCATCGTCCGGCTTGCAGGCGGTGCAGAACGCCATCGGCGGTATGAACTCGATTCGCGACCAGATCCAGGAAACGTCCAAGCGCATCAAGCGGCTCGGCGAATCGTCGCAAGAGATCGGTGAAATCACCGAGCTGATTTCCGATATTACCGAGCAGACCAACGTGCTGGCACTCAACGCGGCCATTCAGGCGGCATCGGCCGGTGAAGCCGGCCGCGGCTTCTCGGTAGTGGCCGAAGAAGTGCAGCGGCTGGCCGAGCGGTCGGCCGATGCGACGCGTCAGATCTCGGCGCTGGTGAAGGCGATTCAAACCGACACCCAGGATGCCGTAGGCGCCATGGAGCGCTCCACGCAGGGTGTGGTCGAAGGCGCCAAGTTGTCCGACAACGCCGGCACCGCACTGTCGGAGATCGACCGCGTGTCGCGTCGCCTTGCCGAGCTCATCGAGCAGATCTCCCAATCGGCATCGCGCGAGGCCGATTCTGCCAACGTGGTGGCTGCCAACATTCAGCACATTTTTGCGGTGACCGAGCAAACCGGCGAAGGCACGCGCACCACCGCGCAACAGGTGCGCGAGCTGTCGCACATGGCTGAAGAACTTCGCCAGTCGGTGTCGCGTTTCAAGATCGCTTAAGCCGTTCGACGTCCGACGCCCGTTAAAAAAATACACGCCGAGAAAACATCGTGTCGACCCTAAGCCCCGCCACCGCTCATGTCGCCGGCAACGCGCCGGCCACCGAAGACCTTGGACCGCTGGCCTGGGTCTTGGGTGAAATCCAGAAATCGATCGACGGCGTCAGCAAATCGCTGCGCCGTTTCTCGCGCGAATCGGGCACGGTGCCCGAGCTCGATGCCGGGCCGCTGCGGCTCGCGCGTCAGCAACTGCATCAAGCCGTGGGCGCGTTGCAGATGGTCGGTCATGCCGCGCCGGCGCTGGTGCTGGGCGCGATGGAGTTCGCCGTGCAGAGCTTCGTCGCGGAGCCGATGCGCTGCAACGAAGCCGCGGTACAAAAAATCGACAAGGCCGGTTTTGCTGTCACCGACTTTCTGAGTGCCATGTTGTCGGGCAAGACGGTGTCGCCGATCGCGCTGTTTCCGCAGTATCGCGACGTGCTCGAATTGGTGGGCAATGAACGTGTTCATCCGGCCGACCTCTGGAGCCTGCCGTTTCGCTGGGTCGACATCGAGGCATCTGACCGGCAGCCCACGCTGGTTTACGACCCGGCGGTGCGATCCAAGCTCGACCGCGAAGTGCTCAAGGTCGTCAAGACCGGCGACGACGCTGCTGCGCGTCGCTTGAGTGCGCTGTGCCTCGGGCTCGCGCGCGGCGCCACCATTTCTCGCGTTCGAAGTTTCTGGACGTTGGCCGCCGCATTCTTCGAATCGCTTTCCCTGGCCTTGATGCCCGCCGATGTGTACGTCAAGCGCGCCGCCTCGCGTGTGCTGCTGCAGTACGCCACGCTCGCCCGTGGTGACAACACCGTGTCGGACCGACTCGGGCAAGACCTGCTGTTCTTCTGTGGACAGGCCGTGCCCACCGCCCGCGACGAAGCCCTGACCTTGCGCGCCGTGCGTGCGGCCTGGGGCCTCGAAGCCGAGCAACACGTCGACTACACCGTCGAACAGTTCGGTCGTTTTGATCCGCTGGTGTTGGTGCAGGCGCGCAAACGCATCGAGGCCGCCAAGGAAATGTGGTCGGCCCTGTCGGGTGGCGACATGACCCGCATGCGGCAGGTGGCAGACACCTTCGCGCAGTTGGGAGAGTCGCTCGGCAAGCTGCATCCGCCCAGTGCACCGATGGTGCAGGCGCTGAACAACGCAGTCGAAGATTCGCTCCGCGCCGGGCAGCCACCGGCCACCGAACTCGCCATGGAAGTCGCGACCTCGGTGCTGTACCTGGAAGCGGCTTTCGAAGACCTCGACCCGCATGATCGGCAACTGACCGCGCGCACTGTGCAGCTCGCGGGTCGCATCGACCGTGCTCGTGAAGGCGGCCATTCGGAGCCGCTCGAACCGTGGATGGAAGAACTCTACCGACGCGTGAGCGATCGGCAGACCATGGGCACCGTGGTCGATGAGTTGCGCTCCCATTTGAGCGAGCTTGAGAAATCGCTCGACCAGTTTTTCCGTCGGCCGGGCGACAAGAGTTCGTTGCGCACCGTGCCGAGCCAGCTGCTGCAAATGCGCGGTGTCTTCTCGGTGCTCGGGCTCGACCAGGCTGCGCAAACCGTGCAGCGCATGCGGGACAACGTCGACAACCTGATGGCCCGCGATTCGACCATCGAAGAATCGTCGGCCGAAGAGACGCGCAGCTTCGATTCGCTCGGCAACAACCTTGGCGCGCTCGGTTTTCTGATCGACATGCTGGGCTACCAGCCGGCGCTGGCAAAGCGTTTGTTCGTGTTCGACGCGGCAACCGGCGAGCTGAAGCCGTTGATGGGCCGGCAAGGGACCGACTCGGTGCCCGAAGCGCTGGTGCCGGTGTCGATCGCGCCTGCTGCTGCGCCCGTGTTGCACGACGTTTCGTCGCATTCGCCAGCGCCCTCTGTAACGCTTCCTGCAGCGCCGGTCGCCGCCAAAGCCGCGTACGACGCCAAGCTCAGCGTGGAAGAAGTGGACGCACAAATTGCGGCCAAACTGGCTGCACTCGCAGCGCCGAGCCGCAAGAAAGTTTCCCCGCTCGAAGAGTTCAGCCGCGCCACCGACAGCTGGACCTCGAAGATCACCGGACCGGCGCCGCTCGAACATTCGATGCCCGACACCGAGGTCACCGAGCTCGAAGAAGAAGACCTGCAAAACATCTTTCTGGACGAGGCGCGCGAAGTGCTGCACAACGGGCTGGCCGCGGTGTCTGCATTGCGCCGCGACGCGGCCGAAGGCGGAGAACTGACCGTGCTGCGCCGTGCGTTCCATACGCTCAAGGGCAGCTCGCGCATGGTCGGGTTGATGGACTTCGGTGAAGCCGCGTGGGCCTTCGAGCAGGTGCTGAACACCTGGCTCGCAGACCAGCGCGCCGAAACGCCGGAATTGATCGAAGGCACCGGCAGGGCGCTGCAGGATTTCGCGAAGTGGGTCGAGGCCGTTGCCTCCGGCGAACCGCACAACTGGCAAGCTGTTCCTTTCCGGACAATGGCCGAGGCGCTGCGGTCGGGCGAGCCGATCGCGGCAATGCCGACGCGTGCGGCCGACGCCGATGCGCTGGCTATTGCGGCGCGACAGATCGCTGCCGAGCCGCCGGCTGCAGCGACAGCAACGCCGAGCGAGCCCGACGCATTGATGCCGGAATTGCCGGATCTCGACTTCCTCACAACGGCCTACGACGCGCCGCCGGAGTTCGATTTCTCGAAGCCTGCGTCTGCCGAGGAAGCTGGCAAAGAAGCCAAGGACGCCGCCGAAGATCGTCCTGCTGCACCGCGGCTCGACCACTCCGACGACGACTTCGCATCGACCGACTTTCTCGATTTCGACGCCAAGCCGACGCAGTTCGATCCGGCGCCAGAGCGCGATCGCGATCGCGTTGCCGACCCGGCTTTCCTCCTCGGCAACGACGAGATCGATTTCTTCGCGACCGCTCAGTCGCCGTTGGAGCCGAGCCGCGAAACGACGGCTTTCTCGGCACCCCGCGAGTTCGGCGAATCATCGACAGCGGAATTCGAGCGCGGCGTCGAACCCGTGTTCAGTCCATTGCTGTCCGGGCCGTCCGACGAGCCGTTGCTCAAGTCGGCCGGCGAGCCCTCCATGGCGCTGCCAGTCGAGCCGGTCGTCCAGCCCGTGGCGAAGGTCGAAGCGCCGGAGGTGCTGCCTGAGATCGTGCCGCCTTCCGTCTATATCGATGCGGCCAATGCCTCGGGCGCCGACGATGCGGTCAAGGCGATCGGCCCGCTGCGCATCGGCATCGCGCTCTACAACGTCTATCTGAACGAAGCCGACGAATGGTCCCGCCAGCTCGCCAACCAGGTTGGCGAGTGGGCGATGGAGCCGCACACGCAAGTGGCCGACTCGACCATCGGATTGGCGCATTCGCTCGCGGGCAGTTCGGCCACCGTCGGCTTTCAGAGCCTGTCCGGCATGGCTCGCCTGTTCGAAGCGGCGTTGCAGCATCTGCACATGCAAGGCAGCGGCACCGAGGCACAAGGCGCGGTGCTGGTCGCTGCGGCCGAAGAGCTCCGGCGCCTGCTCCATCAATTCGCTGCTGGCTTCCTGAAAGAGCCTGCCGATGAAACCGTCAAGGCCCTGCGCGAAGTGGCTGAGTCGCTGATGCCGGTAGAGCCTGTGGAGGCCAGGGTCGAACAGGTCTTCGCTCCCGCAGAGCACGCCGATCGCCCCTCCGGCTTCTCGGCCTCGACCGAAGCCGACTCAGCAGCCCATGTGCCCAACGTCGCGATGGAGGATTCGGAAGACGCGATCGATCTGGCGGACGCGGTCGATGTCGACCTGTTCCCCATCTTCGAAGAAGAGGCGGCAGAGCTTCTTCCGCAACTCGGCACCGCGCTGCGCGAATGGGCTCAGCGGCCCGAAGACACGGCGCCGCGGGCGTCGGTGCTGCGCACGCTGCATACCCTGAAGGGCAGCGCGCGCCTGGCTGGCGCCATGCGCCTGGGCGAGCGCGCGCACCGCATGGAATCGGAGATCGAGTACGTCGGCAGCGCTGGCGCCGATACCGCATCGGTCGAGCGTTTGCTGGGTCGCTTCGACGGTCTGCAAGCTACTTTCGATGCCCTGCGCGCGGACGATGCGGCAACGCAGGCGGAGATCGCACAGAAGGCCGCGACCGCTGCGGCGATGCCGCTGGTCAGCGCTGCCAAGCCCGCCGAGCCATTGCCGAACGCGGCTGACGAAGCCGGCGCGGATCTGTTCTCCGAAGGAATCGACACGGTCGATGCGGTCGATACGGTCGATGCGGTCGATACGGTCGATACGGTCGAAACGCCTGCGCTCGCCAAAACCAAGGCTGCACTGCCTACGCCGTCTGCGCTGGTGCCGTTGCGCGCCTCGTCGACCCAGCAGGTTCGCATCCGCACGCAACTGCTCGATCGTCTGGTCGCGCAGGCCGGCGAGGTCATCATCACGCGCTCGCGGCTGGAAGCCGAGCTGGGCCAGTTGCGCAGTTCGCTCGGCGACCTGACCGGCAACCTGGACCGCTTGCGTCAGCAGTTGCGTGACATCGAAGTGCAGGCCGAAAGCCAGATGCAGTCTCGCTTGGCCCAGGCCAAGGATTCGCAACAGGGCTTCGATCCGCTCGAGTTCGACCGCTTCACCCGCGTGCAGGAACTGACCCGCATGATGGCCGAGTCGGTCAACGACGTGGCCACGGTGCAGCGCACGCTGCAGAAAACCGTGCAGGCGACGGAAGACGACTTGAGCGCGCAGGCACGGCAAACCCGCGAGCTGCAACGCGGACTCTTGCGCACGCGCATGGTCGAGTTCGAGGGTCTGTCAGACCGCCTTTATCGCGTGGTGCGGCAGGCCTCCAAAGACACCGGCAAGCAGGTGCGCCTCGACATCACCGGTGGCACGATCGAGATGGACCGCGGCGTACTTGAACGGATGACGCCGGCGTTCGAACATTTGCTGCGCAACTGCGTGGCCCACGGCATCGAAGACGCTGCCGTGCGAGAGAAGGCCGGCAAGGATGCCAGCGGCCTGATCCTCATCGACCTGCAGCATGAAGGCAACGACGTGTCGGTCACCTTCAAGGACGATGGTGCGGGCCTCGACCACGAGCGCATCACCGCTCGCGCCCTCGCACTCGGCCTGATAGAGGAAGGCCAACAGCTTTCGGTGGACCAAGCGTCCGAGATGATTTTCAAGGCCGGTTTCTCCACGGCCGATCAGGTGTCGGAACTGGCGGGCCGGGGCATCGGCATGGACGTGGTTCGCGCGAATGTCGCCGCGCTCGGCGGTCGCATCGAAACGCGCACCGCGACGGGCACCGGCACGAGCTTCAAGCTGGTGCTGCCGCTCACCACCGCGGTGACGCACGTGGTGATGATGCGGGCCGGCGCGGTGTCGATCGGCGTGCCGTCGAGCCTGGTCGAACTGGTGCAGCGCGTGGGTGGTTCCGACGTCGAGTCGGCCTACCTGACGCAGAGCTACCCGTTCGGCAGCGAGCAGGTACCGTTCTACTGGGCGGGTGCGTTGTTGCAATCGTCGGCACGCAGCGAGCGGGCACCGGGCAAACACAACACCATCGTCATCGTGCGAAGCGCGGCGCAACGCGTGGCGCTGCATGTGGACGAAGTGCTGGGCAACCAGGAAGTCGTGGTCAAGAACCTTGGCCCGCAACTCTCGCGGTTGCCGGGCATGGCGGGCATCTCGGTGCTGACATCGGGCGCGGTCGCGCTGCTCTACAACCCGGTCGCGCTGGCGGCGGTGCATGGCGAGCTGGCACGGCAGTTGCAGGCTGCGGGTGGCGTCGGTGCGGAAGGAGCCCGTGTGGCGGGCTCGGCCGAAGGCGGTACGGCGCAGGTCGTCATGTTGCCGCAAGCACCCGCGCAAGTGCCTTTGGTGCTGGTGGTCGACGACTCGATCACCGTGCGCCGCGTGACGCAGCGCCTGCTGCAACGCGAAGGCTATCGGGTCGCGCTGGCGGCCGATGGTCTGCAGGCACTCGAACGATTGCAACAGGAGCGGCCCTCGGTCGTGCTGTCGGACATCGAGATGCCGCGAATGGACGGTTTCGACCTGGCGCGCAACATTCGCGCCGACGAGTCGCTGGCCGACCTGCCGATCATCATGATCACCTCGCGCATCGCAGAGAAGCACCGCGACCACGCCCGCACACTGGGCGTGAACCACTACCTCGGCAAGCCCTACTCGGAAGACGAGTTGCTGCGACTGGTGCGCAGCTACACCAGCGAGCCTGCGCTGGCGGCCCCCGCCTGAACCGTACTAAAGCGCAGCCAGCCCGGTCCTCACCAGATCGATCTGGCGCGTGCAGCCGATCTTTTCAATCGGCACCGAGACTGCAACCTTTCGTGCAACATAGGAAAGCGCCCGCACACAGCGAGGCGGCCTCGCCGGGCTGCGCCGGCTCAGCTTGCGGACACCGCCTTGCTGCGCACCACGCCGTAGCGCTGCAGCGTGCGTTCGCGCGCCTCGGCGTGGTCGACGACGGGTTTCGGATAGCCCTCGCCCAGCACGATGCCGGCGGCTTCGAGCTCCACTGGCGTGGCATTCCATGGCGCGTGGATCGACGTGTTCGATAGCTTTGAAATCTGAGGCAAATAACGCCGGATGAACTTGCCTTCCGGGTCGAAGCGTTCGCTCTGTGTGACCGGATTGAAGATTCGAAAGTAAGGTTGCGCATCGCAACCGCTGGAGCTCGCCCACTGCCAGCCGCCGTTGTTGGAGGCGAGCTCGAAGTCGTTCAGGTGCAGTGCGAAGTAGGCCTCACCGCGACGCCAGTCCAGTCCCAGGTCCTTGCACAGAAAGCTCGCCACCACCATGCGCAGCCGGTTGTGCATGTAGCCGGTCTGGTTGATCTGCGCCATGGCCGCGTCGATCAACGGGTAGCCGGTTCGGCCCTGGCACCAGGCGTCGAAGAGCCCGTCGGCATGCTTGCCGTGATGCCAGATGATTTTGTCGTACTCGGGTCTGAAGCTCTTGCCCTCGCCAATGCGCGGGTTGAACGCCAGCACCTGAAAGTAGAAGTCGCGCCAGATCAGTTCGCTGAGCCAGGTCGCGGCCCCGACGTCGCCTTGCAGCGCGAGTTGATGTGCCACGCCGGCCAGTTGCCGGATCGACACCGTGCCGAAGCGCAGATGAACGCTCAGGTAGCTCGGGCCGCGCACCGCCGGAAAGTTGCGCGACGCGTCGTAGCGGTCGATGCGCTGAAAGAAGTCGTCGAACAGCGCTGCGCCGCCCTGGGTGCCGGTGGGGATTTCGAGCTCGGCGAGGTTGGTCTTCTCGAAGCCGATGGCCTTCAACGTCGGTACGCCGGCACGATGCGATTCGGGCGGCGGTGCCAGTGCATCGACGTAGTGGCGTACCGGATACGGCTTCAGATAGAAAGCTTCGAGCTTGGCGAGCCAGGCGCGCTTGTAGGGCGTGAACACGGTGTACGACTGACCGGTCTTGGTGAGCACCTCGTCGCGCTCGAAGATGGTCTGGTCTTTGTAGGTGTGATACGTGACGCCGGCGTTGGCCAGCGCGCCGAACACCTTGGCGTCACGTTCGAGCGCTGCCGGCTCATCGTCGCGATTCGCGAACACGGCTTGTACTTCGAGTGCGTGGGCCAGCGCCGCGATTTCGTCGGCCGCGACCGCATGCCGAACGATCAGCCCGCTCCCCAGGGTACGCAGCTCCGCATCGAGCTCCACCAGCGATTCGCGGATGAATTCGACCCGTCGATCGGCGCTCGGCAAGGCGTCGAGGATGGCCCGATCGAACACGAACACGCACAGCACCTGCCGGCAGCTGCGCAGTGCGTGATAGAGCGCTGCGTTGTCGTCCACGCGCAGATCGCGACGGAACCACATCAGCCCTTTGGGATAGGCTTTGTCGACGGCCAGTAAAATGGGAGGCATATGGCTTCTGATTCTGCCCCGATGAACCTGACGCATCATTTCCTGATCGCGATGCCCGGTCTGGCAGACAAGGCATTCAGGCGCAGCGTGATCTACCTGTGCGAACACAGCGAACGCGGCGCGCTGGGCCTCGTGATCAACAAGCCCAGCGACATGAATTTGAAGGGTCTGTTCGAAAAGATCGAGCTGCATCTGAGTCGACCCGAACTGGGTGAGGCGCCGGTTTTCCAGGGTGGGCCGGTGCAGACCGAACGTGGCTTCGTGCTGCACGAGCCGGTGTTCGCGGAAGGCGACAAGCCCGAGGAGTCGGTCTATGCATCGACCATGACGATTCCGGGTGGCCTTGAAATGACGACGTCGAAAGACGTGCTCGAAGCGCTGGCGACCGGCGCCGGGCCGCGCAAGGTGCTGGTGTCGCTCGGTTATGCGGCCTGGGAGCAGGGGCAGCTCGAGTCCGAGCTGGCCGAGAACAGCTGGCTTACCGTCGATGCCGATCCGGCGGTCATCTTCGACACGCCGATCGAGCAGCGCTACGACCGCGCGCTGTTGTTGCTGGGGCTGGAAGCCTGGAAGCTGTCGCCCGACGCCGGTCACGCCTGAGCGCTTTGGTCATGTCGAACGAGCCAGCCAACACAGCCTCATCCCGTGACGTTTCCGCTCCTTCTGCTGACCCGGTCCCCTCGCATTTTCAGAGCTTCCTGGCCTTCGATTTCGGCTTGAAGCGCACGGGCGTCGCTACCGGCAATCGCCTGCTCAAGACCGCGTCGCCGCAGGCCACCATCAAGGCCGAAGGCGATGTCCGCTTCGTTCAGGTCGAAGCCCGCATCCGCGAATGGCAGCCCGATGCACTTGTCATCGGCGTGCCATTTCATCCCGATGGCGCAGCGCACGAGAACACGCGTCGTGCTCAGAAGTTCGCACGCCAACTGCACGGACGCTTCAAGCTGCCGGTGTACGAAGTCGACGAGCGCTACAGCACGACCGAGGCGCTCGCGTCCGGCGCGCGCGATGCCGATGCCGCCTCCGCCTGCATCATCCTGGAGCAATTCCTGAGGAGTCTTTCTTGAACACGATCCCCGACGCCGAGGCGCTCTACACCGCGCTCACATCCGGCGTAAAGCAGCTGATGCGGCCCGAGACGAGGCTGGTCGGCATCACTTCCGGCGGCGCCTGGCTGGTGGAGCGGCTGCAAAAAGACCTGGGCCTGCCCGGCGGCCCCGGCGTGATCTCGTCGGCCATGCATCGCGACGACTTCGCACGCCGCGGCCTGGCTGCGAGCGCGCAAACCGCGTTGCCGTTCGAAGTGAACGGTGCCGATGTGCTGCTGCTCGACGACGTGCTCTACACCGGCCGCACCATCCGCGCGGTGCTCAACGAGCTGTTCGACTTCGGGCGTCCGGCCTGCGTGCGGCTTGCGGTGCTGGTCGACCGCGGTGGGCGTGAACTGCCGGTGGCAGCCGACTTCGCAGCGACGCATTTGACGTTGCCGGACACCCAACTCCTGGCTTTGGCACGCAGCGAATCAGGCGTGTTCAGCTTGCAAGTTGAGGCCACTCGCTGATGCTCTACAAACGCAATCCGCAGCTCAACAAGAACGGCGAACTCATCCATCTGCTGTCGATCGAAGGGCTGCCCAAGAGCATCCTTACGCACATCCTCGACACAGCCGCCAACTTCACCAGCGTGAGCGACCGCGAGGTCAAGAAGGTCCCGTTGCTGCGCGGCAAGAGCGTGTTCAACCTGTTCTTCGAGAACTCGACGCGCACTCGCACCACCTTCGAGATCGCGGCCAAGCGGCTGAGCGCCGACGTCATCAACCTCGACATCGCGCGCTCGTCGGCGACCAAGGGCGAGTCGCTGCTCGACACCATCGCCAACCTGAGCGCGATGGCCGCCGACCTGTTTGTGGTGCGGCACGGCGAATCGGGCGCGCCGTACCTCATCGCGCAACACGTCGCGCCGCATGTGCATGTGATCAACGCCGGCGACGGCCGCCATGCGCATCCGACGCAGGGGCTGCTCGACATGTACACGATCCGTCACTACAAGAAAGACTTCACCAACCTCACGGTTGCGATCGTCGGTGACGTTCTGCACTCGCGCGTGGCGCGCTCCGATATTCACGGCCTCACCACGCTGGGTTGTGCCGAAGTGCGGGTGGTCGGCCCCCGGACGCTGGTGCCCGACGACATGGCCCAGATGGGCGTGCGCGTGTGCCACACGCTGGAAGAAGGCATCAAGGATTGCGACGTCGTGATCATGCTGCGCCTGCAAAACGAGCGGATGAGCGGCGCGCTGCTGCCGTCGAGTCAGGAGTTCTTCAAGACCTACGGGCTCACGCCGGAGAAGCTTCGGCTGGCCAAGCCGGACGCCATCGTGATGCACCCGGGGCCGATCAACCGCGGTGTCGAAATCGACTCCGCTGTGGTCGACGGCAGGCAGAGCGTGATCCTGCCGCAGGTCACTTTCGGTATCGCGGTACGCATGGCGGTGATGAGCATCGTTGCGGGCAATGAAGCATGAACATCCTCATAACAAACGGCCGCGTGATCGATCCGGCATCGGGCTTCGACCAGCGGGCCGACGTCGCGTTGGCCGACGGCAAGGTCTTCGGCATCGGCGACGTTTCGGGCTTCAAGGCCGATCGCATCCTAGATGCCGCAGGCTGCATCGTGGCGCCGGGCCTGGTCGATCTCGCAGCGCGCCTGCGCGAGCCCGGCTTTGAGCACGAGGGCATGCTCGAAAGCGAGATGGCCGCGGCGGTCGCGGGCGGAGTGACCAGCCTGGTCTGCCTGCCCGACACCGACCCGGTGCTCGACGAGCCTGGCCTGATCGAGATGCTGCGGTTTCGCGCATCCAAACAAAACGGCGCACGCCTGTTTCCGCTGGGCGCCCTCACCCGCAACCTGGCCGGCGAAGTGCTGACCGAGATGGCCGCGCTGACCGAAGCCGGCTGCATCGGCTTTACCCAGGCCGACGTGGCCCTGGCCGACACGCAAGTGCTGCAGCGCGCGTTGCTCTACGCGAGCACCTTCGGCTACACCGTATGGCTGCGCCCGCAAGACCGCGACCTCGGCAAGGGTGTCGCGGCCAGCGGCCCGCTCGCGACGCGGCTCGGCCTGTCCGGCGTGCCGGTGGCGGCGGAGACCATCGCGATCTTCACCATCGTCGAACTCATGAAGAGCACCGGCGCACGCGTGCACCTGTGCCGGCTCTCTAGTGCGGCCGGTGTGCAACTGGTGCGCGAAGCCAAGGCGGCCGGCCTGCCGCTGACCTGCGACGTCAGCATCAATTCGCTGCTGCTGATAGACACCGACATCGGCTACTTCGACAGTCGCGCGCGGCTCAACCCGCCCCTGCGCCAGCAGCGCGACCGCGATGCGTTGTCGGCAGGGCTGGCCGACGGCACGATCGATGCGCTGGTGTCCGACCACACGCCGGTCGATGCCGATGCCAAGACGCTGCCCTTCGCCGAGAGCGAAGCGGGCGCGACCGGGCTCGAATTGCTGCTGCCGCTGGCGCTGCAATGGGGTGAGCAGAGCGGTGTCGGGCTCATGCGCGCGTTGCGTGTCGTGACATCGGCGCCGGCCCGACTGCTGACTGCAGCCGGCGCCGGCCAGTTGACGACAGGCGGTGTGGCGGACGTCTGTGTGATCGACCCCGAGATCGAATGGCAGGTGCAGCCCGAGACGCTGCGCAGCCATGGCAAGAGCACACCGTTTGCCGGCTACGCGCTGCGAGGACGGGCGCGCCATACGCTCGTCGCCGGTCGCCTCGTTCACGGCTGAAGCGCCGACTTCGCGCATGCGTCAACTCTCCGCTTCCTGGAAATTGCTTCGCGCCGTCGGCCATGCGCTCGGTGGCTGGTGGACCATCCGCTTCAAGTTTCCGGCAATGACCCCGGCGCAACGCGAGACGGCCGTGCAGCAGTGGGCAACGCGCATGCTGGCGCTCATGGGAGTGCAGCTCACGGTGCAGGGCACGCCACCTGCGGGCGGGCCGGTGCTGCTGGTGTGCAACCACCTCTCGTGGCTCGACATCCTCGCGATCCACGCGGCACGCCACGTGCGCTTCGTCTCGAAAGCTGGCGTCAGGCATTGGCCGCTCATCGGCATGTTGTCGACCGGCGCGGGGTCGCTCTATATCGAGCGTGAGCGGCGACGCGACGCGCTGCGCGTGGTGCATCACATGACCGACGCGTTGCGCAAGGGCGACCTGATCGCGATCTTTCCCGAGGGCACGACCAGCGATGGCCATGGGTTGTTGCCGTTCCATGCCAACCTGATGCAGGCCGCTATCTCAGCCGATGCGCCGATCCAGCCCGCTGCGATTCGCTTTGCCGATGCCGCCACCGGCGAGACCAGCCAGGCGCCGCGCTATATCGACGACGACAACCTCGTCATCTCGTTGTGGAACACGCTGACGGCACCGCCGTTGCTGGCCATCGTCCGGTTCGGCGAGCCGCAATCGGCGTATGGACGGGAGCGGCGCAGTTGGGCGAGATCGCTGCATGAAGACGTTCAACAACTTCGTCGCGAAACGTTCTGACCAAAAAAAGCGCCCCGAAGGGCGCTATGGAACGACGCCAGTGAGGCGCCGGGAGGAGGAACCTGTCGAATCTCAAAAGACGCCGAAAACCTTCAGACCGATGATGACGATGAGCGGGACGCCGCACAGCCAAAGGATGATGCTTTTCATGAAGGTCTCCGTGTGTTGGTGAGCCACGACCTTAGTGGTCTGCCCTGGGCCTTTGCTGCCGGATAACGCATCCCGCGCACGTCGGCGTGTGCCTACAGGCGGTCAGGGCTGGGCGCGAGTCCGTACCTCAGGTCACCGTTGCGTGCGGATGCAGCGGATGCGTCAGCGTATCGGCGACCAGCCGCAATGCCTGATCGCATTCTTCGCGCGACATCGGCCCGCCGAGGCAGATGCGCACCGCGTCCGGCGGCGCGCCGTCGGTAGAGAAGGCTGCGCTCGCGACCACGCCGACGTTCTGGCTGCGCAGGTACGAAGCGAATTCGACGGTGCTCCACGCCGAGGTCAACGGCAGCCACAAATGAAAGCCCTCGGTCTGTTGATCGGAGCCGTTGATCCCGTGGTCGGCCAGGTGCTTGACCGCCAGCGCCTGGCGCGCGTTCGATTCGTTGCGCACCGCGACCAGCATTTCGTCGGCGGTGCCATCTTCGACCCACAGCGTGGCGAGCGCGTTGGTGATGGGCGAGGCCATGACGGTGGTGGCACGCAGCGCGCCAGCCAGGCGTTGCGATTGCCGCGCGTTGGGCGAGCGCACGTAGGCGTTGCGCAGCCCCGCACCCAGCGTCTTCGAAAAACCGGTGATGTAGTAGGTGAGGTCGGGCGCCATGCTGGCGAAGGTCGGGGGCACCTGGCGCGGAATCATCGCGTAGGCGTCGTCTTCGATGATCGGAATGGCGTAGCGCAAGGCGATGTCGGCCAGCGCTTCGCGACGCGCGCGAGAGATCGTCGCGGTGGTCGGGTTGTTGAGGGTCGGGTTGACGTAGAGCGCCTTGGGCTTGAGCGTTTTGCAGGCGTGCTCGAAGGCATCGCCCATCGGGCCCTCTTCATCGAGCTGCAGTGCATGCAGCTGGATGCCCAGTTGTGTGGAGATCGCCTTCACGCCCGGATAGGTCAGCGCCTCGACGCAGATCAGTTCGCCCGGTCGTGCGAGTTGCGAGAACACCGCCGCCAGGACGCTGTGGATGCCGGGGCACACCAGCATCTGGTCGAGCCGGCAATCGGGTACGCGCGGCCGCAGCCACTGCATGCCGGCCTCGCGGTCGCGCACGGAGCCGCCGAAGTCCTGGTAGCGCAGCAGATCCCACAGGTCGGAATCGGCCATCACGCGAGCGGCGCTCTCGTGCATGCGTCCGAGCAGGCCGGCGTCCTGCGGCTCGGGCGGCAGGTTCATCGTCATCTCGGCACCGCTGCCGCCGCGCAAGGGCAGCGCGGGGCTGCTGCCGCGTATGAAGCTGCCGGTGCCCGAGCGCGAGTCGATGAGGCCGCGCTTGCGCGCCTCCGCGTAGCCGCGCGCCACGGTCGTGTAGTTGAGCCGCAAATCGACCGCGAGGTCGCGCAGCGTGGGGAGCTGGTCGCGCGCCGTCAGCCGGCCTGTACGGATGTCGTCGGCAATCAGGTCGGCGAGCAACAGGTAGGCGGGCTTGCTGCTCGTGTCGAGCTTGCGCTGCCAATGCTGCGAGAGTTTGGTCATGTGTTGCTCATGGCGGGTTCACGGTGAGTTGATCGCATCCATTGATCGCATCGGATGCGATCGGTGAATGCGATTGGCGGACGCAGGTTCCGTGCCGACCAAAACGAGTCGTATGGAGCGGTGGCGAGCGATCAATGCCTCGAACGTGTGCATTCAAGTCCATTGATCGGGTGCATTGATCGCATCGAAAGCGCATCAACGGTGTGCATGGCGAGGCCTCGAAGGCTGTCTGCAGGGCGCACCCAGCCATTGAAAAGAGCGCCTGAAATTCTTTCGAGGTCCCGGATGGCGCACTGCTATTGATTGATTGCAGGTTGATCGCATCCACACGGGTTTCGAGTGGCACAAAGCGTGCGAATTCGAAGGGCGAGCAGCACATCGTCCCTCTCGTTTTTCAGTCCACTTTTCAACCGGAACACACCATGCCCAAAGTCACCAAAGCACCGAACGTCACTGGCGATCACCTTGTCGACTACGAAGAAAAAGTATTCGAAGACGTCAAGGCCGAACCGGGCGAGAAGGCCCTGGTCACCTTCCACACCGTCGCCTTCGAAGGCTCGATCGGTTTCGTCAATCTGCTGCAGGCCACGCGGCTGAAGCGCAAGGGTTTCGACACCACCATCCTGCTGTACGGCCCCGGCGTCACGCTCGGCGTGCAGCGCGGCTTCCCGACGCTGGGCGACGAGGCTTTCCCCGGTCATCAAAACTTCAACAAGCAGATCACCAAGTTCATGGAAGAGGGCGGCAAGGTCTACGCCTGCCGCTTCGCGCTGCAGGCCCTGTACGGCCATGGCGAAGGCTCGCTGATTCCGGGCATCGTGCCGATCAGCCCGCTCGACGTGCTCGACATCGTGCTGCTGCACCGCAAGGCCAACGCCTTCATCCTCGACACCTGGACCCTGTAAGAGTCGCGCTGCCATGACATCGCCACGCATCGTCCGCGCCGCAGCGGTACAGATATCGCCCGACTTCGAGAGCCATGACGGCACCCTGAACAAGGTGTGCGAGGCGATCGATGAGGCCGCGGGCAAGGGCGTGCAGCTGATGGTCTTTCCGGAGACCTTCGTGCCGTACTACCCGTACTTCTCCTTCGTGCAGCCACCGGTGCAGCAGGGGCCGGCGCACATCCGGCTGATGGAGCGGTCGGTGGTGGTGCCGGGCCCGGTCACGCTGGCCGTGGCGGAGCGGGCGCGGGCGCGCGGCGTGGTGGTGGTGCTCGGCGTCAACGAGCGTGACCATGGCAGCCTCTACAACACGCAACTGGTGTTCGACGCCGACGGCACGCTCGCGCTCAAGCGCCGCAAGATCACGCCGACGTACCACGAGCGAATGATCTGGGGCCAGGGCGATGCGGCCGGCCTCAAGGTGGTCGACACCGCCGTCGGCCGCGTCGGCGCGCTGGCCTGCTGGGAGCACTACAACCCGTTGGCTCGCTATGCGCTGATGGCGCAGCACGAAGAAATCCATTGCGCGCAGTTCCCCGGCTCGTTGGTCGGGCCAATCTTCGCGGAGCAGATGGAAGTGACCATCCGCCATCACGCGCTCGAGTCGGGTTGCTTCGTGGTGAACGCGACCGGCTGGCTGACCGATGAACAGATCGTCGCGATCACGCCCGACACCGGTTTGCAAAAGGCGCTGCGCGGCGGTTGCCATACGGCCATCGTTTCACCCGAAGGCAAGCACCTCGCAGCGCCGCTGACCGACGGCCAAGGCATGGTCATCGCCGACCTCGACATGGCGCTGATCACCAAGCGCAAACGAATGATGGATTCGGTCGGCCACTACGCGCGGCCCGAACTGCTGAGCCTGGCGATCAACGAGCGTCCTGCCACGACCACTTTCGCCATGCCGGCCGCCGCCGAGCTTTCCAACGGTTCTTTCGGTTCTTCTTCTTCCACCGGACATCCCTATGACCACACCGACCGCAACGCCAACCTCCCCGTCGAGCCGGCAACTGATGACCGAGTTGCAGTCCTTCGGGTTGCGGCTGGTTGATCCTTCGGCCGGCGCGGCCAGCCGCCGCGGCGGTGCCGGCCCATCGGACCACAAAGCCGTCACGGTGGACGGTCACACGATCATGGTGCCGGTGCATACGTCGACCGCGTGGAACTCGCCCTTCACCGCGCAGGCACCCGACGCGCAGGGTATGAGCACCATCACGCGTGGTGCGATTCCCATCGCGAGCATCAGCTTTCCGAAGCAGCCGCGCTTTTATTCGATGCAGACTTTCGACGGCGTGCCTTACTCGCACATCGCGACGCTGCATGGCTCCGACGTCCTTGCGACAACGGTGCTGCAGACCTGCATCCGCTACGAGAGCCGCAAGAAGACCTGCAAGTTCTGCGCGATCGGGCAGTCGCTCGCAGCCGGCCGCACGGTGGCGCGCAAGACACCCGAGCAGCTGGCCGAAGTGGCGCGTGCCGCGGTGTTGCTCGACGGCGTCAAGCACATGGTGCTGACGACTGGCACGCCCAACGCGACCGACCGCGGTGCGGCCATCCTGTGCGAGAGCGCATTCGCGATCAAGGCCGCGGTCGACATTCCGATCCAGGGCCAGTGCGAACCGCCGGACGACGACCAGTGGTTCCACCGCATGAAGGCGGCTGGCATCGACACGCTCGGCATGCACCTCGAAGTGGTGACGCAGTCGGTGCGCGAGAAGATCATGCCGGGCAAGGCCAGCGTGCCGATCTCGCGCTACATGAGCGCGTTCGAGGCAGCGGTCGGCGTGTTCGGGCGTGGCCAGGTCAGCACCTACATCCTGGCCGGGCTCGGCGACACGCGCGAAGCCATCCTCGAGATCTGCGACACGCTGCTCACGATGGGCGTGTACCCGTTCGTGGTGCCGTTCGTGCCGATCAGTGGCACCCCGTTGGAAGACCATCCCGCGCCGACGCCGGAGTTCATGAAGTCGATCCTCCAGCCGCTGGGCCAGCGCGTCGCCGCCCACAACCTGCGTTCGAGCGACATCAAGGCCGGCTGCGGAAAATGCGGCGCCTGCTCCTCGCTGTCGGTGTACGAGTCCTGACTCGAAACCATTCGAAAGAAGGAGCCCACCATGAGCTGCATCGATGACATCGTCGACCCTGTGGTGCACTACGCGCCGGTCGAATTCCTCGTGCGCGAGGCTGCGCAACGCTGGGAACGCGACGAAGCGCATGCCTTGCGCCGCGCGGTGTTTTGCATCGAGCAGGGCATCTTCATCGGCGACGATCGTGATGGCATCGATGAGCACGCGCAGTTGCTGGTTGCGATGTCGTGCATCGGTGGCATGCCGGATCAGGTGGTCGGCACGGTGCGTATCCATGAAGCATCGCCCGGTGTTTGGTGGGGCTCGCGACTTGCCGTGCACGCGGCGCTCAGGAACCAGGGCCATCTGGGCGCGACGCTGATCAAGCTGGCGGTGACGCGTGCACGTGCGCAGGGGTGCAACACGTTCATGGCACATGTGCAGTCGCAGAACGAGGCGCTGTTTCAGAAGCTGCACTGGCGTACGACGGGCGCGCTGACGATTCATGGAAGACCCCATGCGGAGATGCAGCCGGACTTGCGCTTTTATCCGCCGTGCCATGACCCGGTCAGCGGCTTCGTCTCCCGCGCGGGTCGTCCGTCTTTTCCCTCTCCAGCTGGGAGAGGCCAGGGTGAGGGCAGCAGCCTTGAATAGGGCACCCATGCTGCACGCCATCGTTGCTGCATTGCGCGACTCGCGCGGCTTCGCGCACAAGCGCGACATCAGCGACATCGTCACCGCACTCGGCCGCGCACTGCCCGGCGGCACAGCCGACCTGTCGCAAGCAGTGCCCATCGGCGACGACTGCGCAGTAATACCCGACGGCAATGGCGGCTACCTTCTCTTCGCCATCGAGGGCCTGGTCGAAGACTTCATCACCCGCATGCCGTGGTTCGCCGGCTACTGCGGCGTGATGGTCAACGTGAGCGACATCTACGCGATGGGCGGCCGGCCGACGGCCGTCGTCAACGCGCTGTGGAGTGCGGGCATGCAGCCGGCGGACGAAATGCTCAAGGGCATGGCGGTGGCGTCGGCGAAATATGGCGTGCCGATCGTCGGCGGTCACAGCAACAACCGAAGCGAGCGTCCCCAGCTGGCCGTGTCCATCCTTGGTCGCGCGAAGAAATTACTGACGAGTTTCGATGCGCGGCCAGGCGATCGCCTCGTGATGGCGATCGACTTGCGCGGCGCCTACGAGGAGCCGTTCCCCTACTGGAACGCCTCGACCGCGACGCCCGGTGAACGCTTGCGTGGCGATCTCGAAATCCTTCCGTTGCTCGCAGAAGAAGGCCTGTGCGATGCCGGCAAGGACATCAGCATGGCCGGCGCCATCGGCACGGCGTTGATGCTGCTCGAATGCTCCGGCGTCGGCGCGACGATCGACATCGATGCCATTCCGCGGCCTGCCGGTGTGCCGCTGCTGCGCTGGCTGACATCGTTCCCCAGCTACGGTTTCGTGCTCAGCGTTCGGCCCGACAAGGTCGACGCGGTGCTCGCGCGTTTTGCAGCGCGCGATCTGGCTGCCACCGTCGTTGGCGATGTCGACGCCACACGCAAGCTCATGTTGCGCCAGGGCTCGCAACACGAAGAGCTGTGGGACTTGCAGCGCGACCCGTTCATCTGCGAGGCTGCCGACTCCGAGTCCGACGCGCAGGTGGCCCATGCGTGAAGCGTTCGACTTTAAGAAGCCGCTTCGCATCGGCCTGTTGACGCACTCGGTGAACCCGCGCGGCGGCGTGGTCCACACCATCGAGCTGGCGCATGCCTTGCACGATGCCGGCCACGATGTGACGGTGATGGCACCCGCGACGCCGGGTCAACGTTTCTTCAGGCCGATGCGATGCGCGACGCAACTCGTGCCGGTCGGTGGCACGCCCCACGACATGGTCGAGATGGTCGGTGGCCGCATCGAGGCCTTCACCACCCATTTGTCTGCGCTGATCGAAAAGAAGCCGTTCGACGTGCTGCACACGCACGACCCGATCGGCGGCAACGCGCTGGCCAACCTGCAAGACGAAGGGCTGATCGATGGCTTCGCGCGGACGGTGCATCACCTCGAAGTCTTTGCGTCGCCGCAGTTGATGTTCTGGCAGGCGCGCGGCTTTCGTCGTGCGCGCCAGGTGTTTTGCGTGAGCCGGTTGTGGCAAGACATCCTGCGGCGCCAGCACGGCATCGATGCGTCCGAGGTGAGCAATGGCGTCGACAGCGAGCGCTTCAGCGCCTCCGCACATGACACCGATGCGGCGCTGGCACGTCGGCTCGGCGTGCGCACGGGGGCGCCAGTCGTGCTGGCGGTGGGCGGCGTCGAAGCGCGCAAGAACACGCTGCGGCTGCTCGAAGCCTTCGTGCTGCTGCGCGCGCGCAGGCCCGATGCGCAACTGGTGATCGCAGGCGGTGCCAGCTTGCTCGACCACGCACACTACACCCGCGATTTCAAGGCGTTGGCCGATGCCAGTGGACTGCGCATCGGCCGCAACCAGCCGGTGGTGCTGACCGGTCCGCTCGACGATGCGGACATGCCCGGTCTCTATCGCTTGGCCGATGTCGTTGCCATGCCGTCGCTCAACGAGGGGTTCGGTTTGGTCGTGCTCGAAGCATTGGCGAGCGGCGCGCCGGTGGTGGTGTCGCGCATCGCGCCCTTCACGGAATACCTCACCGAGGCCGATTGCCAGTGGGCCGACCCCGAGCAGCCGTCATCGATTGCCGACGCGATCGATCGCGCGCTGAACTCCCGCGACCCGGCTGCGATCGCCCGCTCCGCCGCGCGCCTCATCGCCCGCTTCAGCTGGGCCGCCAGTGCCGAGCGACACGCGACGTTGTACCGGCAGGGCCTGTCCGCCGAGCCGGCGTCGGCAATGCAACGCGCTGCCGCGACCTGTTGAGCAATCGCTCGACACCACAAGGAAATCCGTATGCCCGTGATGCACTTCAATGTTCGATGGCCCGACTTCAGCGAGACGCGCTGCTACTCGCCGTCGCTGGTCGTCGAGGACTTCCTCGCCGTCGGTCAAAGCTACCCGCTTCCGGACTTCATGCAGCGCACGCGCGATGCACTCGGCATCGCGTCGGAGCGCGTGCGCGCCAAGTACGGCTTCGCCTGTTCGCAGGCAATGGACCAACTGGCCGAGATCGAGCACATCGCAACCCGGTTCGACGCGCAACCCGATGCGCAGGTGACCGTCATCGCCTTCGACTGATTGAATAAAAGAAACACCATGCTTACCAAGACCACTCATTACAGCGTCGTCATCGTCGGCGGCGGCCAGTCCGGCCTGTCGCTCAGCCACTGTTTGCAGCAGCGCGGCATCGACCATCTGGTCATCGAAAAACGAAGCCTGGTGCACAGCTGGCGGACGCAGCGCTGGGACTCGTTTTGCCTCGTCACGCCCAACTGGCAGTGCGATCTTCCGGGCTGGCCGTACAAGGGTACCGATCCGCACGGCTTCATGGTCAAGGACGAGATCAACGCGTGGCTGGCCGGTTTCGTCGAGCAGGTGCAGGCGCCGGCGATGGAAGGCGTCACGGTCAACAAGGTGTCGCGCGCGGGCGAGTCCGACCGGTACACGGTCGACACCAGCGCCGGCCAGTTCACTGCCGACCAGGTGGTGGTGGCGTCGGGCGGCTATCACAAGCCGGTGATCCCGCGCATGGCCGAGCGCCTGCCTGCCGGCATCGTGCAATACCACTCGGCTCAATACCGTAACCCCGCGCAATTCCCCGAGGGTGCGGTGCTGGTGGTGGGCTGCGGACAGTCGGGTTCGCAGATCGCCGAAGACCTGCATCTGGCCGGCCGCAAGGTGTTTCTTGCCACGGGCAACGCGCCGCGCTGCGCGCGCTTCTATCGCGGCAAGGACGCGGTCGACTGGCTCGCCGACATGAAGTACTACGACATGCCGGTCACTGCACATCCGTTGCGCGAAGGCGTGCGCGACAACACCAACCACTACCTCACCGGGCGTGATGGTGGACGCGACATCGACCTGCGTGCGTTCGCCAACGAAGGCATGGAGCTCTATGGTTTGCTGACCGGCATGGAAGGCGATGCGCTGCAGTTCCAGCCCAACCTGCGCGAGCACCTGGACCACGCCGACAAGATCTACAACGGCATCAACGCGTCGATCGACAAATACATCGAAGCCAACGGCATCGATGCGCCGCCGCCCGAGCGCTACGTGCCGGTGTGGGAGCCGAAAGAGGAGCGCACGACACTCAGCCTGCGTGCCTCGGACATCACCAGCGTGGTGTGGTGCATCGGCTTTCTGCCTGACTTCGCATGGGTCGATGCGCCGGTGTTCAACGGCAAGGGTGAGCCGGTGCATCTGCGGGGCGTGACGCATCAGGCGGGGTTGTATTTCCTCGGCTTGCCGTGGCTGCACACCTGGGGATCGGGCCGGTTCTCAGGTGTCGCGCGAGACGCGTACTACCTCGCAGAGCAGATCGATGGGCGGCGCAAGAACGTGCAAGGTTCGGCGCTGTCGCGAGAAGAGAGCCTAGCTTCGATGAGCTGAAAGTTGGGCGCGCCTGCGAGGGCGGGCTCAGGCGGGAGGCGCAGGCAACTCGAATTGCAGGAAGTGATGCAGCATGGCGAAGTGGTCGTCCATGAAGTGGGCCTCTTCCGCCACGAGCGCAGCGATGGGCGTCCAACTGGCCGAGGCCGCATCGTCGTCGGCGCGCACCGTCGGCAAAGGGCGATCGCCCAGGTCGAAGTAGTGCGCGTGCGTGATCGTGCGGCCGCGCTCGCTGCGATCGGGGGCGTCGAATACCGCAGTGCCCCTCAGGCAGGCGCGCAGGTCGGCGTCTGGCACGTCGAGGTGCGTTTCTTCTTCCAGCTCGCGCAGGGCGGAACGATGCGTGGTCTCACGCTGCTCGATGAAGCCGCCCGGCACGGCGAGCAAACCTTTGCCTGGTGCTTCGCCACGGCGGATCAGCAACACATGGTCGCGGCACTTCACCACGCAATCGACCGTGACCAGCGTGGGCGGCCAGGGCGCCGCGGCCCAGGTGGCACGGTAGTCCCGCAGCATCGTCCACTCTTCTTGCAACGCGGCGAAGGTTGACTCGTTGCGCCAGATTGCCAGGAAGTCGAACGCCGGCAGCGGCACCATTGCGCGCAGAGGGCCGTCGTCGTTCGCACCGAACAAGGCGTCGCGCGCCGCACGGGCTGTTGCGGTCGAGGCGACCGACAGCGTCGTCAACTGCCATTCGGGAAACCAGTCGAGATAGGCGGTGGTCGCGTCTTTTCGGTGGCCGACCAGCAGCACCGCGGTCGGCGCGGAGGCGGTCGCATCGGTCGAGCCCGTCGAACCAGCCGTGAAAGTCGTTGCCGCTTTCGCTGTGTTCGCCTTGTTTGCGCTGGCTATCGCCTGGCGAACTTCGGCGATCCACGGCGCGTCTTCATGGTGATCGCGCACCGGCACAAAACTGACCCGCTCTCGATCCGTTTCAGGCAAAGCGCGTCGAATCATCTCGGCACGTTGCTGCCAGCTGAAAGGATGCCGCGGCGAACGCGCGTGAAAGGCCGAGCCGATGACCACGATGCAGCGCTGCGCTTCAGAGAGCGCGTGCTGCAACAGGGCGAGGTGACCTTTGTGGAAGGGTTGGAAGCGGCCGACGAAGACGGCGAGATCATGCATCGCTCGAATGTAATGCCCGAGCGGAGCGCAAAAAGCAAAACCCGCCGGTGGGCGGGTTCGGTGAAGTAGCCAGCGCGCTGGATCGCGTGGTGGCCGAGCGGTGGAGCTCCTCAGAAGTTCGTGACGGCCCACTCGGCAACACGACGGACCGACGCTGAATTTCGCAGGCCGAACTGGCGCTGCAGTCGCGCCGCCCGGCATGCGCGTTCGCGGGCGACCGATTCCAGTGCGTCGGCGACGGCAGCTGCCGTGCGGCCATCGTGTGCCGATTCGCTTCGGAGTGAGTCTGCGAGCCCGTGAATCTGCTCGATGCTCAGGCGCTCGGGGCGAGGGGAAACGTTGAACATCATGTTGCGATCAACAGGCGAACCAGCACGGGAATGGCGATAACCAGGAACCCGAGCATGACGTTGCGGCGCCAGCCAGCGGCGTGCTGCTCGCGTTGGCCGGAACGGTAAGACTGGGTGAAAGCAGCCCGTTCGGTCGAATCGGACTTGTCTTTCCACCATTCGTGAGGGGTTTGTGCGCGCTGTGTCATGTAAGCAATTGTGCCTACGTCATCCTTTTGACGGGAGGAACTAGGTCACACTTAAGTACACAAAAACAAATCTCGAGCCCGAGGCCTTGGTGCCCTCGACAGGAATCGAACCTGTATCTGAGTCTTAGGAGGACCCCGTTCTATCCATTGAACTACGAGGACTGAGCGCGCGAAAACTTGCTTGTTTCGGGGCTTCGGGCAGCGGCGACGACTTTAACAGTTCAGTCGTATTTGAGCGTGTAGATCAGGTCGAGTCCGCTCTTCTGGCCGGCCTGGCCGCGCAGGGTCAGGCGCCGCGTCAGGTCGTAGAAGATGAAGAGCGTGCCGAAGGTGCCTCCGATGCTGCGCTCGTAGGTCACGTAGAAGTCCGACGACAGCCGCTTGCCGAGCGTCACCGCCGATTCGCGCAGGTCACCACCGCTGCCAGGGCCTTTGAAGCCGATTTCGTCGAGCCCGAAGCGGCTGGCAAGGCTGCCGCCGGTGCCGCCTTTGCCCAGCCCGCCGAGCACCGCCAACGCGGCCTGCTGCAGCAGCAACGATTCGCCGCCGCTGCTGGCCTGGGCGCGTCCGAGGATCACCCATGACAGTGTCTCCGCGTCGGAGAGCGCGGGCTCGGAATAGAGCCGCACGCGAGGTGATTGCGCAGTGCCTGTGATCTGCACGCCCGCGCGCTGGGTGATGTTCGGCCGGATGGCCAGAATGTCGAGCGACGGGTTATCGAACGGACCGTTGAAGCGCGCCAGGCCGCTCTCTACATCGAGTTCCTGGCCGTAAGAACGATAGCGGCCACGCACGGTCTTGACCTCGCCGGTGATGCGCGGCGGCGCTGTAAGCGAGGTACTGCGGATGTCGAGCTTGCCTTCGAGACGCGTCGTGATGCCGCGGCCCTGGACCGCGAAGTCATCGCCGAGGTCGAAGGTGACTGCGATGTCGGGTGGCTTGGCAGTTTGCGGTCGGGCGTTGTTGCTTGCCGCGGTCGTTTCGGCAGCGCGCGCGGCAGCGTCGCGCTTGGCTTGCTGCTCAGCCGCCTCGCGGTCTTTGGCGGCTGAATGAACCACCACATCGCTGCCGAGACTTGGCGCGGTCTCGTCTGGCAGGATGATCACTGCGCGATCGGTCTTGAGGTCGCCCCGCACGGTGAACTGGCCGTTATCGAGGTGCGACTGCATCTCACCCGAAATTGTCACCTGTCGATCGGTGCGGACCAACACACGCAAGCGCGTCAACTTGCCTTGCACCGACATGCGGATGCCAGACCCCGAGGTGGTCGCGTCGCTGTTCCAGCGGACCTCGCCACGGGCCGACAAGCTGCCGCCATCGCTCGCAGCCTCGCTGGCGGCCGTGCTCCTGTTGCCGCTCTGGCCCGCGATGCGTGCCGTGCTGCCGGCGCCGCCCTTGAGCGTGAAATCCGTGATCTCGACGCGGTCGCCCGAAAGCGCGACCCGCAAGCGCCCATCGCGCAAATCGAGTCCTTCGACGGGCGCGCGCAAGGCGAGCTGGTCTGCACTCAATGTCCCGTTCCAGCGCGGTGCTGCGCGATGACCCGACAGCGTGGCATCGGCTTCGAGCGTGCCGGCCACGCGCCAGCCGGGTGGCGCAAGAATCGACCACACGCCCAGGCTCGGCAGTTTGGCCGTGAGCCGGCCGGCGAGGGGCGCGTCGGCAGCCCACTGCCAGCCGCCGTCGTGCTGCACCACGCGGCTCGACGCTTCGGCGTTGAGCTGACCGGCACGCTCGCTGTCCCAGGCCAGCGTCGCCTTGATCGCGTCGCCTTGTGCGTCGACTTTGAGTTCGGCCTGCCGCAGGCCGGCGGGTGTGCTGGGGCCGACCGCGTCGCCATCGGACGCCGTTATGGTGCGCTCGCTGGCCGTGCCGGTGCCATGGCTCGTGATGCGCGTGACGAGCGCCGCTTCGCCGGCCTGCACGCGGATGTCGCCGCTTTGCCGAGCAAGCCGCGCATGGGCGCGAAGTGCGTCGCCGGCGTCGATGTCCCAATCGCCGTCGAACAACAAGTCGCCGGTGACGCCGGCATCGGCCAGTGCCGTGTTGGCGCCCAGTGCGCTCGCCCAAGCCATCGGCAGGCCCTGCAGCTTGCCTTGCGATTGCAGGCGGTACACGCGGTTGGTCGACGTGCCGCTCTGGCTGAAGCGCAATGGTTGCCAGTCGATGCGCACCGTGCCCGGCACCGGGCCGCGCAGCGTCGCGCCTGCGGCCGAAGCTTCGACGTCGAGCCGCGCGGCCGTCTTGCCATTCGCGGCCGTGCTGCGGATCGTGGCGCTGATGGCGCGGCTCAGCTCCAGCGTCCAGGGGCCGGGCCGCGTGCTGTCCTGCGCTTGAAGATGCAGGCTGGCGATCGTTGCGCGCCATTGATCGGCGCGCTCGAGGCCGCCGCTGGCGCGTGTGTCGAGCGTGATCTTTTGCGTGCCGGTGCTGGCCTCGCCTTGCAGCGACAAGGTGGCTTGCGCCAGGCTGCCGGCCAGCTCTGCGCGGATGCCGCGCAGTTGAATGATCGACGAAGCAGAAGCAGAAGAAGAAGAAGAAGCAGAGGCGGGCGCCGGCAACCGAAGATCGAGCTTCTGCGCGATCAGCGTGGCTTGCACGGTCGGCTCCGCGTTGCCGCGCGGCGAAGGCGTCGTTGCGCTTTGCAAGCGCCGTTGCACAGCCAGCCAGCCACCTTGCCAGCTGGCATCGAGACGTGCGGCACCTTGCGCGCTGCTGCCGTCAAAAGCCGATGCAAGCCCGGGCAGTCCTTCGATCCACTTCTGCAGCGTCGCCGCATCGTCGATGCGTGCCTTGAGTTCGCCGCCGCCCTGGTTCGGCGCGATGCGTCCCTGCAGCTCCGCGCTGGCGCCTGGCAAGACGACGTTCAGATTGCCGCTGCCCGCCTGCTCGGCCACACGCAATTGCAGCTTGCCGTCGACGCTCGCGCGCTCGGCATTGATGCGCAGCATGCGCAAGTCGAGTGTCTGGTTTTGAAAGAGCCACTGACCTCGGGCCACGGCGCGATCGAGCTTCAAGCCCTTGAGCGAGTTGGTACCGGCGCCGCCTTCGGCTTGCAGCGCCACGTCGAAGGTCAGCGCATCGCCATTTTGCTCGGCAGTAACGCGGCCATTGATGGGCGCGCCAGCCAGCTCGGTATGCAGCTCGCCGGGCTTTACGCCGCTCACTCTGGCAGTGGCTCGCCATGGCGCCGGGGCAGGAGCCCAGGCGCCTTCGGCATCGATGCGACCGCCGCCAGCGTGCACCGTGGCGTCGGCGATCTTCCAGGCGGTGCCGTCGAAACCGACGTCGGCCTCCACCTGTTCGAGCGGCAATTTGCCGAGGTCCCAGGCGCCGGGCAGCGCGTTGCGGATGTTGCCCCGGGCCTGCCATGCGGCTGGGCCTACGGCGGCGTCGGGTTGCAGCGCGATGGTGCCGGTCAGCTGTGTTCGAGGTGCGCCGGGCCAAAGGCTCGCGGCGTCGATGTTTCGCAGATCGACATGCGCATCTATCACCGGCTGCGTTTGCCATGGCGCGATCTGGGCTTGCAGCGCGGCTTGCATGAGCTCACCCGCGACCGGCGTCGTGGCATCGGCCGGCTTCAATTGCGCGCTCACCCGCAAGCGTGCGGCTGCGCCGCTCAGCGTGCCCTTGATCGTGGCATCGGCCGCGACGTCGATGCTGCGGCCTTCGGCCAGCGGCGCCTTCACGCGACCATCGAGTGCCGCATCGATCGCCATCGGCGCCGGGCCTTGCAGTGCAACGCGGGCGCTGTAATGCCCGTCGGCGATGTCGACACCGGTGACGTCCAGCGCATGCTGCGCGTTGGCGTATTTGTAGAGGCCCGACAGGTTCGTGGCCTGCAGCGCAGGTGGCCCGGTCCAGCGCAAATCGTCGATGCGAAATGGAAACTCGACATCGATCGGCAGTGCCAGTTGCTCCAATGGTTCGGTCGGCGTTTTGCTCGGTGGACCACGACGCTCGATCAGCAATTGCGCCGCATGAACTTCACCCAGTTGTACCTTGCGTTTCAAGAGTGGCGCGAGTGCCCAACCGATCTGGGCCCCGTGCACCTCGACTGCCAACGTCGGGCCTTGCCAGCGCAGCCAGCCGATACGCCCACCGGTGCGCAGCGAGCCGCTGACGTCACGGCTTTCAAGTGATTGGCCAGCCGGCAGATGATTCGCCGCTTGCGTGAGTGCGAAGGCCAGCGACTGGTTCGACCCGAGCCACCACCAGGCGCCTGCGGTCAGCACGAGCACCAGCGCGATCAGCCCGGCGAAGCTCCACGCCAGCGCGCGCAGCGCACGACGGGTGCGCGAGCGGCGCACCACCTGCGCTTCGGGCGGCAAGGCGGTCGTCGTTGCGTTCGAGGAAGGGGATTCGGCTTCGCTGCTCATCGTGCTTGTCAGCTGGCGCGATCTCAAAAGGTAAAGCCGAGCCGCAGATGCAGCCTGAACTTCCTGGTGTCGACGCCGTACGCGATGTCGGCCTGCACCGGACCGACCGGGCTGCGCCAGCGCACGCCGGCACCCACACCGACCTTGGCTTTCAACAGCCCGGGCTTGTCGGCCACGGCGCCGGCGTCGACGAAGGTCACGCTCTCGAAATCGGTGAGCTTGCCGCCATAGACGACCGGGCGTTGCCATTCGACGCTGGCCACCGCGAGATAGCGACCGGCGACGATGGTGCCGTCGCTGCGCACGCTGCCGATCTGGCGGTAGCTGTAGCCACGCACCGTGGTGTCGCCACCGGTCAGAAACATCAGCGTCGAAGGGATCTGCGCGCTGTCTTTGGCCGCGACCACGCCGCCTTCGAGCCGCAACTGCAGTCGGCTGCGACGTGCCTGCGTGCCGTCCTCAGGCACCGTGCCGATCGGCACGATGCCAAGCCAGCGCGCATACGTGCGCACGAAGGGCGTTTGTTCGCCCGTCAGCGTGTAGCCGGCGCCGACTTCGAGCGCCAGCGCCTGGCCGCGCGTAGGTGCGGTGTTGTTGTCGAAGTAGCGGCCGGTCCATCCCCAGTTGGCACTGATCGCCGAAGCTGACGGCGGTGCGTCGTAACCGCGGTTTTGCGCGTAGTCGTATTGCAGGAAATAGCTGCGGTCGATGTGGTCGCCTGCTTTGCTGCGGCCACTGCGCAATCGGCCGCTGTCCACGTCGTAGGTGCCGGCGGTTTCACGCTTGAGCTCACCGCTCGCGAACCAGCGCCACCCGTTGTCGCCGGGGATGCTGTTCCATTCCGAGCCCAGCGAGCGGGTCTCGCGGTCGACCGAAAGCCGCGACACGGCACGCCAGCCGAGCACCGGCATCTTGTTGTCGATGTGGTCAACGGAAAGGCGCGGTCCACTGTCGGTGGTGAAGCCCGCGCCGAGCACGATCTTTTGCAGGGGCGCTTCGCGCAGCTGCGCGACCACCGGCGCTGCCTGCGGGTTCAATGACTCGGTGTCGAGCGTCAGGAACACCGAGTCGTAGTAGCCGCTGCTGGCGAGACGTTGCTGCGCATCGAGCAGTTTTTGCTGGTCGTAATCGGCGCCGGTCGGCACGCGGGCAATGCGGCGGGCGCCGTTGGCGTCGTAGCGTTCGCTTCCGCGCACCTGCAGCGGGCCGAAGCGATAGGCCGGGCCGGACTGGTAATCGACGGACAACTTCGCCTCCTGCCGGTCGGCGTCGACATCGGCCACGCTCTTCAGAATGCTGCCGGTCGGGTAGCGCTTGGCCGTCAGGTTGCGCAATGCCACGGCCTTGGCGTTGTCCCAGGCCAGTTGGTTGAACGGCTGCCCGGCACGCAACGACCAACCGACCCGTACCGCGTCGCGCTGCGCTTGCGACGTCGGGTCGTTTTCGATCGGGCCGGCAAAGCCGATCTGCACCGAGCTGACATGCGTCACTTCGCCGGGGTCGACCGTGATGACCACTTCGCGAGGAGCCTTGGCGCCAGCAATTGGTGTTTCCTTGAGTTCGAGCGTAAGCGTAGGCGTGAAGTAACCCAGCGTGCCGAGCAGCTCGCGCGCGTTGGCCTCGGCGGCCACCATAAGGCGCGAGAGTTCGGAGGCGCCAAGGTCGTCGACTTGGCGATAGCGCTGGATTTCAAGGTGCCGGTTGAGGTAGTCACGGACCGTTTCAGGGCCGTGCACTTCGAGGGCGAAGGCGTCGCGCTTGTCGCGTTGCGCAGTGCTGCTGGCGACCGGTGCGCCTTCAGGTGCATCCGCGGGCGGTGTGTGGCCGGTGAGGCCCGACAGCACGCTGCATCCCTGCAGAAGAAGGACACTCGCAAAAAACAAAGCCGGCATCCATGCCGGCGTAAAAAAAAGCACCCTCCTGACCATCGGGTCGATTCTGACAGCAAGGTCAGCCAGCCCGATATGCCCCACAGCACCGCAGGGTCACATGCGCAACGGCGGGGTCAGCGGCCGGTGACCTTCTTGATGGTCGACCAGACGATCGGCGGCGTCAGCACACGTGCCACCGCGAGGGCCTTGTCGATGGGACGACGGTCCATGAAGATCGTGTTGAGCATGTCGCGACTCGGTTTGCCGGCCTCGGGACTGCTGTAGTAGTAGGCAGCGATCGAACGCCGCGGCCGGCCGTCGGGCGCGTTGAGTGGATCGGTATGACCGTGGTAGCTGGCCTTGCCGTGCAGCATGAATATGCTGCGTCCAAATTCCGGCTGCACCTTGGTGATGCAGGCATTTTTCTTCTTGTCCCATAGCTCGAGTGCCGAGCCCCAGGTCGGGTCCCAACCCTTGTTGAGATAGGTGATGAACACCATCTCGTTGATCAGTCCGGACTCGGTGTGGCGGCCGAAGTCGCGATGGATCGCGAACGAGGCGCCGGTGCGGCTTTCATGCAGACCGCCGCCATGCAATTGCGGGTCGGGCAGCAGGTACGGTCGGCCCGTGATGCTCGACACCCATTCGGTGAACCAGCCCGAGTTGACGATGTCGAAATAAATTTGCGAAGCCGGCCCGAGGCGGGCCCCGATCACCGATCGGCGAAACGATTCATAGCGGCTTTTGACGTCGAGCCAACCGCCCGTCGTGAGCGTTTCGAACTCTTCGAGCACCAGCTCCAGCAGGCGCGGATTGAAGATGCCTTCGATCACCAGATGCGGAAAAGGCTTTGCGACCAGCAGCTCATCGCGAAAGCGCTGGCGCTGCTCCGGCTCGAAGAGCTTGTAGTTGACCAGTTCATCCAATGGCAGCCGGACGCCGCGGATGGTTACCGTATTGGCAACGGGAGCGCGCTCCAACTGTCCCACGGACGCAGCCTCCGTGGCCGATGTAAAGATTTCGGGCGGGACGCTGATCGACATGATGTGTTGGGCTTAAGGGTCGAATGTGTGTACGTTTGTATTAATGTATCTGAAAGTAGCGAAATGCTCAAATTTTCAGTTTGATCCGGATCAATGTTCCGGTCGACGCTATTTGGAAAGCAGGCGCATCGCCTCTTCCAGCCCCTTGAGCGTGAGCGGATACATGCGGTTGGACACCAACTGCTGCATCACGGCGATGCTCTGGCGGTACTGCCAGACCCCCTGGGGTTCCGGGTTGATCCAGGCAAATTTAGGGAAGGCATGCGTCAGGCGCGCCATCCATTCGGCACCGGCCTCTTCGTTGTTGTATTCGACGCTGCCGCCCGGCTGCAGGATTTCGTAGGGGCTCATCGTGGCGTCGCCGACGAAGATGAGCTTGTAGTCCTTGTTGTACTTGCGCAGGATGTCGACCGTGGCGAACTTTTCCGAGAAGCGCCGCTTGTTGTTCTTCCACATGAAGTCGTAGACGCAGTTGTGGAAGTAATAGAACTCGAGGTGCTTGAACTCCGTCTTGACAGCTGAAAACAGCTCTTCGACGCGCTGGATGTGTTCGTCCATGGTGCCGCCCACGTCCATCAGCAACAGCACCTTGACGTTGTTGTGACGCTCGGGCCGCATCTTGATGTCGAGATAGCCGGCGTTGGCTGCGGTCGATTGGATGGTGTGGTCGAGGTCGAGTTCCTCTTCATGACCTTCGCGCGCAAACTTGCGCAAGCGTCGCAGCGCGATCTTGATGTTGCGCGTGCCCAGTTCCTGGCTGTCGTCGTAGTCCTTGTAGGCGCGCTGATCCCACACCTTGACCGCGCTTTTGTTCTTGCCGGCACCGCCGATGCGCACGCCTTGCGGGTTGTAGCCGCCGTTGCCGAAAGGCGATGTGCCGCCAGTGCCGATCCACTTGTTGCCGCCTTCGTGCCGCTCCTTTTGCTCCTCGAAACGCTTCTTCAATGTTTCCATGAGCTCGTCCCAGCCCATCTTTTCTATCTTGGCTTTTTCTTCGGCGGTGAACTCGCGCTCCAGCGTTTTGCGAAGCCAGTCGAGTGGCACTTCCTTGGTGAAGTCGGTCAGCGTGTCGACGCCCTTGAAGTAGCTGGCAAAGGCACGATCGAACTTGTCGTAGTGCTTCTCGTCCTTGACCAGCGAAGTGCGGCTCAGATAGTAGAAGTCATCGAGGCCGAAAGCATCGTCGGAGTTGGGTCCGACCACGTCGGCCTTCAGTGCTTCGAGCAGGACCAGGTATTCCTTGACCGACACCGGCAACTTGGCCGAGCGCAGGGTGTAGAAAAAGTCGATCAGCATGGCGGATCACTCCTTGTGGTTTGCTTGCGAACGTGGCTTGTCGAGCAGATAGAGCAGTTGCGCCCTGACCTCCGGCCATTCGCCCGAGCGCAGGCTGTACATCACCGTGTCGCGGATGGTGCCGTCGCGGCGCATTGCATGGCCGCGGATCACGCCGTCTTTACGGGCGCCGAGCCGCTCGATGGCGCGCTGCGACGCGTGGTTGAAGTTGTCGGTGCGCCAGCCGACCACATTGCAGCCGAGCACGTCGAACGCGTGGCTCAGCATCAGCAGCTTGCAGGTCGTGTTGACGTGCGTGCGCTGGCAGCGCTTCGCATACCAGGTGTAGCCGATCTCGACGCGTTTCACTGCGGGCAGGATGTCGTGATAGCTGGTACTGCCAAGCACGGTGCCGGTGGCCTCCTCGGTCACCGCAAATGCGAAACGATTGCCGGCCTCGCGCATCTGCAATGCGGTCTCGATGTAGCTGCCGGTGTCTTCAGGCTCGGGCACCGAGGTAATACGCAATTTCCATAACTCGCCATCGGCCGCTGCGGCGCGCAAACCCAATTCGTGCGAAAGCGCCAGCGGCACCAACGCCATGCCGCGCGACGAGAGAGTGATCGGTTCGACGAAAGCCATCTGTTCAGCCTCTGGGGTTTCCATACCGGCGCGCGTACCAGACACGCGCCAACTGCAGCCCGCCACCGGCACCGAGGCCGACGAGCAGGATGCCGATCATTTCGCGGGCGCTGTAGCCGGCGCTGGCAAAGGCATCGATGCCGAACGCCATGCCGATCCAGCGACCCAACAAGCCGCCCACGACGAACAGCACCGCCTGCGCGACGCCGAGAATGAGCAACTGGCTCGTCGGGTGCGGTGTTTGAGCCATGCGCCTCAGCGGTTGTTGCGCTGCATGAAGACGAGCTTCTCGAACAGCGTCACGTCCTGTTCGTTCTTGAGCAGCGCGCCGACCAGCGGCGGCACTGCCACCTTGTCTTCCTTGCTCTGCAACGCTTCGAGCGGAATGTCTTCTGCCACCAGCAGCTTGAGCCAGTCGAGCAGCTCGGAGGTCGAAGGCTTCTTCTTCAGGCCCGGCAAGTTGCGCACGTCGTAGAACGTCTTCATCGCGGCGGTGAGCAACTCCTGCTTCAGGCCGGGGAAGTGCACGTCGACGATCTGCTTCATCGTCGATGCGTCGGGGAACTTGATGTAGTGGAAGAAGCAGCGGCGCAGAAAAGCGTCGGGCAGCTCTTTCTCGTTGTTCGAGGTGATGAACACCAGAGGCCGGTGCTTGGCGCGAATGAGCTCGCGCGTCTCGTAGCAATAGAACTCCATGCGGTCGATTTCGCGCAGCAGGTCGTTCGGAAATTCGATGTCGGCCTTGTCGATTTCGTCGATCAGCAGTGCCACCGGTTCTTCTGCCGTGAAGGCTTGCCACAACACGCCCTTCACGATGTAGTTGTGTATGTTCTTGACGCGCTCGCCACCGTCGACGTCGGCCAGTTGCGAATCGCGGAGGCGGCTCACGGCGTCGTATTCATACAGACCCTGTTGCGCCTTGGTGGTCGACTTGATGTGCCATTGGAGCAGCGGCAATTCGAGTGCCTGTGCCACTTCTTCGGCCAGCATCGTCTTGCCGGTGCCGGGTTCGCCCTTGACGAGCAGGGGCCGTTTGAGCGTGATGGCGGCGTTGACTGCCAGCATCAGGTCTTGCGTGGCAACGTAGTTGTCTGAACCCTTGAATTTCATGGATGTAGCTGCAACAGGAGGGTGGATAAAAGAAGACAGTCGAGTCGCTATGCGGCCTGTGAGGCACATTCCGCACGGGGCTGCTGAGAGCCGCCCCATGAGCCGCCGCATATAATCGAAAGTTGATAGAGAAACCGAGATTTCCAAGAGATTGTGCGCGCAAAATGAACAAGTTGTTGACCACGATGTTTGCCTTCGCTGTCGCTTGCGTGACGCTTTCGGCCCAGTCCCAAACGCTCACCGGCAACGCGAAAGACGGCTCCAAAAAGATCGCCATGTGCGTGGGTTGCCACGGCATCGTCGGGTACCAGGCGAGCTTTCCCGAGATCCACAAGGTGCCGATGATTGCGGGCCAAAGCGCCACCTACATCGTGTCGGCACTCACTGCTTACAAGGGCGGCGATCGCAAGCACCCGACGATGCGTGCCATCGCCGACACCCTCGCGCCGCAAGACATCGTCGACCTCGCTGCGTACTACAGCCAGCTCGGCCTGAAAGAAGGCGACGCGCCGCCGGCTGCGTTGGCCAAGGCGCCCAGCAAGGAAGTCGAAGCACTTATCGCGCGGGATGCGGCCAACGCCTGCACCAAGTGCCACGGCGCCAATTTCAATACGCCGAACGACGGCACCGTGCCCAAGCTGGCCGGCCAGTATCCGGACTATCTCTTCGTCGCACTCAAGGCGTACAAGGCCGACAACCATCCAATGGTCGGCCGTGCCAATGCCATCATGGGCGGGCAGGCCAAGAGGTATAGCGTGGCTGAACTGAAGGTACTGGCCAGCTACATCAGCACGTTGCCGGGCGATGTGAAAACGGTCCCCGAGTCGCTCCTTCACCGGTCTGATTGAAGATGCCGGTGAAGACGCCAGGTCAGGCGTCCCGGCACCATTGAAAAAGCCCGCTCGCAGCGGGCTTTTTTACGGTCGAGCTCACAACGCGATCTCTCGGCGCGCCATTGCACGGCAAGCCGGGTTCAGACGTCGAAAAACACCGTTTCGCCATCGCCCTGCATACGGATATCGAAGCGATATCGCACTGCGCCGTCTTGCGCCACGCGTTCCGCGATCAACGTGCCGCGGCGATCGGCGGGTACGCTTTGCAGCACGGCGTCATTCGCGTTGGCACCCGCTTCGTCGCTGAAATAGATTCGCGTGAAGGTGTGCAGCAACAGCCCTCGCATCGTCACGATGACGTTGATGTGCGGTGCCTCGCCCGATGTTTCGGCGCCGGGCTTCACCGTATGGAATACGAAGCGATTGCCGCTTTCGGTTCCCGTGCCGCAGCGGCCGAATCCCCGAAAGCCCGAGCTTCGCGCCTCGTCGACCGTTTGCGGATAGCGGCCTTCGCCATCGGGCTGGCTGATCTCGACCAGCGCATCGCCGATTACATTGCCGTCGCCGTCGATCACGCGGCCTTCGACCCGAATGCGCTCGCCTCTGGCGTTTTCGAGCGCCAGCACGGCGTCGAAAGGCTGGTCGAAGTCGTAGCCGTATTGCGAGGCGGTGAGGCCGTAGGCAAAGTAGGGGCCTACGGTTTGGGAAGGGGTCTGGCCGAAGTCGGCTTCCAGTGCGCTCATCATGGTGCGAGTCTCCTTGTCGGTGTCTTTGTCTGTTGGGCCATCAACGGTTTTCGAACGGCGTTTCGTCGGCGCCGCGCAGCACGATGTCGAACTGGTAGCCCAGTGCGTAGCCTTCTTGGGTGGCGTCGAGGCTGAAGTCGGCGATCAAGCGGTTGCGATAGCGCTCCGGCGTGCCGGTGATCATCGGGTCGTGCTGCATCAGCGGGTCACCGGGAAAGTACATCTGCGTCACCAGCCGACTCGCGAAATGCTGGCCGAACAGCGACAAGTGAATATGCTGCGGGCGCCATGCGTTGGGATGATTGCCCCAGGGATAGGCGCCCGGCTTGATGGTCAGAAACCGATAACGGCCTTCGCTGTCGGTCAGGCAGCGCCCGGCACCGAGAAAGTTGGGATCGAGCGGCGCATCGTGCTGGTCGACCTTGTGCACATAGCGGCCCGACGCGTTGGCCTGCCACAGCTCGACCAGCGTGTTGGCGACCGGGCGTCGACGCTCGTCGAGCACCTGGCCGGTCAGGATCATGCGTTCGCCCAACGGCTCGCCGTTCTTGCGCGCGTTGCGCGTCAGGTCGTGGTCGAACTCGCCGATGGCGTTGTGACCGTAGACCGGTTGCTGCAGTTCGCCGAGCGATGCCTTGAGTGGAATCAGCGGCTGTTGCGGGCCGCGCTTCAAGGTCGACTTGTAGCCCGGGTAAATGTACGAGGGGTGGCTCGCCCAGTCGCGCGGTGAGAGCGTCGCCAGGGGCTTTGAGGTTCGGTCCAGCATGTCTTGTGTCCAGTCTGAATTTCTTGAGGATGTCTTGTCGGTATTTCAACGGCGGGTCTTACTTTAGAAGTCGCCTTCGATCATGTAAATTGAAGATTCCGTCTTTTTCAATAATCAACGGTAATTGAAATCCGCTCCCGCTGTTCCTTCGCTGGCCTTCGCCCGCAACGTGCAGTTGCGTCATTTGCGGTGCTTCGTCGCAATCGCGCAGGAGCGCCATTTGGCACGCGCAGCGGAGCGACTGGCGCTGAGCCAGCCGGCCGTTTCCAAGACATTGGCAGAGCTCGAGACGCTCGCTGGCACGCGTCTGGTCGAGCGCAGCAGTGCCGGCCGACGCGGCGTTCAGGGCCTGACGCCAACGGGCGAACAGTTGCTGGGCCACGCGCTGCGCGTGCTGGAGGCGGTGGACGCCAGCGCGCAGGCGATCGCGCCCGCCGCGGGTGACCGACTCGAGCGCTTGCGCATCGGCGCGCTGCCGAGCGTGGCACCGGCGCTGCTGCCGCTGGCGCTGGCCCGCCTGCGCAGCCATTGGCCGGCATTGCAGGTGACCGTGAAGAGCGCTGCCAACGCGGTGCTGCTAGACGCGTTGCGCGCAGGAGAACTCGACCTCGTCGCCGGCCGCATGAGCGATCCGCAGCTGATGAAGGGCCTGAGCTTCGAGTTGCTCTACGCCGAGCCGCTGGTGTTCGTGGCGCGCAATGGGCACCCGCTGGCCCGGCGTGCTGCGTCGGTACAGGCGGTGCTCGCCTATCCGCTCGTGTTGTTTGCCGAGGGCACGATCCCTCGCCACAGCACTGAGAGTTTCTTTTCCGCGCGCGGCCTCGCAGTGCCGCCGAACGCATTGGAGACGCTGGACCTGATGGTGGCGCGCGCGCTGGTGGCGCAGTCCGATGCGGTCTGGATCACGCCGCTCGGCGCTGTCCACGACGACCTGCAGGCCGGCACGCTGGCACGGCTGCGCATCCAGACATCCGGCACCGAAGAACCGGTCGGGCTGCTGCTGCGCAGCGAAGCCGAGCCGTCGGCCGCCTGCAATGCGATGGTGGGACTGTTGCGCGAGTCGGCCCGGCAAGGCCAGAAGCCCAAGCGCACCGGCCGGCTCAGTGCGTCTCGCACTCCTCTATGAAGCTTTCGAGCAGCTTCTTGAGCTGACTGGTCTTGCGCGGCCCCAGCGCCTCTTCCAGCTGACCGTGGTGCGCATCGACACTTTTCTTCAGGCGTGCCACCGTTTCGAGCCCGAGGTCGCTGATGTACACGAGCACCCGGCGACTGTCCGACGCATCCGCGGCCCGCTGCACGAGGCCACGGCCCACCAGCTTGTCGATGTTCTTGGTCAGCGCCGGATGGTTGAGCAACACCGTCTCCGCCAGATCCCCCATCGACCGCCCCTGTTCGTCTGCCAACACCTGAAGAATGCGCCAATGCTCCTCGGTCACTTCTTCTGCGGCGATCGACTGGGCCAGCCCGATGCGCATGCGCCGGTTGGCGGCGGCCAGCAGATAGGCAAGGTACTGCGAGATGTCTTGCTCAGGGATGGGTGTGGCGGTAGGCTTGGTCATAGAGGCGGAGGAGTAGAACAAGTCTAGCGGCGATCCTTTTCCTTGGAAAGCATTGGCGCGATTTTTGCGACACCCGAACCCCTGTTGCCATATTGGTGCAATGCCCGGGAGCTTCCGATGTTTTTACCCCCTGGATCGGTCACACGTCGCTCGCCCGCACCCACGCCTCTTGGTGGCGCGTGGCGCTTGCCGTGTCCTCCGAGCCCGCCGCTCGCGCGAGCAGAACTCAATATCGCGCTCTGCGTGCCGCTCGGTGGCTCGGCCGGCATATGGGGGCCGTCGGCGCTCGCGTCCGCGAAGCTGGCGGTGGCCGAACTCAACCGCGAGGCGGGCATCGGCGGCCGCTCCTGCCGCTTGCTCACCGTCAATGCGGCGGACGACTCGGCCGACATCGAGGCCACCCTGACCGAACTGGTCCAGGCCGGCGACATCGACGCCATCATCGGCATGCATACCAGCGGGGTGCGGCAACGCATCCTGCGCGCGGTCGGTGGCCAGATTCCGATCATCTACACCCCGCTCTATGAGGGGGGCGAGTCCACTGCCGGAGTGTTCGCGATCGGCGAGACCACCGCCCGCCAGCTTCAGCCGTCCATTGCATGGCTCGGCCAGCGCAAGCGCCCGCGGCGCTGGTTCGCGATCGGCAACGACTACATCTGGCCGCACATGTCGCATCGCATGGCGCGCGGCTACATCTCCGAGGCGGGCGCCGCCATGGTCGGCGAGAGCTATGTCCCGTTCGGCACCACCGATTTTTCGGCGGCGTTCGACGCGCTGCGCCAGTGCCGGGCCGACGCCGTGCTGGTGTCGCTCATAGGCCAGGATGCGATCGAATTCAATCGCGCTTTCGGCCGCGCCGGTCTGCACCGCGACATGCTGCGCTTCTCGTGTGCCATGGGGGAAAACGAGCTGCTCGGCATCGGCGCCGATAACGCAGACGAGCTGTATGTCGCGTGCGGCTATTTCGCCACGCTCGACACCGAGTCCAACCTGGCGTTCAAGGAGCGCTATCACGCGCACTTCGGCGAACGCGCACCCACGCTCAACACCTTCGGCCAGTCGACCTACGAAGGCATGCATTTCCTCGCGGCGCTGCTTGACGGCCATCTGCAGACGGGCATCGACCGCGAGCACCTGGGCCACGCGCCGCTGGTCTACCGCAGTGCGCGCGACGCCGCTTACGAAGGCAGCGGCATCAACCGCGTGCCGATCTATCTCGCCCGCGCCGAGGGCAATGCTTTTCGTGTTCTGACGCGGTTTTGACAAAGGTGGACCGGCGCATTTTGTTTTCCAAGGAAAATAAAATACTTGACGTGAAAACTATCAACTTACAGAATTCGAGCCACATTCAACGCAAAAGACGGAGTCAGCCATGGCCATCAAACGCCCCACCATCGACCAGCTGCAAGACGTTGCGTTGAGTCTCGGCATCCACCTGTCCGAATCGCAGGCGTCCAGCTACAACGCGCTGCTCCAGGGCAACTTCGATGCCTACGATGTGATCGATGCGATGCCCGACTACCAGCCCGTCGTCAGCTACGCGCGCACGCCCGGCTACCGCCCCTCCGGCGAAGAAAACAAGTACGGCGCCTGGTACATCAAGACCACGATCAAAGGCAAGCCGGGCGGCAAGCTCGACGGCAAGACGGTCGTGCTCAAAGACAACGTGTGCCTGGCCGGCGTGCCCATGATGAATGGCGCCTCCACGCTCGAGGGCTACATGCCGAACGTCGACGCGACGGTCGTCACACGGCTGCTCGACGCCGGCGCCACGGTGGTGGGCAAGTCGGTCTGCGAGTACTTCTGCTTTTCCGGCGGCTCGCACACCAGTTCTTCGGGGCCGGTGCACAACCCGCACCGCATGGGGTATTCGGCGGGCGGCTCCTCGTCCGGCAGCGCAGCGCTGGTCGCCGCTGGAGAAGTCGACCTCGCCATCGGTGGCGACCAGGGCGGCTCGATCCGCATGCCCGCTTCCTACTGCGGTATCTATGGCATGAAGGCCACGCACGGGCTCGTGCCCTACACCGGCGTGATGCCGATCGAGCTGACCATCGACCACACCGGGCCGATGACCAACAACGTCACCGACAACGCATTGATGCTCGAAGTGCTGGCGGGGCCCGATGGGCTCGACCCGCGTCAGCATGCGGGCCAGGAATCCAAGCCCTACGCCGAACTCATGAAAGGCGGCGTCAAGGGCATGCGCATCGGCATCGTCACTGAGGGCTTCGGCTGGCCGCAGTCCGACGCCTTGGTGAACGAAAAGGTGCGCAAGGCGGCCGAGGTGTTCGCCGGGCTCGGCGCCATCGTGAGCGAAGTGTCGGTGCCCATGCATGCGGTCGGTCCGGCGATCTGGTTGCCGATCGCGGCCGAGGGCGCGACCCAGCAAATGATGAAGGACAACGGACACGGCTTCAACTGGAAGGGCCTGTACGTCACCAGCATGGTCGACTTCCACGCGGGCTGGAAACAGCGGGCCGACGAGCTGTCGGAAACGCTCAAGCTCACCATGGTGCTGGGCGAGTATTTCATCCAGCACTACCGCGGCCACTTCTACGCCAAGTCGCAGAACCTGTCGCGCCAGTTGACGGCCGCCTACGACAGCTCGCTGGCAGAGTTCGACCTGCTGCTGATGCCCACCCTGCCCATGACCGCCACGCCGTTGCCCGCCGCTGGTGCGCCGGTCGAGGAAGTGATCGGCCGTGCCTTCGAGATGCTGCCCAACTGCTGCCCGTTCGATGTGACCGGCCATCCGGCCATGAGCGTGCCGTGCGGGCTGGTCGATGGCATGCCGGTCGGGATGATGCTGGTCGGCAAGTTCTACGACGAAGCCACGATCTACCGCGCCGCCTTTGCATTCGAGCAGGCCGGCGACTGGAAGGCGATCTGACCGCGACCCTCGCCTTTCCAGTTTTCTTTCCGCAGTCCTTCTTTCAATAAAACCACGACGGCACCCGCCGTCAATCTTCGAGGAGTTTGTTCATGGATCGTCGTTCCTTCATCCACGGTTCCGCCGCCGCACTCGCCGGTTCCGCCTTGCCGCTGTTCCCGATGGCCGCCATGGCCGCCGACGAAATCGTCGTCGGCAGCATCATCGACATGTCGGGCGGGCTCGACATCTACGGCAAGCCGATGGCCGACTGCATGACGCTCGCGGTCGAGGAGCAAAACGCTGCCGGCGGCTTGCTGGGCAAGAAGATCAAGCTCGCGACATACGACCCGCAATCGAACATGCAGCTCTATGCGCAGTTCGCGCAACAGTCGGCGTTGAAGGACAAGTCGACGGTCGTGATGGGTGGCATTACGTCCGCCTCGCGCGAAGTGATTCGCCCGGTGCTCACGCGCAACAAGACGCTCTATTTCTACAACACGCAGTACGAAGGTGGCGTGTGCGACCGCAACACCTTCTGCACCGGCGTCACGCCCGGCCAGACCGTCGCCAAGCTCGTTCCGTATGCCATGAAGAAGTGGGGCAAGAAGGTCTACGTGGTGGCGGCCGACTACAACTACGGCCAGATCACCTCGCAGTGGGTCAAGAAATTCGTACAGGAGAACGGCGGCTCGATTGCTTCCATCGACTTCTTTCCGCTCGACGTCACGAACTTCGGCCCGACCATCTCGAAGATCGAGCAGGCCAAGCCCGACATGATCGTCTCGGCGCTGGTCGGCGGCGCACACATTGCTTTCTACCGCCAATGGGCAGCAGCAGGCCTGACCAAGAAGATCCCGCTCGCATCGACCACCTTTGCCGGCGGCAACGAGCATATCGTTCTGTCGCCCGCCGAGGCGGATGGCTTCCTGGTGTCGTACAACTACTTCCAGAACGTCGACACGCCGGAGAACAAGGCTTTCAAGGAGCGCTTCTACAAACGCTTCGGCGCCGACTATCCGAATATCACCGAACTCGCGATGGGCACCTACCAGGGCTTCAAGCTGTGGGCCGAGGCTGTGAAGAAGGCCGGTTCCATCGACCGCGAGAAGATGATCACGGCGCTGGAAAGCGGCATCAGCATCGACGGCCCGAGCGGCAAGGTGTCGATCGACCCCGAGACGCACCACTGCGTGCTCAATGTGCGCATCGCCGAGGTCCGCAACAAGCAACTCAACATCGTCGAGACGTTTCAGCAGCAGCCACCGGTCGACACCAGCGCGGTCTGTAATCTCATCAAGAACCCGAAGGACAACCAGCAGTACGTGATCAAGGCCTAGATCAAGAGATAAGGGACGCGCGCCGACATGGATCTCGCACTCATCGTTTTCATCCAGGTGCTCTACGCGGTGGCGAGCCTGGTCATCATCTCGGCCGGTCTGGCTGTCATCTTTGGAATGATGAAGGTCATCAATCTCGCACATGGCGAGTTCATGATGCTCGGTGCGTATGCCGTGATCGCCGCGCTCAAGGTGGGCATCAACCTCTGGGTCGCGATATTCATCGTCGCGCCGATCGCGGTCGGCATCGTCGGTGTGGTGTTGGAGCGGCTGGTCATTCGCCGTCTCTACGGCCGCATGGTCGACACCATGCTGGCGACCTGGGGGCTGTCGCTGCTGCTGGTGGGCATCGTCACATCGGTGGCGGGCAACACCACGGCCGGCGTCTCGGCGCCGCTCGGCAGCTTTTCGATCGGTGCGTATTCGGTCAGTGGCTACACGCTGGTGATCATCGCGGTCGCCGTCGTGCTGTCGCTCGCCATCCGGTTCGTGCTGACGCGCACGCAGTTCGGCCTGATCGCACGCGGCACCATGCAAAAGCCCGACATGGCCAACGCACTCGGCATCAGTCCGAGCCGTGTCTACTCCGTCACTTTCGCGGTCGGCGCGGCGTTGTCAGGGCTGGCCGGCGGACTGCTCGCGCCATTGACCGGTGTGGTGCCGACGATGGGCGCCGCCTTCGTGGCCAAGGCCTTCATCACCGTGATCGGCGGCGGACCGGCGATCCTCGCCGGCCTGCTCGGCGCGTCGACGCTGTTCGGCGCCATCAACCAGCTCGCCACCTTCGTCACCACGCCGGTGCTGGGCGAGGTGGCGCTGCTGCTGGCCGCCATCATCATGCTGCGGCTGCTGCCGCAAGGCATCACCGGCCGCTTCTTCAAGGGCTCTCTGTGAACCGTTTCGCCAACTCCTGGGGGAGTGCCGCGTTGTGCCTCGCGATCGGTATCGCGCTGATGTTCGGGTTGCCCGGCGTCATGGACGACTACACGCTCATTGAAGTCACGATCTACGCAGTGATGGCCATCTTGTCGGTGAGCCTGGCCTTCATCTGGGGCTTCGGCGGCATCCTGTGCTTCGGGCAGGCGGCGTTCTTCGGGCTCGGCTCCTACACCTATGCCATCGCGGTGGTGAACATGGGCGACAGCACCGTGCCCTTCTTGCTCGCCATCGTGGTGCCGGCGCTTTTCGCTGCGCTGCTCGGCTACGTGATCTTCTACGGCCGGCTGTCGGACGTGTACATGGGCGTGATCACGCTCACCGTCACGCTGATCCTGTTCAACCTGATCAACTCGACGGCCGGTCCGGAGTGGCGAATCGGCAGCGCCCCGCTCGGCGGCTTCAACGGCATTCCTGCGATTCCAACGCTCAATTGGCCCGGACAGCAAGACAACGTGTTGACGCCCAAAGACCTCTTCTACGTCACCTTCACCTGCCTGCTGATGGTTTATCTCTTGTTGCGTGTGCTGATCGCTTCCAAGATTGGGCGCGTCATCGTCGCGGCCAAGGAGAACGAACAACGCGTGCTGCTGCTGGGCTACGACGCACGGGCCTACAAGCTCTTCAGCTTCACACTCGGCGGCGCCATCGCGGGCCTGGCCGGCTGCCTGTTCGCCAACTGGGGAGCCTTCACCAGCCCCACGATTTTCGGGCTCGCGCAATCGGCGCAGATCATCATTTGGGTCATCGTCGGTGGGCTGGGAACATTGGTGGGCCCGGTGGTCGGCGCGGTCGCGATCCAGTGGCTCACCTCGCAGATCGGCACGCAGCAGGTCTTCAACGCGAACCTGGTGCTGGGCGGGATCCTGGTGGTGTTCGTGCTGCTGGTGCCCAAGGGAATCGTGCCGAGCATCGGCCAGTTGCTCGAGTCCGCGTGGCGCCGCACGCGGCGGCCTGCAGTCACCGCTGCACAGAAGCCCGCTTCATCGGCTGCGGTCGCAGTCATGACGACCGAGCCGACCCTCACGCTGACGCCTTCGGAGCAGACGCCATGACGCCGCTGATCGAAACCCGCGGTCTCAACGTGCGCTTCGGCGGCGTGCATGCCACGCGCGACGTCAACTTTTCGTTGGCCGAGAACGAGCTGCGCTGCGTGATCGGTCCCAACGGCGCCGGCAAGAGCACCTTCTTCAAGCTGCTGACCGGCCAGGTCAAGCCGACCTCCGGGCAGATCCTTTTCCGCGGCAAGGACATCTCCAACATGCAGCCGCACGAGCCGGGGCGGCTCGGCATCGGCATCAAGACGCAGGTGCCGAGCCTCTTCAACGGACTCAGCGTGTGGGAGAACGTGTGGCTGTCGGCGCGCCGGCTCAACAGCACCGCGCAGGCCAATCGCATCACCGGCGAAACGTTGGAGCGCGTCGGCATGGCCGCGTACCGCAACGTGCAGGCCGGGTTGCTGGCGCACGGCATGCGACAGTGGGTCGAGATCGGCGTGGTGATCGCGGCCGATCCGCCGCTGATCCTGCTCGACGAGCCCGCCGCCGGCATGAGCGACGCCGAGGTGGCGCGCACGGCCGAACTCATCCTCGAGATCAACCGCCAGCACGCGCTGGTGGTGGTGGAACACGACATGAATTTCATCCGCATGATCGCGCGCAAGGTGACGGTGCTGCACCAGGGCGCAGTGATCATGGAAGACACGCCGGACCGCATCATGAGCGACCCGTTGATCCAGCAGATCTATCTCGGCAAGAAGCCGCACTGAACCGGAGCGACGCAATGCTGGAAGTCTCTGGTCTGCACGCCGGCTACGGCGCTATTCCCGTGCTGCACGACATCTCGCTGCGCATCGCAGCGGGTGAATCGGTCGGCATCCTCGGTCACAACGGCATGGGCAAGACGACCATGCTGCGCACGCTGATCGGCGCACTGCGCGCCACGGCCGGCACGGTCCGCTTCAACGACACCGACGTCACGCGCTACGCACCGCACGCGCGGGCCAAGCTCGGCATGGCCTACGTGCCGCAGGGGCGGGAGATATTTCCGACGCTGAGCGCAATGGACAACCTGCGCATGGGCCTGGTCAAGACCGGCGAGCGCTCGCTCGACACGATCGAGGCATTGCTGCAGGACTTTCCAAGGCTTAAACCGCTGCTCGATCGGCCCGGCGGCTCGCTTTCCGGTGGCGAGCAGCAGTTGCTCGCGTTGGCGCGCGCGCTGGCTGGCAAGCCCACGCTGCTGCTGCTCGATGAGCCGACCGAAGGCATCCAGCCTTCGATCATCGAAGAGATCGCCGAGACATTGGCGTCGCTGCGCGACCGCATGAAACTGACGATCGTGCTGGTCGAGCAGAACCTCGAATTCATCGCCGCAGTGTCGCAACGCGTGCTCGTTATCAAGCGCGGCCAGATCGGCGAGGAGATCCCGCGCGAGCACTTGGGCGATTTCGAAATCATGAGTCAATACACAGGAGTCCACGGATGACCAACGATTTGCATTACCTGGAGCTGGTCGACATCGGCCAGCGCATTCAAAAGAAGGAACTCTCGCCAGTCGAGGTGACGCAGGCGCAACTCGACCGCATCGGCAAAGTCGACGGCGCGCTCAAGAGCTACGTGACCGTGATGGCCGAGCAGGCGATGGCCGACGCGCGCAAGGCCGAGGCCGAGATTGCCAAGGGCGAGATTCGCGGGCCGCTGCACGGCGTGCCGGTGGCGGTCAAGGACTTGTGCTGGACCGAAGGCGTGGCCACGGCCGCCGGCATGACGCTCTACAAGGACTTCGTGCCGACCGAAGACGGCACGGCGGTACGCAAGCTTCGCGAAGCGGGCGCCGTCATTCTCGGCAAGCTGCAGCTCACGGAGAGCGCTTACGCCGACCATCATCCGACCGTCACGCCACCGGTCAATCCATGGAACGCAGCGCACTGGTCGGGCGCCTCGTCGAGTGGCTCGGGCGTGGCCACCGCCGCCGGGCTTTGCTACGGATCGCTCGGCACCGACACGGGTGGATCGATCCGCTTCCCCTCGTCCGCCAACGGGCTCACCGGCCTCAAGCCGACCTGGGGCCGTGTCAGCCGCTACGGCGCGTTCGAGCTCGCCGCCACGCTTGACCACATCGGTCCGATGACTCGCAGCGCAGCCGATGCGGGCGCGATGCTCGGGGCCATCGCCGGGGCCGATCCGAAAGACCCGACCGCCAGCCTGGCGGCCGTGCCCAACTACCTCGCCGGCATGAAGCGCGGCCTGCGTGGCTTGCGCGTGGGCATCGATTCGCGCTGGAACGAGGAGGGCGTCGATGCCGCCACCGCCAAGGTGATGGCCGGCGCGCTGGCTGCCGTGCGCGAGCTCGGCGCCGAGGTGCGCGAGGTCACGTTTCCCGATCCGGCTCAGGTCATCGTCGACTGGTTCCCGCTCTGCGGCATCGAAGCCGCGGTGGTGCACGAGTCGACCTATCCGGCGCGCAAGGAGATGTACGGCCCGGCACTCGCCGGCCTGCTCGACCTGGGCCACGCGCAGACCGGCATGGACTACCAGAAGATCGTGCTCAACCGCCTGGCATTCACCGGCAAGGTGCGCGCGATGTTCGATGGCATCGACCTGCTACTGATGCCCTCGCAAGGCGTGGCATCGCCCACGCTCGAACGCATGCTGACCTTCGGCACCGACGCCGAGATGATGTCGGCGATGCTGCGCTACACCTGCCCGCTCGACACCAGCGGCAGCCCGACCATCACGCTGCCCGGTGGCTTCACCGATGCCGGCACGCCGGTCGCTTTCCAGTTCGTTTCGCGTCATTTCGAGGAAGAGTTGCTGGTGCGTGCCGGCTGGGCTTTCCAGCAGGCGACCGACTGGCACCAGCGACACCCGGCACTCTAAGCGTCCGTGCTGGCGAGCCGACCGTCGGCCGACCCGACGCACAAGGTGCGGCTGCTCGAGGCCGGGCGCGGTGCACTTCGCAACACGGGAGTCGACTGGGCTTTTCGCACCATGCCGAAAGCCGGTGCCGCGGCCGCCGCATAAAGTGGCAGCGCGACCGAATTCATCCTGAAAGAAGCACACCGATGACCTGGCTCGACACCTCCATCATGCGAACGCGCGGCGTGGCGCAGGGCCGCGCGCCCGACCTTCACCAGCTGACCGAAGCGAAGCAGGGCAAGTACCACTACACCATCGGTCCGTACTCCGACCCGGTGCTGCACGTTCGGCCCGGAGACCGTGTCGTGGTCGAGACGCGCGATGCCTTCGAGGGTGCGATCAAGACCGAGCAGGACCTGCCTTCGCGCGTGCTCACCATGCCCTTCGTGAACCCGCAGAACGGCCCGATCATGGTCGAGGGCGCAGAGAAGGGCGACGTGGTCGCGGTGTACATCGAGTCGATGGCACCGCGTGGTCCCAATCCACGTGGCACCTGCGCAATGATCCCGCACTTCGGTGCGCTCAGCGGCACGGCGTTCACCGCGCTGCTGGCCGATCCGCTGCCCGAGATCGTCCGCAAGATCGACCTCGACGAGCAGGGCGTCTACTGGAGCAAGCGCGTCACGCTGCCATACCGGCCGCACATCGGCACGCTGAGTTGCTCGCCCGAAATCGATTCCATCAATACGCTCACGCCCGACCAGCACGGCGGCAACATGGACCTGCCCGACATGGGGCCGGGCAGCATCACTTACCTGCCGGTACAGAGCCCGGGTGCGCGGCTCTTCATCGGCGACGCGCATGCCTGCCAGGGCGACGGCGAGGTTTGCGGCACTGCCGTCGAGTACCCCAGCACCACCACCATCCAGGTCGATCTCATCAAGGGCTGGCGGCTCGACTGGCCACGGCTCGAGAACGAACGCGTGATCATGGCCATCGGCAGCGCACGTCCGCTCGAAGACGCCACCCGCATCGCGTACCGCGAGCTGGTGCTGTGGATGGAAGCGGAGTACGGATACGACCGCTGGGACGCCTACATGATGCTGAGCCAATGCGGCCAGGTGCGACTCGGCAATTTCGTGGACCCCAAGTACACGGTCGGCGCCGGCATTTCCAAGACCTATCTCGCCCCGGGCTGAAGCCCACAACCAAAGGAATTCACATGGACCTCGGACTCACGGGACTCAACGCGCTGGTCACCGGTGGCACCAAAGGCATCGGCCGCGCCATTGCGCAGACCTTCGCGGCAGAGGGCACGAACGTAGGCATCTGTGCTCGCAACGCCGACGAGGTGGCGCAGACCGTCGCAGAACTGTCGGCCTACGGCGTCAAGGTGTTCGGCCATGCGGTGGACGTCGGCGACGGGCCCGCGCTCAAGGACTGGGTACTGGCGGCGGGCGACGCGCTGGGCGGCATCGACATCGTGGTCGCGAACGTGAGCGCCCTCGCCATTGCGAACGACGAGGCCGGCTGGCAGCGCGGCTTCGAGGTCGACATGATGGGTACGGTGAGGCTGGTGGACGCTGCAATGCCGCGGCTGGAGCGCAGCGCGCACGCGGCCATCGTCACCATATCGAGCGTCTCGGGCCGCGAGATCGACTTCGCCGCCGGACCCTATGGCGCCTTCAAGGCCGCGATCGTGCATTACACGCAGGGGCTGGCGCATCAACTGGCGGCCAAGCGCATCCGGGCTAACTCGGTATCGCCTGGCAACACCTACTTCAAAGGCGGCGTGTGGGACCAGATCGAGCAGGGCAACCCCACGCTCTACGCGCAGGCGCTGGCCCTCAACCCGACCGGGCGCATGGGCACGCCACAGGAAATGGCCAACGCTGCAGCGTTTCTCGCGAGCCCGGCGGCGAGTTTCATCACCGGTACCAACCTGGTGGTCGACGGCGCGCTCACGCGCGGCGTTCAGCTGTAGGCGCGACGCCCGTCAATCTCGCGTGGCGCGGCGCTGCACGCAGGCGGTGTAAGCATCGCCATCGGGCGGGCGTCCGGCACGCTGGCTCTCCCACATCATCTGGCCGAGGCATTCCATCGCCTCGTGGTGCGCGTCGAGCAGTGAGTCGCGTCGTGCGGCGAGCAACTCGACAGCCTGGCGGATGCCGCGCGGCTGGTCGATGGAACATTGCTCGCTGATCGACAGGTGCATCGACAGATGCAGGAAAGGGTTTTCGCGTCCGTTCGCGCCGTCGTAGATGCGCGCCACGGCCGCGTCGGCATCGGCGAGGTCGTCAGCATATTCAGGGTGCACGTCGATCCAGCCGGCGGCGATGGTTTCGAGCGGCTCCATCGGCAAGCCCTGGCGTTGCTTGGTGTAGACGTCGCAGAAGAAGCGGCGAACTTCTTCCTGAGAGGGATTGAACATGACGCCGAGGCTAGCATTGCCTACCATTCCGCGAACCGATTGCGGTTTTGCAAGGAGACAAGAGCCATGAGACAAACACCATGAAAACGATCAAAGGCCCCGCCATTTTTCTGGCCCAGTTTCTCGGCGATGCCGCGCCGTTCGACACGCTCGAATCGCTCGGCGCCTGGGCTGCCGGGCTGGGTTACAAGGGCGTTCAGATTCCGTGCGATCCACGGCTCATCGACCTCAGGATCGCTGCTGAAAGCAAGACCTATTGCGATGAACTCAAAGGCAAGCTGGCGCGTCACGGCGTCGAGATCACCGAGCTGTCGACGCATCTGCAAGGCCAGTTGGTCGCGGTGCATCCGGCGTACGACGAGCCTTTCGATGCCTTCGCAGCGCCCGAAGTGCGCGGCAATCCGGCGGCGCGCCAGCAGTGGGCGGTGCAGCAACTGATGTACGCGGCGCAGGCCTCGCAGAACCTGGGATTGACCGCGCATGCGACCTTTTCGGGCGCGCTCGCCTGGCCGTACCTGTACTCATGGCCGCCGCGCCCACCGGGACTCATCGAGACCGCGTTCGATGAACTCGCGCGGCGCTGGAAGCCCATCCTCGACCGCTTTGACGATGCCGGTGTCGACGTCTGCTACGAGATTCATCCGGGCGAAGACCTGCACGACGGCGTGACCTACGAGATGTTTTTAGAGCGCGTCGGCAACCATCCGCGCGCCTGCTTGCTCTACGACCCGAGCCACTTCGTGCTGCAGCAGCTCGACTACCTGGCCTACATCGACCACTACCACGAGCGCATCAAGATCTTTCATGTGAAAGACGCCGAGTTCAACCCGACCGGCAAGCAGGGCGTGTACGGCGGCTTTCAGAGCTGGATCAATCGGGCAGGGCGCTTCCGTTCGCTGGGTGACGGGCAGGTCGACTTCAAGGCGATCTTCTCGAAGATGGCGCAATACGACTTTCCGGGCTGGGCCGTGCTGGAGTGGGAGTGCTGCATCAAGCACCCTGAAGACGGCGCGCGGGAAGGCGCGACGTTCATCGCCGAGCACATCATTCGGGTGGCGGACCGAGCCTTCGATGACTTCGCGGCTGGCGATGCAAGTGACAAGGCAAGCGGTGGCGATGGCGCAGGCGCCGCGATGAATCGGCGGATGCTCGGCCTCGGCTGATAGAGCGCGGTGCTGCGATAGAAGCGGCTCAGAGCAAACGCGAAATCTGCTGCGCCGAGGCAAGCAGAGCCGGCAGCATGGTCTCCTGCATCACCTTGGCACTGGTGCGATTGGCCTGCCCGCTGATGTTGAGCGCGGCGACCATGCGGCCAGAGCGATTCACGATGGGCGCGGCGATCGAGATGAGCCCTTCTTCGAGTTCCTGATTGACCAGGCACCAGCGTTGCTTGCGGGCCTGAACCACCTTGGCGAGCAAGGCATCGACATCGGTCACGGTGTGCTTGGTCAGCGCTTCCGGCGGTGCGGCTTCGAGCCGCGCGAGCACTTCGGCATCGTCCAGGTCGGACAGCAGAAGCCGGCCCATCGACGTGCACCAGGCTGGCAGCCGTGAGCCGACGCCCAGGCTGATGCTCATGATCTTTTGCGTGGCCACGCGCATCACGTAGACGATGTCGGTGGCGTCGAGCACGGCGGCCGAGCACGACTCGTGCACCTGCTGCACCAACGCCTCCATCACCGGCTCGGCGCGGTTCCAGATCGGCATCGACGACAGGTAGGCAAAGCCGAGGTCGAGGATGCGCGGCGTCAGCGCGAAGAGCTTGCCGTCGCTCTCGACATAGCCCAAAGTCTGCAGCGTGAGCAGGATGCGTCGTGCGCCGGCTCGCGTGAGCCCGCTGGCCGCGGCGACCTCGCTGAGCGTTTGCCGCGGTGCGCTGGCGTTGAACGACCGAATGACCTCGAGGCCGCGCGCGAACGACTGCACATAGGTATCGCCAGGGCGGGGCGTGTCGGTTTGTTTCGCGGTGGTTGCCATGGCGCAATGGATCTCCTAAAATTCATTATAAGAACAATTGTTCTATATGCGAACAAATTGGCAGTCGAACAATGAGCGAACACGCAGACGGATTTCTCGGTAATTTCCCTCACTGTTCCCTAACCCACAGGAGACAAATTCCATGATCAACAAGATCGCCCGCTCCATCGCTGAAGCGATGGCCGGCATCCAGGACGGCTCGACCGTTCTCATCGGCGGCTTCGGCACCGCCGGCATTCCCAACGAACTGATCGACGGCCTGATCGCGCAAGGCGCAACGGACCTGACCATCGTCAACAACAACGCCGGCAACGGCGAGGCGGGACTTGCTGCGCTGCTCAAGGCGGGCCGCGTGCGCAAGATCATCTGCAGCTTTCCGCGCCAGGCCGACAGCCAGGTGTTCGATGGCCTGTACCGCACCGGCAAGCTGGAGCTCGAACTGGTACCGCAAGGCAATCTTGCCGAGCGCATTCGCGCAGCAGGTGCTGGCATCGGCGCATTCTTTTGCCCAACCGGCTACGGAACGCAGTTGTCGGGCGACCGCGAAACGCGCGTCATCGATGGCGTTCAGTACGTGCTCGAGTACCCGATTCAAGGCGACGTCGCGCTCATCAAGGCCGAGCGCGGCGACCGCTGGGGCAACCTGGTCTATCGCAAGGCCGCGCGCAACTTCGGCCCGGTGATGGCCATGGCCGCGAAAAAGACAATCGCCACCGTGCACGAGATCGCCGAACTCGGCACGCTCGACCCGGAGACCATCGTCACGCCGGGCATCTTCGTTCACCAGGTCGTCCAGATCGAGCGTGTCGCCACGCAGGCCGGTGGCTTCAAGAAGGCAGCATGAACATGACCACCACAACCGCAACCTACCAACGCCGCACCAAAGACCAGCTCGCTGCCCGCGTTGCACAAGACATCTTCGACGGCGCCGTCGTCAACCTCGGCATCGGCCAGCCGACGCTCGTCGCCAACCACTTGCCTGCGGGCCGCGAAGTCATCCTGCAAAGCGAGAACGGCATCCTCGGCATGGGCCCCGCGCCCGCGGCTGGCGAAGAAGACTACGACCTCATCAACGCCGGCAAGCAGCCCGTCACGCTGCTGCCCGGCGGCTCTTTCTTCCACCACGCCGACAGCTTCGCCATGATGCGTGGCGGCCATCTCGACATCTGCGTGCTCGGGGCTTTCCAGGTGTCGGCCACCGGCGACCTGGCCAATTGGCACACCGGCGAAAAAGACGCGATTCCGGCCGTCGGCGGTGCCATGGACCTTGCCATCGGCGCCAAGCAGACCTGGGTGATGATGGACCTGCTGACCAAGCAGGGTGCGAGCAAGCTGGTCAAGGAATGTACCTATCCGCTGACCGGCATCGGGTGCGTGAAGCGCGTGTATTCCGACCTGGCTACGCTGGAATGCACGCCCGATGGGCTGAAGCTGATCGACAAGGTCGAAGGCCTCTCCCACGACGAATTAGAGAAGCTGGTCGGCCTTCCGATCGCCGCCTGACAACTACCTGAAAGAGACAAGACCATGAGCAAGAACGAAGCCTTTATTTGCGACGCCATCCGCACGCCCTTCGGCCGCTACGGCGGTGCTCTCAGCAGCGTTCGCACCGACGACCTTGGCGCCGTGCCGCTGCGCGCCTTGATGGAGCGCAACAAGCAAGTCGACTGGCAAGCCGTCGGCGACGTGCTCTACGGCTGCGCCAACCAGGCCGGCGAAGACAACCGCAACGTGGCGCGCATGTCGTCGTTGCTGGCGGGACTGCCGCTCGAACTCGGCGGCGCCACGATCAACCGGCTCTGCGGTTCGGGGCTCGACGCAGTCGGCTCCGCAGCGCGTGCCATCAAGGCCGGCGAGGCGGGGTTGATGATCGCCGGTGGCGTCGAGAGCATGAGCCGCGCACCGTTCGTGATGCCCAAGGCCGAGAGCGCTTTCGGTCGCGCCAACGCGGTGTACGACACGACAATCGGCTGGCGCTTCATCAACAAGAAAATGAAAGAGCTCTATGGCGTGGACTCCATGCCCGAGACCGCCGAGAACGTTGCGACCGACTACAAGATCGAGCGTGAAGCGCAAGACCGCATGGCGCTCGCATCGCAGCAGCGGGCTGTCGCTTCGCAGAAGTCGGGCTTCTTCGACAGCGAGATCGTGTCTGTCACCGTGCCGCAGAAAAAGGGAGAGGCCATCGTTGTGAGCAAGGACGAACATCCGCGCGACACGACGATGGAAGCACTTGCCAAGCTCAAGGGCGTGGTGCGTCCCGATGGCACCGTCACGGCAGGTAACGCCAGCGGTGTGAACGACGGCGCATGCGCTCTGCTGCTGGCGAGCGAGTCGATGGCGGCCAAGAACGGTCTGATACCCCGTGCGCGTGTCGTCGGCATGGCGACGGCCGGTGTGCCACCCCGCGTGATGGGCATCGGCCCGGCACCTGCCACGCAAAAAGTGTTGGCGCTCACTGGCTTGACGATCGACCAGATGGACGTGATCGAGCTCAACGAAGCCTTTGCGGCGCAGGGCCTCGCGGTGCTGCGGCTGCTCGGCTTGAAGGACGACGACGCACGCGTCAACATCAACGGGGGTGCCATTGCTTTGGGCCATCCGTTGGGCGCCAGCGGCGCGCGGCTTGCAACGACTGCGGTGAACCAGTTGCACAAGGGTGGCGGCCGCTATGCGCTGTGCACGATGTGCATCGGCGTCGGTCAGGGCATCGCGGTCATCCTCGAGCGCGTCTGACCTTTTCGTGTTGTTTTTGTTTCTCAGTGTTATCCCTCGCGCTTTGTGCGGCGCGAAAGGACCATATCGTGTTCTTCATGCCGATGTTTGAGGCCTTTAGTTTTAAGCCCGACGGGCTGCGCCGAAAAGCATACGGGCGAGTTAGCCAAAAGGCGAATAGGAACTCCGCGCGTCACATGTGAGACTCGTTGTTCGACACATTGCTCATCGGCGTCAGCAACGGAGAAAAGATCATGGAACTGTTTACACAAGCGGAGTTTTTCGCAGGGCTTTTCTCGATCGTCGGCGCCGGAATTCTGATCGTCATCGTCGTCAGCCGTTCGCCCAAGCAATTGGGTGACGAGATGGCGAATCGTGTTCAGGAAACGGTGACGCTGCTCGGCCGACTCGACGACGCCGCCGACAGCGGTGCGCGCCAGTTTGAAGCTGCTGGAGCCCCTGGGCGCCGCAGCGGATGGACCGGACCAGCCTCGCGCTGAAAAAAGCCACTAACGAAGTCCGCAGCCGCACGATCGCCGAGAGCTGTGGACCGGTGCCGTCCGTGGCACTGTCGGACCCTGAAGCCGCACCCAATGCACCCAGCCTGAGCGACGCATAGCCGAGCGGCGGATTGCCGATCAGCTCGCCGCTGTAACGCGCGCCGGTGGCTTGTGCATGATGGCGGCTTTCCTTTTTCATGCACCGCCGACCCGGAGCTCACCCCATGACCACATCACGTCTCATCATTCTTACCGGTGCCTCGCGCGGCATGGGTCGCGCCATGGCCGGCCGCCTGCTGCAGCCGGGAAACAAGCTGCTGTGCATTTCGCGCCGCAGCGATCCCTCACTCGCGGAGCAGGCGAGCTCACGCGGCACCGGTCTCGAGCAATGGGAGCAAGACCTGGCCGACCCGGTGGCTGCGGCCGAACGCGTGGCGGCGTGGCTCGCGCTGCAAGACGGGCAGGCGTTCGACGAGGTGACGCTCATCAACAACGCAGGCACCATCGGCGATCCGCGTCCGCTGGCCACGGCCGACGTGGCGGTGCTTGCGCAAGCCATGCGCGTCGGCCTCGAGGCACCGTTGCTGCTGACCTCTGTTTTCTTGCATGCGACCAAAGACTGGCGCAGCGTGCGCAAGGTGCTGAACATATCGTCGGGCCTCGGGCGCAACGCGATGGCGAGCCAGGCGTCGTACTGCGCCGCCAAGGCCGGCATGGACCACTTCACGCGCGCCGTGGCGCTCGAAGAAGCCGCAGCGCCGAACGGCGCACGCATCGTGTCGCTGGCACCGGGCGTGATCGACACCGACATGCAGGTGCAGATGCGCGCTACCGATCCTGCCCTCTTCGCAGACCGTGGTCGCTTCGTCGATATGCAGGAGAAAGGGCTGCTCGACTCGCCCGATGCGGCCGCCACCAAGGTGCTGGCTTACCTCGAACGGCCGGATTTCGGCAGCAAGCCGGTGGCCGACGTGCGCGACCCGGCCTGAGACGCGGCCGAGATCGGCGCCGGCGCCCGCTTCAGCCTACAGATAGATTTTCTGTAGCAGCTTGATGAGCGTGTCCCGCTCGCGCGGGGTGAGCCGGGCGCTGGCCTCCAGTTCGAGCTGCACCACAGCCTGCTCGGCTTCGTGCACCAGCTTCTCGCCAGCGGGAGTCAGGTAGAGGCCGACCGCACGGCCATCGCGCGGATGCGGGCGCCGCTCGATCAGCCCGCGGCTGTCCATCGTCGCCACCAGACTCACGAGGTTCGGCGGCAGGATGTCGAGCGTGCTGCAGAGCTGGCGTGAAGTCGCGCCGGGGTTGTGCCCCAGCAGCGACAGCACTGAAAAATCGACTTGCTTCAGTCCGTACGGCGCCATGCGCTCGGAGAACACCGCGCTGATCATCGACCAGGCGCGCCGCGTGTTGTAGCCGACCAGTTCTTCGAGCACCCGGCTGTCGAGGCGATCGGTGCGGTCGTGGCGCGACGCGGCGGCGGGATGCTCGGCTTGCGACATAGCGACCGCTGCTGATTTTTTTCGGGCGGTGGTCATGTGCCGAGCGTAGCGCCGCGATCTGCCTGCGTCACGCGGTCGTCGGAGCGGTCGTCCGCTCGGCCTGCGCCGCGATCACCACGTCGCACGCGCGCTTGACGATGCCGAGCCGCATGTCGAATTCGGGCAGTACCCAGCGCCGGAATGCCGCTGAAGGTCGCGACCAGCGGCTCGACTCGACATTGGCCACCGCCGCCGCCACGTCGATGCGCGCCCAGGCCCATGCCAGCATCACGATCATGACGACCCGTAGGTAGTCGTCGGCCACCTCGTAAGGCAGGACCGGATCGATGTGGGCGGCCATTGCCAGCGTGGTGGTGAGATAGCGCAACTGGGCGAGACGCCGCTGCACGTCGGCATCGGTTTCGCGCGAGGCCTCGAGCTGGTCACGCATCTCGATCAGCACGCCCGACATGCCGGTGCCGCCGTCGACCAGCACTTTGCGCACCAGCAGATCGATCGCCTGGATCTCGTTGGTGCCTTCGTAGATCATGGTCACGCGCGAATCGCGCACCACCTGTTCGATGCCCCACTCGCGTACGTAGCCATGGCCGCCAAAGACCTGCAGGCATTCGCTCGCGCCGCTGAAGGCTTGCTGTGTACAGGTGGCTTTCATCACCGGCGTGACGAGGGCGCACCAGCGCTGCGCGCGGTCGCGCGTCTTGACGTCCGACGCGTGCTTTGCAACGTCGAGTTGAATGGCGGTGCGGTAGGCGATGGCGCGGGCGCCGTCGATCCAGGCGCGTTGCGTATCGAGGATGCGGCGCATTGCTGGGTGCTCGGCGATAAGGTCAGCCGATTCAGCGCCGCGCGATGCTGGCGCTGCGACGTTCGCTTGCGCCGGCGCGCGCATCTGTCGCCGCTCGCTGGCATACGCATCGGCCTTTTGCCAAGCGGCGTCGAGCAGGCCGATGCCCTGCATCGCGCAGTGCAGCCGGGCCGAATTCATCATGACGAACATGGCGGCCAAACCGCGATTCGGCTCGCCGATCAGCCAGCCTTCCGCGCCGTCGAAACGCATGCTGCACGTCGAGCTGCCATGCAGGCCCATCTTCTCTTCGATGCGGTCGCACTGCACCGCGTTGCGTCGGCCGTCGGGCAACACCTTCGGGATCAGGACCAGAGACAACCCTTTGGGCCCTGCGGGTGCATCCGGCAGCCGGCACAACACCAGGTGAACGATGTTGGTCGTCAGGTCGTGCTCGCCGCCGGAGATGAAAATCTTGGCGCCGCTGACGCGATAGCTGCCGTCGAGTTGCGGCTCGGCGCGCGTGCGCACCTGGCCCAGGTCGCTGCCGGCATGCGCTTCGGTCAGGCACATCGTGGCGAGCCACTCGCCGGTCGCGATCTTCGTCAGATAGCGTTGCTTCAGTTCAGCGCTGGCATGGTGCTTCAGGCATTCATAGGCACCGTGCAGCAAGCCCGGCGCCATCGTCAGGCCGTGGTTGGCACCGCTCAACCACTCGAACACGATCGCTTCTAGCACGCCCGGCAAGCCTTGTCCGCCGTCTTCGGTCGCAGCTGACAGGGCAGGCCATCCGCCTTGCTGAAAGCCTGCGTAGGCCTCACGAAAACCGGGCGGCGTGATGACTTCGCCATCGACCAGGCGGCAGCCGATTTCATCGCCCGCACGGTTCACCGGCGCAACGACTTCGGCGACGAACTTCGCGGCTTCGTCGAGTACCTGAATTTGCAGGTCTTCGTCGATCTCGGCGAATGGTGCAAGGGCACGGAGTTGCGGCGTCGCGTCGAGCACGGCGTGCAGGACGAAGCGGACGTCTTCGGGGTTGGGTTGGTAGTTCATGTGATCGCGCGTGCGCTCAGGCCCGCGCAGCGCCCAGATAGGTATCGATGACCCGCGAATCCCCTGCCAAATCGCGCGCCGCGCCTTCGAGGCTCACGCTGCCCATCTCCAGCACATACCCGTGGTCGGCCACTTCGAGCGCAGCGCGTGCGTTCTGCTCGACCAGCAAGATGGTCACGCCGGTGGCACGCAGCGCACTCACCGTGCGGAAGATCTCCTGCACCACCAGCGGCGCCAGCCCCAGGCTCGGCTCGTCGAGCATCAGCAGCGATGGCCGCGACATCAGCGCGCGGCCCACCGCCAGCATCTGCCGCTCGCCACCCGACAGCGTGCCCGCCAATTGCGTGCGTCGCTCCTTGAGGCGGGGAAACAGCGTGTAGACCTGGTCGATCTGGTCGCGCCATTGCCGGTTGCCGATGCGCACCTGCCGGAACGCGCCGAGCACGAGGTTGTCTTCGACCGGCATGGTGCCGAAGAGCTCGCGCTTTTCGGGCACCAGCGCGATGCCGAGCATCACGCGTTCTTCGAGCGACAGCGCGGCGATCGACTGCCCGCGATACTCGATGACCCCCTTGGCTGGCAGCACCCCCATGAGCGCGTTGAGCAAGGTCGACTTGCCCGCGCCGTTGGGGCCGATCACCGTCACGACGCTGCCCTCGCCGGCTTGCAGGTCGATGCCATGCAGCACCTCGGCGCGGCCATAGCCGGCATGCAGGTCTCGAATCTGGAGAAGAGGTGTGGTCATCAGTGTTCCGTGCCCAGGTAAGCCGCGCGCACCTTGTCGCTGCGCTGCACTTCGCCGGGCGTGCCTTCCATCAAATGCGTGCCGAACTCCATCACCACGATGTGGTCGCAGATGTCCATCACCAGGCCCATGTCGTGTTCGACCAGCAGGATGCTCATGCCGCCCGCCCGCAGGCCGCGCAGCACATCGGCCAGCGCCTGCTTCTCCTTGTGGCGCAGGCCGGCGGCGGGTTCGTCGAGCAGCAGCAAGGCCGGGTCGGCGCAGAGGGCGCGGGCGATCTCCAGCAGCCGCTGCTGGCCCATCGCGAGGTTGCCGGCCAGCTCGTTCGTCATGTCGCCCATGCCGACGCGCTGCAGTTGCCGCTCGGCTTCGCGGAACAGTGCGCGCTCTTCACCGCGGTCGGTGCGCAGCATCGCGGCGATGGCGCCCTTGCGGCCGCGCAGATGCGCGCCGAGTGCGACGTTCTCCAGCACCGTCATGTCGGGCACCATCTTCACGTGCTGAAAGGTGCGCGCGACGCCACGTTCGGCGATCTTGCGGGAGGGCAGGCCGCTGATGCGCTCACCGCGGAACTTGACCGTGCCGCCGGACAACCCGAGCACGCCGGTAACCAGGTTGAACGTGGTCGACTTGCCCGCACCGTTCGGCCCGATCAGCCCGACGACTTGCCCGGCGCGCGTCTGAAAACTGATGTCGTTGACGGCCACCAGTCCGCCGAAGGTCTTGCGGATGGCCTGCACGTCGAGCACCAATTCGCCGGCGGCCGGCCGGGTGCGTGTGGGCAACTCGGTAACGTTAGCGCCGTCACCCCAGTCTCGCGCCCGGTGCGGTCGCGGCAGGCGCCGGTCGACGAAGGCCCAAACGCCGTCCGGCAGGTACTTGAGCACCAGCACGATCATGATGCCGAAGACGATGAGTTCGTAGTTGCCGCTGGTGCCGATCAGCCGCGGCAGCAGCACCTGCAACTGGTCTTCCAGCAGCTTGACGATACCGGCGCCGGCGATTGCGCCCCACACGTGCGCCGCGCCGCCCAGCACGGCCATGAAGAGGTACTCGATGCCCATCTTCAGACCGAACGGCGAAGGGTTCACCGTCCGCTGGAAGTGCGCATAGAGCCAGCCCGACACCGACGCGAACAGCGCCGCCAGTACGAAGATGCCGATCTTGAAGCGCAGCGTGTTGACGCCCATCGCCTCGGCCATCTGCGAGCCGCCGGCCAGCGCGCGGATGGCGCGGCCGCTGCGTGAATCGAGCAGCCGTATGACGGCGAAGGAAGCGATCAGCACCAGCGCCCAGACCAACGCATAGAAGATCCGCTGCTTGCCGAACTCGAAGCCGAACAGCGACAGGCCCTTGACGCCCAGGATGCCGTCGTATTTGCCGAGCGCATCGAGGTTGCCCATGAGGTAGTAGAGCGCCAGCGCCCAGGCGATGGTCGCCAGCGGCAGGTAGTGGCCCGACATGCGCAGGGTGATGACGCCGATGAAGGCCGCACTGAGAGCGGTCAGGCCCAGGCCAATGAAGAGCGTCAACCATGGCGACATGTCCAGGTTCACCGTCAAATAGGCGGTGGTGTACGCGCCGATGCCGACGAAGGCGGCTTGCCCGAAGGAGGTCAGGCCGCCGACGCCGGTGAGCAGCACCAGGCCGAGTACGGGCAACGCGTAGATGCCGATGTAGTTGAGCTGGAGGATCCAGAAGTCGGGCAGCGGCAGCAGGGGCAGCGCGACCAGGACGAGGATGGCGAGCAGCGGCCCCCAGGCCCGCACAACGTTCCTGCGTGCCGGCCCGGTGGGCAGTGAATCGAGAGTGGAAGCAAGTGCCATGTCAGTGCTCCTCGTCCGATCCACCGCTGGCCAGCGAGCGCCACAGCAGCACCGGCAGGATGATGGTGAACACGATTACTTCCTTGAAAGCACTGGCCCAGAACGAGCCGAACGATTCGATGATGCCGACCGCTAGCGCACCAAGGAGCGCGCCGGGATAGCTCGACAGGCCGGCGATCACGCCCGCCACGAAACCCTTGAGGCCGATCAGAAAACCGGAGTCGTAGAAGATCGTCGTGGTCGGCCCGATGAGCAGGCCCGACAGTGCGCCGATGAGGCCGGCCATCGCGAAGGTGAGCTGCCCCGCGTTCTGCGTCGAGATGCCCATGAGCCGCGCGCCGAGGCGGTTGACCGCGGTCGCGCGCAGCGCCTTGCCATACAGACTGCGCTCGAAGAAGAGCCACAGCAGCACGATCAACGCCGCCGACGCGCCGAAGATGATGATCGTCTGCCCACTCAGGTTGAGCGGGCCAAGTGCAAAGCGCACATCCCAGAACGACGGATTGCGAAAGCCTTCGGCACCGAAGAACAAGAGTCCGAGACCGGTCATCGCGAAGTGCACGCCGACCGAGACGATCAGCAGAACCAGCGAGCTCGATCCGGCCAGCGATTGATATGCCACGCGGTACACCAGCGGACCGAAGGCGGTCACGATGCAGATGGTGAGCAGCGCCTGCACCGCCAGCGGCAAATTGCGCGGCCCGGCCCAGGCCGACACCGCGCAGATCACCGCCGGAATGACGAAGGTCTTGAGTGCCGCCTTGAGTGCGGGCGCTGCGGCTGCAGCGTTGCCGCCACGGTGCCGCCACGTTGTGACCAGCTCCATCAGCGCCGCGACCGCCGCCAGGATGAGCAGCAGCCACACCGTGCCCGGCACCTTGCCGGTTTGAAAGATCGCCAGGGTCAGTGCACCGTACGCAACGAACTCGCCCTGGGGAATGAAGATGACGCGGGTGACCGTGAACACGAGCACGATGCCCATGCCCAACAGCGCGTAGATCGCGCCGTTGGTGAGCCCGTCCAGCGTCAGGATGCTGGCGATCGAAAAATCCATAACGTGACGGGCCGGCTTTCTGCGTGTGTGTGTTTACTGCTCGACCTTGAACTTGCCGTCGACGACTTTCAGCATCACGCCGGTTTCGTTGGTGTAGCCCCAATGGTCTGTCGGCGACCAGTTGATGACGCCGTGCGCCAGCACCGTACGGCCCATGGTTTCGAGCGCATCGCGCAGTGCAGCGCGAAACTCCGGCGTGCCGGGCTTGCCCTTCTTGAGCGCGATCGGTACCGCTTTTTCGAGCACGACGAGCGCGTCCGATCCGTGGCCGGCGAACTGGTTGCGCGAGCCCGGCCCGTAAGCCTTCTCGTAGGTTTCGACGAAGGCGATCGCCATCTTCTTCGAAGGATGGCTGTCGGGCAGTTGCTCGGCGATGACGGCCGGGCCGGACACCACGTAGGCGCCATCGGCATCCTTGCCTGCGGTGCGCATCAGGTCTTGCGTGGCGGCGGCGTGCGTCTGGTAGACCTTGCCCTTGAAGCCGCGCTCCATGATGGCCTTTTGCGGCATGCCCGCACCGCTGCCCGAGGCGACGATCAGGATGGCGTCGGGGTTGGCCGAGGTGAGCTTGAGCGCTTGCGCGGTCACGCTGGTGTCGGCGCGGGCGAAGCGTTCGGTGCCGACGATCTTGATGCCGTTCTTCTCGGCTTCTGCCGTGAAGTCTTTCAGCCAGCCTTCGCCGTAAGCGTCGGTGTAGCCGAGGAAGCCGACCGTCTTCACGCCCATCTTCTTCATGTGGCCGACGACCGCGACCGCCATCACCGCGTTCGATTGCGGCAGGCGGAACATCCACTTGTCCTTGCCGGGCGGCAGCGATGCCGGTGCGGTCGAGATCTGCGGCGTGCCCGATTCGGCCGCCACTTCGGCCATTGGAATCGCTACCGGCGTGGCGGTCGAGCCGACCAGCACGTCGACCTTGTCTTCGGTGATGAGCCGCTGCGTCGCCTTGACGCCGGCCGTCGGGTCGCTCGCGTCGTCGAGCACGATGACCTTGAGGGTTTCACCGGCGATGGTCTTGGGCCAGAGGGCAACCGCGTTCTTGACGGGAATACCGAGGCCCGAGGCCGGGCCGGTCAGGGGTTGCACCACGCCGATGGTGAGGTCGGCGTGCGCGGCTGCGGCCACCAAGGCAAAGGCGGTGGCGAGGACTGTTTTGGCGAACTTCATCTGACTGTCTCCGGGGGAACGAACCGAATTGAAATGGCGAAAGCAAAAGCGAAAGACGAAGGCACGGCTGCCCAGGTTTCAGCGCGGCGCCATTCGCAACGCACCGTCGAGGCGAATCACTTCGCCGTTCAGGTGGCCGTTGGTGACGATGTGACAGGCGAGCTCGGCGAACTCCGAAGGCTTGCCCAGCCGCGGCGGAAACGGGATCGATGCAGCCAGCGATTTTTGCACTGGTTCGGGCAGTTCCATCAGCAACGGCGTGGCGAACAAGCCCGGCGCGATGGTGCACACGCGGATGGCGTGCTGCGCCAGGTCACGCGCCATCGGCAAGGTCATGCCGACCAGCCCACCTTTCGATGCGCTGTAAGCCTGCTGGCCGACCTGGCCATCAAAGGCGGCGACGGAAGCGGTGAAGAGCATCACGCCGCGCTCGCCGTTGTCGAGTGGATCGAGCTTGGCGCAGGCCGCGGCGAAGAGCCGCGCCATGTTGTAGCCGCCGATCAGGTTGATATTGACCACGCGCACGAAGTCTTCGAGTGGCGCCGGATTGCCGTCCTTGCCGACGATGCGTTTCGCACTGCCGATGCCCGCGACGTTCATCAGAATGCGCGCCGGGCCGTGCGCCGCGGCGGCTTTGTCTAGCGCGGCGATGACGCTCGCGGTGTCGGTGATGTCGCACGCGCACGCCACGGCGCAGCCGTCTCCAAACTCTTTGTCGATGTCGGCTGCGACCTTCGCTGCGAGCTCGGCATTGCGGTCGAGCACGGCGACCTTGGCGCCCAGGCGCGCGAGCTCGCGTGCGGTCGCTTCGCCCAGGCCCGATGCGCCGCCCGTGACCAGTGCGGCTTGTCCTTCGATCTTCATTGCTTGTCTCCTCGGGGTGTCGGTTGCAATTTCGGTTGCAAGGTGTACGGCAGCGCGCCGGTGTGCAGCGCCTCGACCTCCACAGCGCGATGCTTCAGCACCGAGCGCTGGTTGATGGAGCCCTTGTCGGTCACTTCGCCCTTGTCGATCGAGGGTGGCACGGACACGAGGTGCGCCCGCGCGATGCGATTGGCACTGCCGGTCGCGTGCCGCGCCAGCGTGTCGACCACGTCTTGAAAGTAGATCTGCACCGGCGTGCTCTGCAGCACGTCTTGCATCGGCGTATCGGCGGGCAAGCCGGCGAGTTTGCGCACGGCTTGCGTCGGGAAGATCAGCGCGCCTACTTCCTTCAGGTTGATGCCGGTCAGCACCACATCCTGGATGTACGGCGCGCCGGCCGCGATGATCTTCGCGCGCAGCGGGCCGACGCTCACGAAGGTACCCGTCGCCAGCTTGAAGTCTTCGGCGATGCGGCCGTCGAAGCGCAGGCCCTTGTGGATGTCGTCAGGATCGATCCAGGTCACCGCGTCGCCGGTGCAGAAGAAGCCTTCTTCATCGAAGGCTTCGGCGGTGGCTTCGGGCGCGCGCCAGTAGCCAGGCGTGATGTTCGGCCCGCGGTAGCGCACCTCGGTCTTGCCGTCGACCTCGACGAGCTTCAAGTCGATGCCGGGTGCCGGCAAACCCAGATCGCCGGACGACACCTGCGGACTGGTGATGTAGAGCGCGAAGGGCGACGACTCGGTCATGCCGAGCCCGGTGCCCATCACGATGCGCTCGCCGACTTCGGCTTCCTGCGTGCGATGCAAGCTGTCCCAGATCGGCTGCGACAGCGCGGCGCCGGCATAGAAGAACATCTTCACGCGCGAAAGCAGGTTCTTGCGCAGGACGGTGTCGGTTTCCATCGCGTTGGCGATGACTTCGAAACCGGTCGGCACGTTGAAGTACATCGTCGGCGCGATCTCGCGCAGGTTGCGCAGCGTCTCGGCCATGCCCGACGGCGTCGGCTTGCCGTCGTCGATGTAGAGCGTGCCGCCGTTGGCCAGCACGATGCCGACGTTGTGGTTGCCGCCGAAGGTATGGTTCCACGGCAGCCAGTCGATCAGCACCGGCGGCTCGTCTTCCAGCGCCGGAATCGACTGGCGCAACTGCTGCTGGTTGGCGCACCACATGCGGTGCGTGTTGATGACCGCTTTCGGCAGCTTGGTCGAGCCCGAGGTGAAGAGGAACTTGACGATCGTGTCGGGCCCGGTGGCGCGCATCGCGGCATCGACCGCCGGCGTCGCGACGGTGGCGTCGAGCTCGGCGAAAGACAGCGCAGCGCGCCCTTCGATCGAGCCTTCGCCCAGCACGACTTCGGTGTCGGCCGGTACCGCTGCGGTGATGGCGCGGCCGAAGCGTGCCGCATCGCTCGCGAACACCAGGCCGGGCGTCAGCGTGTCGAGCACGTGGCGCAGTTTTTCAAAGTCCTGACTGACGACGGAGTAGGGCGGCGACACCGAGCAGTGCGGCACGCCGACGTAGAGCGCACCCAGCGCGAGGAGTGCGTGTTCGATGCCGTTCTCGCTCAGGATGGCGAGCGGCCGATCGGCGCTCAACCCACGGTCGAGCAGCGCCTGCCCGATGCGCCGCGCATGCTGCAGCGCCTCCGCAAAGGTCACATGACGCCATTCGCCGGTGCTGCCATCGGCCTTGCGCTCGCGGCGCGCGACAAAGGTGCGATCGGGCGCGACGTCGGCCCAATGGACGAGTCGGTCGGTCATGCGTTCTGCGCTTGCCACCAACGGTGCTTCGGCGCTCAGGTAACGCGTACCCGATGCGCCTTCGCGCAGCACCCCGCGCGTGACGCCGAAGGCGAGCGAACGATATCTGGGGGCTGCGCCCGTGCTCATGACTTGGCGACCTTGGCAGCGCGGCCCTCGAGGAAGTCGCGCACGCGTTCCTTGGCTTCGGGTGCGCTCTGTGCAATGCCGGCGATCAGCGCTTCGGTGAAGAAGCCCTGGTCGGCCGGTTGTTCGGCGATACGCGGCAGCGCGTGCATCAGCGCGTAGTTGGTGAGCGGCGCGTTCTTGGCCACGCGCCTGGCGAGTTCGAGCGCCTTGTCGAATGCGGTGCCTTCGGGCACCAGGTACTGCGCGAAGCCGACGCGCTCGCCGTCTTCGGCGTTGTAGACGCGGCCCGTGAGCATCATGTCGGTCATGCGGGCCACGCCGATGAGCTTGGGGATGCGCACCGAGCCGCCGCCGCCGACAAAAATGCCGCGCGAGCCTTCGGGCAGCGCATAGAAGGTCGAGGTGTCGGCCACGCGGATGTGGCAGGCGCTGGCCAGCTCGAGCCCACCGCCGACCACCGCGCCGTGCAGTGCCGCGATGACGGGAACCGGCCCGTATTGCACGCGCTCGAGAGCGGCGTGCCACATGCGCGAATGCTTCATACCCTGGCCGGCATCGCGCTCTTTCAGCTCGCTTAAATCGAGGCCCGCGCAGAAGTGCGGACCCTCGCCGTCGACGACGGCGGCGCGTACCGTGTCGGGCAGGCTTTCGAAGGCGTCGCGCAGCGCCAGGATGAGGCCGTCGGACAGCGCGTTGCGCTTGGCGCTGCGTGTGAGGCGAACCACGGCGACGTCGTCGAGGATTTCTAGCTGGAGATCGGGGTGAGTCATGATTGCAATCCGTGTTGGCTTCGATTATGGTTATGCAAGATAACCAATTCAAGGCGCAAAGTCGACCTCGACATTGGGACTTACCCTCAGCCCGACCACAAATAGGAGACAGCGCCATGGACCACGCCAACCTCGTTGCCATCGACACCCATACGCACGCCGAAATCAGCTGCTGGAACCCGTTCGACAACTACGGCGAGGAGTACGACCGCGCCGCAGACAAGTACTTCAAGGCGGGCAAGCGGCCGACCATTCAGGAGAGCATCGACCACTACCGCGAACGCAAGATCGGGCTGGTGATGTTCATGGTCGACGCCGAGTCCAACACCGGTCGCCGGCGCATCCCGAACGAAGAGATCGCCGAGGCTGCGCAGAAGAACAGCGACATCATGATTGCCTTCGCCAGCATCGATCCGCACAAGGGAAAAATGGGTGCGCGCGAGGCGCGCCGACTGATCGAAGACTATGGTGTGAAGGGCTTCAAGTTTCACCCGACGATGCAAGCGTTTCACCCGTACGACAAGATGGCGTGGCCGCTGTACGAAATCATTGCTGAGTACGGCTTGCCCGCCGTTTTTCACACCGGTCACAGCGGCATCGGCTCGGGCATGCGTTGCGGTGGCGGACTGCGCCTGGAGTACAGCAACCCGATGCATCTGGACGATGTGGCCATCGACTTTCCGGACATGCAGATCGTCATGGCGCACCCAAGTTTTCCGTGGCAAGACGAAGCATTGAGCGTGGCGACGCACAAGCCCAACGTGTGGATCGACCTGTCTGGCTGGAGCCCGAAGTATTTTCCCAAGCAGTTGGTGCAATACGCCAACACGCTGCTCAAAGACCGGATTCTTTTTGCCAGCGACTACCCGCTCATCACACCCGACAAGTGGCTGAAAGACTTCGAAGGGGCGGGGTTCAAGCCGGAAGTGGTGCCGGGGATCTTGAAGGGAAATGCGGTGCGGTTGTTGAGGCTGGATCAGGCGGTTGCCAGCTGAGGGCCCCTGTGCGCTGATAGGTCCGCGCAGTCCTGGATCCCTCAAGGCAAGCTCTGCTCTTCCTCCGATTCCAGCTTGCCCCAGTCGACTCCCGACCGCTTCTGCCGCTCCTCGCGTTCCTTCGTCATCTGTTCTTCGAACTGCTGACGGCCTTCCTTGGCCACGGCGATCACCTTGGCCCGGTCCTTGTAGTGCGGATAGGTCGCGTCCATCAGTTTGATGTTCCGAGCGCGAAACCGCATTGCCGTTTCGCGTGCTTCGTACGCTGGCCAGCCGAGCCCTTCAAGAGTGGCGCGCGCGCTGCGCAGGGATGACTCGAACACTTCGCGCTCGATGTGTTCCACGCCGCGATCGCGCAATTGGTACAAGTGCCTGAGGTTGCGTGCGCGGGCCACCACACGGGCTTGGGGAAAGTGCTCGCGCAACAAGTCGACGATGGTGAGCGACTGTTCGATGTCGTCGACCGCCACGACCACCACCCGCGCCGTTGCGGCGCCAGCTGTGCGCAACAGGTCGAGCCGCGTGGCGTCGCCGTAGAACACCCTGAAACCGAACTCACGAAGGCCTTCGACCGTGTCCGAATCGTGATCGAGCACGGTGAGCGGCAGGCCTTGCGACCACAGCATGCGGCCAATGATCTGGCCGTAGCGGCCGAACCCGAGGATCAGCACTTTGGGCTCCTGCTGCTCGGAAATTTCGTCGATCTTCGGCCCTGCGTTCTTCGCGTATTCGTTGTAACGGGGTAGCACCCACTTGTCGATTGCGACCAACAGCAATGGAGACAACAACATCGACAACGCGACCGCGCCGATGAGGAGCGACGTCACTTCCGGTGGCAACACGTTGGGCCCGGCCGCCTGGAACACCACGAAGGCAAACTCGCCGCCCTGCGCCAGCAGCAACGTGAACACGGGTCGCTGCTGGTACGGGATACCCATCGCCTTGGCGAGCGCGTAGATCACCACCAGCTTGACGACCATGAAGCCGACGACCAGCAACGCCATCATCAGCGGCTGCGCGATCAACACGCCGAAGTTGATCGACATACCCACTGCGATGAAGAAGAGTCCGAGCAGCAAGCCTTTGAAGGGCTCGATGTCCGTCTCGAGCTCGCGTCGGTATTCGCTTTCTGCCAGCAGCACGCCGGCCAAGAAGGCGCCGAGGGCCATCGACAAGTGGACGAACTGCATCAGCGCCGCGATGGCGACGACCAACAGCAGCGCGGTGGCAGTAAAGATTTCGGGCGTTTTGCTGCGGGCGATCCAGCGCAGCAAGGGGCGCAACGCGAGCCGGCCGCCCAACACGATGCCGGCGATCACGCCGACGATCTTCAGGCCTTCGAAGAGCCGGTCGAGGCCTGTCACCTGCTGTGCACCAGCGGCAGCGCCGGCCAGCAACGGCAGCAGCGCGAGGATCGGAATGGCGGCCACGTCCTGGAACAGCAGGATCGAAAAGCCGGCCTGGCCGCTGCTGGTCTTCAGCAGGTTGCGCTCGCCGAAAACCTGCAAGGCGATGGCGGTGGACGACAACGCGAGCCCCAGCGCGGCGACCAGCGCGACACGCCATTCGGCGCCGGCCAACCAGCCGATACTGAAGAGCACGACGGCGCAGCTCGCGACCTGCGCCAGGCCCCAGCCGAAGATCGGGCGTCGCAAGTTCCAGAGCCGCTTGGGCTCCAGTTCGAGCCCAACCAGAAAGAGCATCAACACGACGCCGAATTCGGCAAAGTGCAGGACGTCCTCGACGCTCGACACCAGTCCGAGTCCCCAGGGGCCGATGGCAATGCCCGCCACCAGGTAGCCGATGATCGAACCGAGGCCCAGCGCTTTGGAAAGCGGCACCACCAATACGGCGGCGCCCAGATAGATGAGGCTGCTCGTCAGCCAGACCGGTGCGTGTTCCATGCTCAGGCGCGTTCTGCCGTGCCGGACATGGCAGCGGGAACATTGCTCAGCGCCTTACCGAATTCGCGCGACATCGCCGCTGCATCCTCATCCTCTTGAGGCCGGTCGGTCGGCGGTACCACGCAGGTAGGGCAATCGCCGAGCGCGTCGATCTCGGGCCAGTTCGGAAAGCTGCCCAGTCGCTCGGAGAAAGTCTGGACATGCGACTGGACCTCGTCGTCGCTTGCGCTGCGGGCGCCGTGCAATATGAGCGGCGGCAAAAAGCGCATGCCGCAGAGCACGCCGGTCTGCTCATAGGGCGGCAAAAACGCGTCGAAGAAATAGCGGTTGTAGCTCTGCGGGTGGTAGCTCTCTTCAGGGCCGCCGGTGGTGGCGACCAGCCACAAGTCCTTGCCAACCAGCGCGGTGCCTCCGGTGCCATAAGCCCAGCCGTAGCTCAAGACCTCGTCGAGCCAGAGCTTCTGAAGCGGCGGCATCGAATACCAGTGGATCGGATGCATGAGCACGACCAGATCGGCGCGAGCGAGCTTGGCTTGCTCGGCTTCGACGTCGATCGCATAGTCGGGATAGCTGTCGTAGAGATCGTTGACTTCGACTCCTTCGACGCCGCGGGCGGCTCGCACCAGCTGCCGATTGACGCGCGAGTCGCGCCAGTGCGGATGCGCCGCCAGCAAATAAATGGTGGGCGACTTCGAAGCCGTTGCGGTGGTTGAGCTCATCTCGCGAACATAGCGCAATCGGGGCAAGCCCTGTCACGCTTCAGACAGCCGCGCCGACCGACGCGGCGCTAGAGTGCCGCCATGAAAACATTCCAGACCCTTCAGGATCTTGCCGCCTGCGTTGGCCAGGAGGTCGCGGTGAGCGACTGGATCACCGTGACGCAGGAGCAGGTGAATCGGTTCGCTGACGCGACGGGCGACCATCAGTGGATTCATGTCGATGTTGAGCGCGCCAAGGCTGGACCTTTCGGCGGGCCGATCGCGCACGGCTTTCTCACGCTGTCGATGCTGCCGAAGTTCTACGAAGCGGCTTTCGAAGTGACCGAGTCGCGCATGGGCGTGAACTACGGTTTGAATCGTGTCCGCTTCATGGCGCCTGTGCCTGTCGGCGGTCGGCTGCGCGGGCGCATGAAGCTTCTGACAGCGGAGCCGATTGCCAACGACGGTCTGCAGATGACCTGGGAAACGACGATCGAGCTGGAAGGCTCGCCCAAGCCGGCGTGCGTGGCCGAGTCGGTGGTGCGTCGCTACAAGTAATGCAGCACAGATCGGGTTATCTGAACCCGATCTGTCGCCAGGCTTCGAACACGGTCACTGCCACCGCATTCGATAAGTTCAGGCTGCGCTGGCCTTCTCGCATCGGCAGCCGCAGTCGCTGCGCTTCGGGGAATGAGTCGCGCAATCCGGGGTCGAGTCCCTTGGTCTCCGAACCGAACACCAGCCAGTCGCCGTCTGCAAATGCCACCTCATGGACCGGACGGCTGCCGCGCGTCGTGAGCGCGAACATGTGATCGGGCGGTGGTGATTCGCTGTCGAGCAATTGCTGCCAGCCGGCGTATCGGCGCACTTCGGCGTACTCGTGATAGTCCAGTCCGGCACGGCGCAGCAGCCGGTCATCCATGGAAAACCCCAGCGGCTCGACCAGATGCAGCATGCAGCCGGTGTTGGCGGCAAGGCGAATCACATTGCCGGTGTTGGGCGGAATCTCGGGCTCGACCAGGACGATATGAAACATCCACGCATTGTCGCAACGGGCGCAACACCCGACGGTCTGCCGATCAACTCGGCGGATCGGTGCGCGCCAGCACGACGGCCGTGATGTGCACCGCGCCGGCCGTTCGCAGAACCTGCGCCGCCGAGAACATCGATGCGCCACTGGTCATTACATCGTCGACGAGCACGATGCGCTTGCCTTGCACCGCCGTCGCGCGCAGGGGCTCCAACGCGAAAGCGCCTTGAAGGTTGCGCAGCCGCTCGGCGCGCGTCAGTCCGCTCTGCGCCGTCGTTTCGCGCGTGCGTAGCAGCAAGGTCGCGTCGCATTTGCTTTTGGGCGCCAGGCGACAGGCCAGTTCGTATGCCTGATTGAAACCGCGCTCGCGCAGCCGTTCGCGTGACAGCGGCATCGGCAGCACCAGGTCGCACGCATCGAGCGCCGGCTCTACCCAGGGTGTGCTGCGCATCAAGGTCGCGAGAGGAGCGGCCCAGCCGGCGTCTCCTCTGAACTTGAACTGCGCGATGCATTCCGGCCAGGGCCAGACGTAGGCGCACGCAGCCATGCACGCGTCGAGCGGCGGGGCCTGCTTTACGCAGTCGCCGCACTGCGAAAGGCCATCGGGCAGCGGCGACGCACAGGTCCGGCAACGCAGCGTCGGCGGCGCGAAGCGCATCACGCAGTCATCGCACATGCGACGCGACGGCCAGGCGTGGCACACCGCGCACTGGCTCGGCAGGTGCGCGAGCCAGGCAGGACGCAATGAAGAGATCGGCCGCAAAAGGCCTGCGAGCCAAGGGCCGGACATCGCTCAATATACTGGTCTGCCCATGTCCACTGCTCCCGACCGCCGCCCACCGACCATCGACCCCGCGGCGGCGGCACGCTGGTTGCGATGGGTTCCGGCCGAAGGATCGCCCTGGCTGCACGAAGAAATCGGCCGACGTATGGAGGACCGATTGCAGTGGATCAAGGCGCAGCCCGCGACGTGGGCCGACTGGTCGCCGCTGCACGGTGGGCTCGAGGCGCACGCACTGGTGTCGAAGCGCTATCCCAAGGCGGCGTCCTATGTCGTGGAGCAGGAGCGCGGGCTGGTCGAGCGCACTGCATCGGCTGTGTCGATGCCCTGGTGGAGCACGCGCCGCTGGCAGGGCGGCGCTGCGCGATTCGATAGCTTGCCTGAGACTGGCGTCGATTTGCTATGGGCCAATATGGCGCTGCATATGGCGGCCGATCCGCAAGCGCTCATCGGCGAATGGCATCGTTCGGTCGCCACCAACGGCTTCCTCATGTTTTCGTGTTTCGGCCCCGACACGGTGCATGAGCTTCGTGCCCTCTATGCACGCCATGGCTGGCCGCCAGCCGGCCATGAGTTCACCGACATGCACGACTGGGGTGACATGCTGGTCGGCGCTGGATTTGCCGAGCCTGTCATGGACATGGAGCGCATCGTGCTGACCTGGGCCACACCGGAGGCGGCGCTGGCCGAACTTCGCACGCTCGGGCGCAACCTGCATCCTGCGCGGTTTGCACAATTGCGCGGCAAAGGCTGGCGCAGGCGGCTGGGCGATGCTTTAAGCGAATTGCATGGCATCGCCGAAAACGAAGGGCGCATCACGCTGACCTTCGAGATCATCTACGGCCATGCATTCAAGCCGGCTCCACGCGTTTCGCTTTCGTCCGAAAGTGCCGTTTCGTTGCGCGAGATGCGCACCATGCTGCAGCGCGGACGGCCGGGCTGATGGGATTCGCGCACAAACCACCCGCTACAATCCGCCGATGCGTGAACTCGCGGGAATTGGCCCGTGATCGAGGCTAATCGGACATCGGTCTGACAGTCGCGGCGCACCGATTTGCCGAACTCGCCCATTGACGAATTCCGTGTTTCGATTTGCCACTGTTTCAGGCCAGAGCATCCACTGGTTTTTGAAGCGCAATTGCTCGGTCACGCCGAGCCAGCTCGGCTGGCTCTACGCGTCGCTGTGCGTCATTTCGCTCGGCATCGGCACGGTGTTTTGGGTCAACGGGGCGCCTCTGGTGTTGCCGTTCGCGTGGCTCGAACTGACAGCGGTCGGCGTCGCTTTCATGCTGTATGCGCGGCATGCGACCGACGGGGAAAAGATTGCTTTGCAGGGTGGCCGGCTGGTGGTCGAACTGGAGAACGGCGGTCACTATGAGCGGGCAGAATTTTTGCCGCATCAAGTACGGATCGAGCCGCAGGCGGGAGACCGCTCGCTGATCGAAGTGTCAGGACAAGGTCGTTCGGTCAGGGTGGGGCGCTATGTACGCCCCGAGCTGCGCGCGGCGCTGGCGCGCGAGATTCGCATGGCATTGCGCAGCGCCTGAATAGGCAGGCGTGCGCAAGCGGGCATCGACATGCGGTCACAGGGTTAACTGGTTTTCAAGAAGTGAACACGATGAAGAGCAATTGGCGCAAAAAGTACAAGCCGGCGAATCTGCTGCTGGCGGCCGGCGCGGCGTTCAGCGGCGCGGCACATGCAGTCAGCGATCTGGCTGGCGGCCCTTCCGTTCGCCAGCTCAATTTGCCGGTCGGCGTGACCAAGATCGCCCAGGAACAGTACTTTCTGCACAACGCAATGATGGTGCTGTGCACCGTCATCTTCGTGGCCGTTTTCGCGATCATGTTCTATTCGATCTGGAAGCACCGGAAAGCGGCTGGACACAAGGCGGCCAACTTTCATGAGTCGGTGGTGGTCGAAGTCATCTGGACTATCGTTCCTTTCCTCATCGTGATCGTAATGGCACTGCCCGCCACCAAAGTGCTTGTCGCCCAGAAAGACACGACCAACGCCGATCTCACGATCAAGACGACCGGCTACCAGTGGAAGTGGGGCTACGACTACATCAAGGGGGAGGGCGAAGGCCTCGCCTTCATCTCGACGCTAGACAGTTCGCACCGTGCCATGTCCAACAACGGCGCCAAGGGCCCGAACGGGGAAGCGCCGCCGGCCGACTATCTGCTGAAAGTCGACAACCCGCTGGTCGTTCCGGTCGACAAGAAGGTCCGGATCATCACGACGGCGGAGGACGTGATCCACGCGTTCGCAGTGCAGTCGCTCGGAATCCAGCAGGACGCAATTCCGGGCTTCGTGCGGGATACGTGGTTTCGTGCGCAAGAGGTGGGCGACTACTACGGGCAGTGTGCCAAGCTCTGTGGCAAAGAGCACTCGTACATGCCCATTCATGTGAAAGTGGTCTCGGCAGCGGACTACTCCACCTGGGTTGCCGGCAAGAAGAAAGAAGCGGCGGCCAAGCTCGACGATCCGACCAAGGTCTGGACCTTGCCCGACATGCTGGCGCGCGGCGAAAAGGTCTACGCGGGCAACTGTGCTGCTTGCCATCAGGCCAATGGCAAAGGCGCCGGCCCGATCAAGGCGCTCGACGGCGACGAAAAGGTGCTGAATCCTGATCACGCGATTCAGATTCAAGTATTGCTGAAGGGTCAGAACAACGGCGCGATGCCGTCATGGGCCAAGCTGAGCGACACCGACATCGCCTCCGTCATCACATACACCAAGAACACCTGGTCGAACAAGACAGGGCAGTTGGTCCAGCCGGCCGAAGTGCTGGCGCAGCGCGGCAAGTAAGCCGGCCGATCCCCGAATTGCCAAGGAAGATTTCATGAGCGCAGTCCTCGATCCCCACGGCCACGCGGCCGGCCACGACGACCATGGGCACGACGAACACCACGGAGCGCCGGTCGGCTGGCGCCGCTGGGTGTTTGCCACCAACCACAAGGACATCGGGACGCTGTACCTGTTGTTCAGCCTGACGATGTTCATGATCGGCGGCGTGCTCGCGCTGCTGATCCGAGCTGAGCTGTTTCAGCCTGGCCTGCAGTTCCTTAATCCGGAATTGTTCAATCAGTTCACGACCATGCACGGTCTGATCATGGTTTTCGGCGCGATCATGCCGGCGTTCGTGGGGTTCGCCAACTGGATGGTGCCACTGCAGATCGGCGCTTCGGACATGGCCTTCGCGCGCATGAACAATTTCAGCTTCTGGCTGCTGATCCCTGCCTCGCTCATGCTGGTCAGTTCCTTTTTCATGCCGGGTGGAGCGCCATCGACCGGTTGGACTCTGTACGCGCCACTGACGTTGCAGATGGGCCCATCGATGGACGCCGGCATCTTCGCGATGCACATCATGGGTGCCTCTTCGATCATGGGATCGATCAACATCATCGTGACGATTCTCAACATGCGCGCCCCCGGCATGACGCTGATGAAGATGCCGATGTTCTGCTGGACGTGGCTCATCACGGCCTACCTGCTGATCGCCGTAATGCCTGTGCTGGCCGGCGCGATCACCATGACGTTGACCGATCGGCACTTCGGGACAAGCTTCTTCAACCCCGCTGGCGGCGGTGATCCGGTGATGTACCAGCACATCTTCTGGTTCTTCGGTCACCCCGAGGTCTACATCATGATCTTGCCGGCCTTCGGCATCGTCAGCCAGATCGTGCCGGCTTTTGCCCGCAAGCGGCTCTTCGGTTACGCCTCGATGGTGTACGCGACCTCGTCGATCGCCATCCTGTCGTTTATCGTGTGGGCGCACCACATGTTCACTTCGGGCATGCCGTTGACAGGGCAGTTGTTCTTCATGTACGCGACGATGTTGATCGCGGTGCCGACAGCGGTCAAGGTGTTCAACTGGATCGCGACCATGTGGCAGGGCTCGATGAGCTTCGAGACACCGATGTTGTTCGCGGTCGGCTTCATCTTCGTCTTCACGATGGGCGGTTTCAGTGGGTTGATCCTCGCGGTCGCCCCCATCGACATCCAGCTTCACGATACGTACTACGTCGTTGCGCATTTCCACTACGTTCTCGTGGCCGGCTCCTTGTACGCCATGTTCGCCGGCTTCTATTACTGGAGCCCGAAATGGACAGGCGTGATGTACAGCGAGACGCGCGGCAAGATCCACTTCTGGTGGTCGCTGATCTCGTTCAACGTTACCTTCTTCCCGATGCATTTTCTCGGTCTCGCGGGCATGCCTCGACGCTATGCCGACTACCCGATGCAATTCGCTGATTTCAATGCTGTGGCGTCGGTCGGTGCATTCTTCTTCGGTTTTGCGCAGGTCTACTTCTTCTTCTTCGTCGTGCTGCCTGTCATGCGCGGCAAAGGCGAGAAGGCCACGCAAAAACCGTGGGAAGGCGCTGAAGGACTCGAGTGGGAAGTGCCTTCTCCTGCGCCATTCCATACCTTCGAAACGCCTCCGCGGCTTGATCCGACCGCCACCCGCATCTTGGCCTGATCTGTCCGCACCATGACGCCTGAACAAAAGAAGAACAACCGCAGGATGGGCCTGACCCTGGCCTCCATCGCGGTGCTTTTCTTCGTGGGTTTCATCGTTCGCATGGTGTGGTTCAGCCGCTGAAGGACGTATGGGCTTGCCGCTACGCACCCGCCGCGAAAATGCACGTATGGTCGGCAAGCTGGCCGTGATCGCAGTTGGCATGTTCGCGTTCGGCTATGCACTGGTGCCTTTGTACCGAACGATCTGTGAGGTCACGGGAATCAACGTGCTCGCAGTCGCCGAACTCAGGGTTCCCGGTGGCGCCACTGGAGGCGCCGACGTACGCTTGCCCGACAATACGCAGGTCGACAAAAGCCGCACCATCACGGTCGAGTTCGACGCCAACGCGCGAGGACTGTGGGAATTCAAGCCCGCACTCAATTCACTGGTGGTCCATCCGGGTGAATTGAACACTGTGATGTACGAGTTCCAGAATTCGCAAAACCGGCGTATGGCTGCGCAGGCTATTCCAAGCTATGCGCCACAGCAAGCGGCCCAGTATTTCAACAAGCTCGAATGCTTTTGCTTCAATCAGTACACGTTGGAGCCGGGCGAAAAAAAGCAATGGCCGGTCGCTTTCGTTATCGATCCGAAGATCTCGAAGGACGTGAAGACGATCACGTTGTCCTATACCTTCTTCGAAGTGGGTGGCAAGACGTCACCTGCGCCGGTGGCTACGGCCCCCATTTCGCTGGGGCCCAATTCGTGAAAGCACCGCCGCAGCCGCGTAAAGGTTCACTCCTGGGCACCATCAAGGCGGTGGGTTGGTCATTCTTCGGCGTTCGGAAGAACAGTGCCTACCAGGAAGATTTGGCCAAGCTGAACCCCTTGCACATCATCGTCGTGGCCTTTGCGGGCGTGATCGTCTTTGTCGGCGGCCTGATCTTGGTGGTGCGCTTCGTGGTCGCGCCCTGAGGCGCCACTTTCATAAGAATTTGAATCGAGAGAAAAAGCCAGGACCTGATATGAGCTCAACCACGCACGGCACCACGCCCTACTATTTCGTGCCCGGGCCTTCGGGCTATCCGGTCATGGCCTCACTCGGCCTGCTGTTCGTGATCTTCGGCGCGACGCAATGGATCAACAGCCATGAGTGGGGCGCTTACGTCCTCGCCATGGGCATGGTGATCTGGTTGGCCACGCTGTTCGTCTGGTTTCGCGAATCCATCGCGGAGAGCGAAAGCGGCCAGTACGGCCACAAGGTTGACTTGTCCTTCCGCTGGAGCATGAGTTGGTTCATTTTTTCGGAAGTGATGTTCTTCGGCGCTTTCTTTACGGCGCTGTGGTGGGCGCGCACGCACGCGCTTCCGGCGCTGGGCAGCTTGGACAATGCGCTGCTGTGGCCTGACTTCAAAGCGGTGTGGCCCAGCATGGCTGCGGGCGCAACCGGCGCTCCTGCCGATCTCGTCGAGCCTTTTCAGACTGTCGGGCCGTTCTGGCTGCCCACGATCAACACCGCGCTGCTGCTGACTTCCGGCGTGACCCTCACCATCGCCCACCATGCGTTGCGCGCCGGTCATCGCGCCCAATGCATCCGCTTCATGTGGGTAACGGTGCTGCTCGGGGTGCTGTTCCTGGGCGTGCAAGGCTACGAGTACCACCATCTGTATACCGAGCTGAACCTCAAGCTGAGTTCCGGCGCCTATGGCTCGACTTTCTTCATGTTGACCGGTTTTCACGGGCTGCATGTTTTCATCGGCATGTTGATGCTGCTGTTCATCACGCTGCGCCTTCGCTCAGGGCATTTCACGCCAGAGCGCCATTTCGGCTTCGAGGGCGCCGCTTGGTACTGGCATTTCGTGGACGTTGTCTGGCTGGGCCTCTACACGTTGGTCTATTGGCTTTGACGGGTAACGACGGCACAGCAAAAAAGCGCCGCAAGGCGCTTTTTTCATGGGCGTGGTGTATCAACAGCGGCGATGCTCGCCGGCAAGAGCTACTTGCCGACCGGCAGTCCCCCTGGCTGGATGTACCCGAGTTTCCAGGCAATCAGAATGCACAGGAACAAAACCACCGAGAGGCCGATCCGAACAGTCAGGGCGCGCGCCATGCCGCCCCCCTTGGCTCTGCCGTCGCGACCGTCCTTCAGCATGAAGAACAGCGCAAATCCCAAGCTCGCCAGGATGCCCACGAACGCCAAGGCGATGACATATTTCATGACTCACATTATCGGCCGACCAGCCCTTCTCCCGTGCTGAACGGCGATCCAGACCACGATGCCGATATGCGCGGGCAGACTAGGGGTCGCGCTGCCCCCACCCGCTCCAGCGAGGAGTGGAAAGGCGCACGGAGAGGCCGTTTCTGGGTCATCGCCATCGCAGCCATCCTGACCATTGCCGCGACGGCGTCGCTCGGGCGCTGGCAACTGTCGCGCGCAGCGCAAAAAGAAGCGTTGCAGGCCGAAAGCGAGGCGCAGAGCCGGCGCCCAGAGCTCGATCAACAGACGTTTCTGTCGACCGACAAGGGTTCTGACGAGATGCTGCGGCCCGTGCGGTTGCGCGGCCTGTGGCTCGGAGCCCAAACCGTCTATCTCGACAACCGGCAGATGCACGGCGTGCCTGGCTTCTATGTGCTGACACCTTTTGCATTGGAGGGCAGCAATCAGACAGTCATGGTGCAGCGCGGCTGGATCCAGCGCAACTTCCAGAACCGTACGCAACTGCAGCCAGTGCAAACGCCTGCCGGCCTGGTGGAAGTGGTCGGGCGCATCGCGCCGCCGCCGTCGCATTTAATGGAACTTGGCAAGAGCGCTGTTGTGGTGCCACCTGATGCGGCCGCTTCGTCTGCTGCGGCCAGTTCAACCGCTTCCGGTACCGCATCGGCTGTCGCCTCCCCATCGGTTGCCGCCGCTGCCATGGCAGCGCCCGAAGGGTCTTATGCGATCCGGCAGAATCTAGATCTTGAAGCGTTTCGCGTCGAAACCGGGTTGCCGCTCCGCACCGATCTCTCGCTGCAGCAGTCCGGGTCGGCTTCCGAAGGATTGCAGCGCGATTGGCCGGCGCCGGCGCTGGGAATCGAACGGCACTACGGCTACGCATTTCAGTGGTTCGCCCTTTCGGCCCTTGTCGCACTTCTCTATGTCTGGTTTCAACTCATCGCCCCCTGGCGCAAAACCAGTCGGGCACCGCATGGCTGACGAACCGTTGTCGCTCACCGTGCATTCGATGCCTTCGCCGCAGCAGCCGGAAGGCGACGGCGCGCGCCGCACGGTTAAGGGGCGCTGGAAGATGATCGCAGTCATGCTGTGCTGTGCCGCACCGATCGTTGCGTCTTACTTCACTTATTACGTGGTCCGGCCGGAAGGCCGTAGCGTTTACGGCGAACTGATCGATCCGCAGCAGCCGCTGCCTGCATTCAGTGCAACCGGGCGTGACGGTGCGCGCGTCGACCTGCAGACTCTCAAGGGGCAGTGGTTGCTCGTTGCCGTGGCTGATGCAGCGTGCAATTCTTTGTGCGAGCAGCAGCTCTACTTGCAACGCCAGATGCGCGAAGGCCTTGGTCGCGAAAAAGACCGCCTCGACCGGGTTTGGCTCGTGAGCGATACGGCGCCGATTCCAGAGCGTCTCGACAATGGACTCCGCGGCGCGACGGTTCTTCGCTTGCCCGCCGCCGAGCTGGCGCAATGGCTGGTACCGGGTGCCGGGCATGGCTTGAGCGAGCATCTTTACGTAGTCGATCCGATGGGCAACTGGATGATGCGTTTTCCGGCGAGCATGGATACGCAAGGCGCTACGCGTGCCAAGCGCGATCTCGATCGGTTGCTTCGCGCCTCTGCTTCCTGGGATGAACCCAACCGCTGACGTGATGACGTCGATGCCATGAACACCCAAGCGCTCTACGACCTCACACCGATCGTCTGGCTGATAGTGGCCGGCGCGCTGCTTGCGTTGGGTCCCTTGCTGTGGATTTGGCGTCGCAACGCCAGCGCGGGCGCAGCGCGGCGGTTGCACGCGCTCACCGTCCTTACGCTGTTTCTCACCTTCGATCTGACGCTGTTCGGCGCGTTCACCCGATTGACCGATTCCGGCCTGGGGTGCCCCGACTGGCCCGGTTGCTACGGCAATGCCAGCCCGGTCGGTGCGCGACATGACATCGCAGCAGCGCAGGCTGCGCAACCCACCGGACCGGTCACGCACGGCAAGGCGTGGGTCGAGATGATTCATCGCTACGGTGCCACAGGCGTGGGAGCGCTGATCGTCGCTTTGGCCTTGGCGACATTGGTGGCGCGCAGGCGCCAGCGTCTTTCGCTGCGTGTCACGCGGGCATCGGAGGCCACGATGCCGTTGCACGAAACTGCTCCGCTCAGCACCGTTTGGCCGGCGGTCACAGTGGTATGGGTCTGCATGCAGGGCGCGTTCGGGGCCCTGACGGTGACCTGGAAGCTCTACCCGGCCATCGTCACACTGCATTTGCTCGGGGCCATCGGGTTGCTTGCCATGTTGTGCGTGCAGGCTGTGCGCTACCAGCAAATCGCTTCCGGGCGCACGCCGACAGCCCTTGGTCGAACGCTCCGCATCGGGTTGATTGCGACGACCGCCCTGCTGGTGCTGCAGATTGCGCTCGGCGGCTGGGTTAGCACCAACTACGCAGTGGTCGCCTGTCTGCAGTTCCCTACCTGCCAAGACAGTTGGTGGCCCGCGATGAATTTTGCGCAGGGCTTTGAAATCTGGCGTCACCTCGGCATGACATCGGACGGGGTGCCGATCGAATTTGCCGCGCTTACGGCCATTCACTACGTGCACCGCCTGATGGCTTACGTGGTCTTCGGTGCGATCGGCATTCTGGCGTGGCGCCTGAATCGCATCCCCGCGCTGCGGCCACAAGGCCGTTGGCTGGCGGGGCTCGCGCTGCTGCAGTTGGCGACCGGGCTTGGCAATGTGCTGCTGGGCTGGCCATTGGCAGCCGCCGTGCTGCACACCGGCGGTGCGGCCGCGCTGGCGGTCGTCCTGACATGGACATTGTGTGAAAGCAAGCCCGAAACGGCTGCCGCGCGTGCGCGTTCCGATGCGGACCTGCACCCTCAGCCGCGGGTATCGAACAACGGCCCAGACTGGGAGGCTGCATGAGCACCCCATTGCCCCTGGAGCAGACCAGCACTGCCAACGTGTTCCGCCAGTTTTACGCGCTGACCAAGCCGCGGGTGGTGCAACTCATCGTTTTCTGCGCGCTGATCGGCATGGTGCTGGCGGTTCCCGGTGTGCCGGGCTGGGGCGATCTGCAGCGCGGCGTGATGGCGTGTGTCGGCATCTGGCTGGTGGCCGGTGCGGCCGCGGCCTTCAACTGTCTGGTTGAAAAGGGCATCGATGCCAAGATGAAACGCACCGCATGGCGCCCGACGGCTCGCGGTCAGCTCAGCGACCGGCAGGCGCTGATCTTTTCGGCAGTGTTGTGTGCAGCGGGCTCTGCAGTACTGTGGTTTGCCATCAATCCGCTGACCATGTGGCTGACCTTCGCCACCTTCGTCGGCTATGCCGTGATCTACACGCTCATCCTGAAACCGCTGACGCCTCAAAACATCGTGATCGGTGGTGCTTCGGGTGCGATGCCGCCGGTGCTGGGCTGGGCTGCGATGACCGGCGAAGTCAGCGCCGATGCACTCATTCTTTTTCTGATCATTTTCTTGTGGACGCCGCCCCACTTCTGGGCGCTCGCGCTCTACCGCGTCGAGGACTATCGCAAGGCCGGTTTGCCGATGCTGCCCGTGACGCACGGCAACGAGTTCACGCGGCTGCAGGTCCTGCTCTATACCTGCGTGTTGTTCGCCGCCTGTCTCATGCCGTTCATCTACGGCATGAGCGGCTGGCTTTATCTTGCGGTGGCCATTGCGGTCAGCATCGGTTTTACTGGCTATGCCTTCGCGCTGTGGCGCAACTATTCCGATGCGTTGGCGCGCAAGACATTTCGCTTTTCGTTGATCCACTTGAGCGTGCTGTTTGCGGCGCTGCTGGTCGATCACTACCTGATTTAAACGGACCCTTTTCATGAACAAGCGCAATGCGCTCAAAACGATCGCACTGGCCGCGGCGTGGACCGGTGCGACGATGGCTGCAAGCGTTGGCATTTCAGGTTGCACCGAGGAAGCCAAGCAGACGTTCAATGCGGTCGACATGACAGGCGCTGACTATGCCAAGGACTTTTCGCTGACCGACGCGGATGGCAAGGTGCGCACGCTGGCCGACTTCAAGGGCAAGGTTGTCGTGCTGTTCTTCGGCTATGCGCAGTGCCCCGACGTCTGCCCCACGACCATGACCGAAATGGCACAGGTGAAGCAAGCGCTCGGTGCCGATGCCGACAAGTTGCAAGTGCTCTTCATCACGGTCGATCCGGCGCGTGACACGCCGACCGTCATGAAGGCGTACATGGGCGCGTTCGACCCCAGCTTCGTCGCGCTGATTCCTACTCCCGAGCAGCTCGCCGTGACGGCAAAAGACTTCAAGGCTTATTACAAGAAGGTCGACGGAACCACGCCGACCAGCTATTCGATGGACCACTCGGCTGCGAGCTACCTGTACGACCCGCAGGGCCGGCTGCGCCTCTATGCGCGCTACGGCTCGGGTGTTCCGGCGATGGTGGCCGACGTGAAGGCTTTGCTGAAATCGTCTTGAGCCTGTCGGGTTGCTCTCCTGGCCGCCCCCGATTGAAAGCCAAAAAAAAGCCCGACACCGTCGGGCTTTTTGCTTTGCGAGGGCAAGAAGATCAGGCGTAAGCCACCAACGACTTCTTCATCTTTTTCATCGCCGCCACTTCGATCTGGCGAATGCGCTCGGCGCTGACACCGTACACCGCAGCCAAGTCATGCAGCGTCATGCCGCCAGAACCGTCGTCGTTGACCTTGAGCCAGCGCTCCTCCACGATACGTCGGCTGCGTTCGTCCAGCGCTTCGAGCGCGGTCGAGATGCCGTCGCTCGACAGCCGGTCGCGAGCCCGCGATTCGAGCTGCGCCGTCGGTTCCTGTGTCGCGTCGGCCAAATAGGCGATCGGGCCGAACTGGTCTTCGCCGTCGTCCGACGGACTCGGGTCGAGCAACACGTCGCCGCCCGAGAGACGCATTTCCATCTCGAGCACTTCTTCGCGCTTGACGTTCAGCTTCTCGGCCATTTGCGTGACCTGGCTTTCAGTCAGCGTCGCGCGATGTGTGTCGCCATTGGCGGCTGCATCGTTGGCCTTGTAGGCCTGCTTCATCGAGCGCAAGTTGAAGAACAGCTTTCGCTGGGCCTTGGTCGTCGCGACCTTGACCATGCGCCAGTTCTTCAGGATGTACTCGTGAATCTCGGCCTTGATCCAGTGCATGGCATAGCTCACCAGCCGCACACCTTGGTCAGGGTCGAAGCGCTTCACCGCTTTCATCAAGCCGACGTTCCCTTCCTGGATCAGGTCGCCGTGAGGCAAACCGTAGCCGAGGTATTGGCGGGAAATAGACACGACCAAGCGCAGATGCGAAAGAATCAAGGCACCGGCCGCCTCGAGGTCGTTGTTGTCGCGCAGCTTGCGCGCGAATCCCTGCTCTTCCTCGAGTGTGAGCAGCGGCAGCCGGTTGGCTGTAGAAATGTAGGCGTCCAGGTTACCCAGCGGGGGCACCATCGACCATGGGTTGGCGACGGCGAGCTGGCTTGCTGCAGAGGCTCCAGACAGTGTTGTCATTTGGGGAAACTCCTTCGTTAAAACCATATTAGCACTCGGTTAGAGCGAGTGCTAACGTAAGGGTTCCCACTAGTTTCTACCTCGCTTATGGCGTCTGGCTGTCGGGTAACAGGCCGTCTTGGCCGTGGGCCAGGGCACGGACGCATTCCTTGGCCATCAGTTTTTGGGGCTCCCGTCGTTCAACCGAACCGACGACCGATTTATTTCACGTTCGAGTCGAATGGTTGAGCAGCGTTCGGTAAAAACGCCGTCCTCGTCGAATTTGCACTTTTGTACTAAGGTCGGCAGCGTCACATTAGCCCTGCCAGCCAACGCGCTGAGCATGCTCAACAACCAACGAGGGCGAAACGATGGCCAAGGTGATCCTGATCACGAGCGACGGACGTGCGAAACAAATCGAACTGGAATCGCCGCAGATCACGGTCGGCCGGTCGGACCAAAGCGACATCGTGCTGCAGGGCACTCAGGTCAGCCGTGCGCATGCGCTGCTGTCCTCTGATCACGGAGTTTTCTCTGTCCGCGACCTGGAAAGCAGTAATGGCACGTTCGTCAACGGGCTCAAGGTGCAGCGCCAAAAGTTACGCCATCAGGATGTGATCCGCATCGGCGACTACGAACTGCGATTTCTCGAACGCGACGTGACCGCCTTCAGTGGCCAGGTCTTGTCGCTCACTACCGACTGAGACAGCTGACTCAGCGGCTGCTAACCGAGCAAAGCCTGCGCGAATTCGCGGGCGTCGAACGTTTCCAGGTCTTCTAGCTTTTCGCCAACGCCGATGAAATAGACCGGAATCGGCCGCTCCCGCGCAATAGCACACAGCACGCCGCCTTTGGCCGTGCCATCGAGCTTGGTCACGATCAAGCCCGTCAAACCGAGTATTTCGTCGAAAGCCCTCACCTGCGCCAGTGCGTTCTGGCCGGTGTTGCCGTCGATCACCAGCAAGACCTCGTGCGGTGCCGTCGCATCGGCTTTGCTCACGACGCGTTTGATCTTTTTTAACTCGTCCATCAGGTGCAGTTGGGTCGGCAAGCGGCCTGCTGTATCGACCAGCACCACGTCCTTGCCCCGCGCCTTGCCCGCCTTGACGGCATCGAAGCTCACGGCGGACGGATCGCCGCCCGCGTTGCTGACGATCTCGACCGTGTTGCGATCGGCCCATACCAGTAATTGTTCGCGCGCCGCAGCCCGAAAGGTATCCGCCGCAGCCAGCAAGACGGACGCGCCTTCGCTGGCAAGGTGCTTGGTCAGCTTGCCGATCGACGTCGTCTTGCCGGCGCCATTGACGCCCGCCACCATGATCACCGTGGGTGTGTGCTGCCCGATGACCAACGGCTTTTCGAGTGGCTTCAGCAGGTCGGCGATAGCGTCGGCCAGCAGCACTTTCACTTGCGCTGCATTGCTTGGCATGGAGCTTCTCACCCGGCGGCGCAAGTCTTCCAGAAGATATTCTGTGGCTTTGACGCCGGTGTCGGCCATCAGGAGTGCCGACTCCAGTTCCTCGTACAAGGCGTCGTCGATCTGCGCATTGACGAAGGTCGCGGCAATGCTGGTGCCCGTCTTGCGGAGGCCGGACTTGAGCTTGTCCATCCAGCCGGCGCGGGAGGCGGGAGCGGCGGGGGGCGCTACCGTTGCCGCTAAAGCGGAGACGGGCGTTGGCGCTACCACCGGCTGAGGCGCAGGACCGACCACCGGTGGTGTCGTGGGCACGGCAACCGGCGGCGGCGCCACCGGAACTTCTACCGCCGTCTCGCCCTTGAACCATGTCGAGGGCGCAAAAACCGAGCGCGCCGGCGCTGCTTGAGCAGGCGATTCGGCAGGCTTTTCCAGCGCGGGAGGGGCAATGGGTGCCGCAGGACTTTCGACCGCAGGCTTTTTCTTGAAGAAACTGAACATTCGGGAGGTTTTTACAATCCGACCCATTCTATGAAACACCCCTCGCCACGCCGTGCTGCGTCCGGTGCGGTGCTGACGATGGCGCTCATGGCGCTGTGGACGGCATCTGCTCAGGCCCAAACCCAGCCTTCACCCTCCGTTCCGACAGCGACCGCCACCAGCGCACCGACGTCGACGCAGCCTCAGCAATTCACTCTCTCCAACGGCATGACGTTGATCGTGCAGCCCGACCGGCGCGCGCCAACGGCAGTGCAAATGGTGTGGGTGCGCGTCGGCTCGATCGACGAAGTCGACGGCACTTCGGGCGTCGCCCATGCGCTCGAACACATGATGTTCAAGGGCACCAAGACGCTCAAACCCGGCGAATTTTCACGCCGCGTGGCAGCCCTCGGTGGCCGCGAAAACGCCTTCACCACGCGCGATTACACCGGCTACTACCAGCAGATCCCTGAAGGCAAGCTCGAAGACGTGATGAAGATCGAGTCCGACCGCTTCGCCAACAGCCAGTGGGTCGACGACGAGTTCAAGCGCGAGATCGAAGTGGTGAAAGAGGAGCGGCGGCTTCGCACCGACGACCAGCCGCGTGCCTTGCTCGGCGAACAGCAAAACGCCGCCATCTGGACCGCGTCGCCGTACCACCGCCCGATCGTCGGCTGGATGAGCGATCTCGAAGCGATGACGCCCGATGACGTGCGCAATTTTCATCAGCGTTGGTACGTGCCCGCTAACGCGGCCATCGTGATCGCCGGCGATGTCGACGTGGCCCGTGTTCGTGCATTGGCCGAGAAGTACTACGGCAGCATTCCGGCGCGCGCCGTGCCAGTGCGCAAGCCTCGCACCGAGCCCGAACAGAAGGGCGTTCGCCGCGTCGAGTTCAAGGCACCCGCCGAGCAGTCGTACGTGTCGCTCGCGTTTCGTTCGCCACAAATCACCAGCCTGGACGCCGAAAGCGACGTGTGGGCGCTGGTCGTGCTGTCGGCCGTGCTCGACGGCTACTCCGGCTCGCGTCTCGACCGCGCGCTCACGCAAGGCCCCGACCGCGTAGCGGACTCGGCCGGCGCATCGGCCGGCTTTGTCGGTCGCGGTCCGCAGGTCTTCATGCTCGACGGTGTTCCGGCAGCCGGCAAGACACCCGAGCAGGTCGAGGCCGCGTTGCGCGCCGAAATTGCGCGCGTGGCACGCGATGGCGTGGGCGCCGCCGAGCTGGCGCGCGTCAAGACGCAATGGGTCGCCAGCGAAACCTACAAGCTCGATTCGGTGATGGCGCAAGCGCGTGAGCTGGGCAGCAACTGGGTCGAGGGACTGCCGCTCGATGCCAGCGAAAAGATCATCGCGCGGCTGCAGGCGATCGCGCCGGCGCAAGTGCAGGCGGTCGCCGCCAAATACTTTGGTGACGATCAACTTACTGTCGCCACATTGCGGCCGCTGCCGGTCGACAAGAACCGGCGCCCGCGTGCGCCCGCCGTGCCTGCGGGCGAACTGCGCTGAAAGAAATACAACCGATGTTGACCTTCAAGAAGATCGCGGCCGTGGCCGCCATGACCGCGTTGACCGGCGCTGCGACGCTTTCCGTTTCGACGGCGCAAGCTGCCATTCCGATCCAGCACTGGACTTTGCCAAACGGCGCCAAGGTGTACCTCGGCGCCGTCAGCACCTTGCCCATCGTCGATGTGCAGCTCGACTTCGATGCAGGCAGCCGCCGCGACCCGGATGCGCAAGCGGGCCTGGCCGGCGTTACTGCAGACATGGTCGAAAAGGGCATTCGTGCCGTGGACGGTGCACCTGCCATGGACCAGAACGCGCTGGGCGAAGCCTGGGCCGATCTGGGCGCCGAGTTCAACGTCGGTGCCGGCGGCGAGCGCACGAGCTTCGCGCTGCGCAGCCTCTCCGATCCCAAGTTGCTCGACAAGGCCGTTGCGCTGGCGGCACGCGTCATAGGCGAGCCGGAGTTCCCCGACGACGTCTGGCAGCGGGAGCGAGAGCGCCTCAGCGCGGCCATCAAGGAGGCGAACACCAAGCCCGGCGTTGTCGCGGCACGCAACTTCGCGCATGCGGTGTATGGGTCCAATCCGTTGGGCCAGGAGACCGACGAGACCACGCTGGCGCGCATCGATGTGGCGACCATGCGCGCGCGATACGCGGCGCTGATGCTGCCGTGCCGCGCCAAGCTGAGCATCGTCGGCGCAGTGACGCGAGCGCAGGCGGACGCCATTGCGACCGCACTGCTGGCTCGCTTGCCGCAAACGGCGACGTGCGCCGCACTGCCGATCATTCCGCAAGTCGCTGCGCTCACGGCACCGAAAGTGGAGCGCATCCCGTTCGAGTCCGCGCAGGCGCAGGTCGTTATTGGCCAGCCGGGCTACCGGCGCGACGATCCCGATCACTTCGCGTTGAACCTCGGCAACTACGTGCTGGGCGGCGGCGGCTTCGTCTCGCGTTTGACGGAGCAGGTGCGAGAGAAGCGTGGCCTGACTTACAGCATCTACAGCGGCTTTGCGCCAGGGCTCGAGGCCGGCGCTTTTCGCATCGGCTTCCAGACGCGGCCCGACCAGGCAGACGAAGCTGTGAAGGTGTCCCGCGAGGTACTGGCGAGGTTCGTCGCCGACGGTCCGACAGACGCCGAACTCAAGGCCGCCAAGGACAACGTGATCGGCGGTTTCCCCTTGCTGCTCGACAGCAACAAGAAACTGCTCGGCAACATCGCCAACATTGCCTGGTACGACCTGCCTTTCGACTACCTCGACACCTGGACCGCGCGCATGAACGCGATCACTGCGGCCGACATCAAGGCCGCGTTTGCCCGCAAATTGCAGCCAGAGCGCATGGTCACGGTTATCGTCGGCGCCAAGCCATGAAAAAACCAGACAAGACCAAAGCACGCGTTCAGCCGACTGGCCGCGCCGACAAACGACCGCATGAGGTCCGCATCATCGGCGGCCAGTGGAAGCGCACGCGCCTCGCCGTCGCCGACAAACCGGGGCTGCGTCCGACGCCCGACCGGGTTCGCGAGACGTTGTTCAACTGGCTCGCCAGCCTTGCGGGCGCTTCATCCGGCGCTACCGGCGGCGCTCTGCCCGGCTGGCACTGCATCGATGCGTTTGCCGGCACCGGAGCGCTAGGGCTCGAAGCGGCGTCGCGCGGTGCCGTCAGCGTGCTGCTGGTCGATCAGGAATCCGCGCTCGTCGACCAGTTGCTCAAGCTCAAGACCAAGCTTGCGGCCGAGGCGGTGCGCATCGAGCGCGGCAACGGCGTCACGGCACTCGAGCGCACGACGGCCAACTCAATGCACGCGGTGTTTCTCGACCCGCCTTTCGAAAGCCCGGCGCTGTATGAGCCGGCGTTGCGTGCCGCGGCGCGCGCGGTACACGACGATGGCGCGGTCTATCTCGAAGCCGCGCGTCTCTGGAACGACGAAGAGCTGGCGCCGCTCGGTCTTCATGTCTACCGCCACCTGAAGGCCGGCGCGGTGCACGCCCATCTGCTGCGAAAGGGCCCGGCCAGCGCTGCATAATCCGCCGACCCGGCCGCAAAGGCCGAAGGAGTGGAGCCCATGACCAGCAACGTGATCGCGGTTTACCCCGGCACCTTCGACCCCATCACTCTCGGCCACGAAGACGTGGTTCGACGTGCCACCCAGCTTTTTTCGAAGGTGATCGTCGCGGTTGCTGCCGGCCATCACAAAAAGGCGCTGTTCTCGCTGCAAGAGCGCATCCAGATGGCGCAACAGGCCGTCGAGCCCTACAGCGACCAGGTGACCGTGGAAAGTTTTTCGGGCCTGTTGCGCGACTTCGTGGTGGCGCGCGGCGGCAAGGCAATGGTGCGCGGCCTGCGCGCCGTCACCGACTTCGACTACGAGTTCCAGCTCGCAGGCATGAACCGCTCCCTCATGCCCAACGTCGAGACCGTGTTCCTCACGCCGAGTGACAAATACCAGTTCATCTCCAGCACCTTCGTGCGCGAGATTGCGATGCTCGGCGGTGAAGTCGACAAGTTCGTTTCGCCCAGCGTGCAGACCGAACTCATCGCCAAAGTCCGCAGCCTGGGCCGCGAATAGATGGGGGCGTCGGCCGAGCCACCCCGCCTGCACGCGCTCGGCGATGCAGCCTTGCTCTGCGAGTTACCCGCGCCGGCCACGCTGGCGCAGCAACAGAAAATCTGGGCGCTCGCCAGCGAAGCATCACGCTGGCGCGGTGTGCATGAAGTGCTGCCGGGCATGAACAATCTGACCCTGCTGTTCGACCCACTCGAGATCGAGGCTTCCGAGCTCGAGATACAGGTCTTCGCTGCGTGGCCGCAACTCACCGCCACGGCCATCGAAGGCCGGCAGATCGAGATTCCGGTGCGCTATGGCGGCGAAGACGGTCCCGACCTGGCCGACGTCGCAGCTCACACGGGCCTCACGCCGGCCGAGGTGGTGCAGCGCCATGCGGCTGCCGACTACATCGTTTACTTCCTCGGGTTTTTGCCCGGCTTCGCTTTCATGGGCGGCCTGCCGGCATCGCTTGCAACGCCGCGTCGCGCAGAGCCGCGGACCGCGGTGCCGGCACGCTCGATCGGCATCGGCGGCGAGCAGACCGGCATCTATCCGCTGGTCTCGCCGGGTGGTTGGCAGCTGATCGGCCGCACGTCGATCGAGCTGTTCGACCCGAAGAACGAACCGCCGACCTTGCTGCGTCCCGGTGATCGCGTGCGCTTCGTCGCCGAAAGCGTGCAACCATGATTGTCGTCGTGCGGCCCGGCATGCTGTCGTCGGTTCAAGATCTGGGGCGCTACGGCCATCGACAGTTCGGTATTTGCCCTGGGGGCGCACTCGATGCGCTGGCGCTCACACTGGCGAATCGGCTGGTCGGCAACGACGACAACGCGGCCGGCCTCGAACTGACGATGGGCCGGTGCGAATTCCGCTTCGAAGCCGCGACACGCATCGCACTGGCGGGTGACGATTTCGGTGCGACGCTCGATGGCGTTCCGCTCTGGCCGAACTGGAGCGTGCCGGTGTCCGCCGGGCAGACCTTGGTGCTCGCCGGCGCCAACGCCAAGAGCGCCAAGCAGGGCCTGCGCAGCTGGCTCGCAGTGGCCGGCGGCATCGACGTGGTGCAGATACTCGGCTCGCGCAGCACCGATCTCAAGGCCGGGTTCGGTGGTCATCAGGGCCGCGCATTGAAGAAGGGCGACCGCTTGCCGATCGGCGTTTCGACGTTGACCCCGGCGTTGTTGAGGCGTCGCGCTTTTGGGTTGCGCGCGCCGGGCTGGGGTATCGACGGCCATCACGTGAGCGCCAATGCGCCGATCCCGTTGCGCGTGATGCCCGGCCCCGAGTTCGATCAGTTCACCGTCGCTTCGCGAGAGTTGCTATGGAGCGCGACATGGCGCGTGACGCCGCAGAGCAACCGCATGGGCAGCCGGCTCGATGGACCCGAACTCAGGCGCAAGCGCAACGTCGACATGCTGTCGGCAGGCGTGATTCCGGGGACTATTCAGGTGCCCCCGTCGGGCAAGCCGATCATCCTGATGGGCGATGCGCAAACCACTGGCGGCTATCCGTGCGTCGGCGTGGTGATTCGCGCGGACCTGTGGAAGCTGGCGCAGGCGCCGCTCAACGGCCAACTGCAGATGGTGCGAGTCGATGCCACCGAAGCGCTGGCGGCGTGGGATGGACAGCAACGTTATCTGGCGCAGGTCGATCAAGGCCTCGCTTCTGCAGGCTGGCCGGTGTCGTCCCAGAATGCGGTGGTCGAACCATTGCCCCGAGAGGTGATCGAAGGAACAAGCCATGCAGATTGATTTGAACGCCGACCTTGGCGAAGGCGCCGGCAGCGATGAAGCGCTTCTCGCGCTGGTGAGTTCGGCCAACATCGCATGCGGCTGGCATGCTGGCGACGCAAAGACCATGCAGCAATGCGTGCGCTGGGCCATCCGGCACGGCGTCGCGATCGGCGCGCATCCGAGCTTTCCGGATCGAGAGAACTTCGGCCGCAGCACCATGCACTTGCCGCCAGACGAGATCACCGCTGGCGTGCTGTATCAGATCGGCGCGCTGGCTGCGATCGTCAAGGCCGAGGGCGGCACGCTGGCCCACGTCAAGCCGCACGGCCAGCTCTACAACCAGGCGGCGAAAGAGCCCGGACTCGCCGCCGCCATTTGCGAGGCGGTGCGCCGCTTCGATCCTTCGCTCAAGTTCTTCGGGCTGGCGGGCAGCGGGATGATCGATGCGGCGCGAAAGGCCGGCCTGACGCCGGTCGAAGAAGTCTTTGCCGACCGCGGCTACCAGCCCGATGGCAGCTTGGTGCCGCGCAGCCAGCCCGGCGCGCTCATCGAAGACGAAGCACAGTCGTTGGCGCAGACCCTTTCGCTGGTGCGCGACCACCAGGTGACGGCCATCGACGGCAGCATCGTCGCGGTCAATGCGCAGACCGTGTGCCTGCACGGCGATGGCGCGCATGCGCTGGCGTTTGCCAAACGCATCCGCGAGCGGCTGCTCGAAGAAGGCATTGCCGTGCACGCCTGATGGCGTGTTCAGGCTGCGCTGACGCGTTCGAGCCAGTCGACCAGGGCGGCGTTGACCAGCGCCGGCTTTTCCATCGTCAGCATGTGGCCGCATTGCGGCACCCAAACCACCTCTGCTTGCGGCACCAACGCGGCGATTTCGCGTGAGCAGGCAGGCGGCGTCAAGGTGTCGCTGTCACCGCACATCACCAGCACCGGGCAGCGCAACGAAGGAAGGTGCGTGCGCGCATCGGGCCGCCGCATCACGGCGCGGTTCTGGCGGATGAGTTGCACGGCGCCCGCGTCCAGCACGATTTGCAGGTACCGCTGCGTGAGTTCGCGGTCGGTCGCCTGTGCCCGATGAAAAGCGAACACGATGTTCGGCTCGATCACGTCGCGTACGTCGCCGCGCTCGAACAGTTCAATGGCCGCTTCGCGCAATGCATAGGTTTCAGCGCCTTCAGGTTGTGCGTTGGTGCCGAGCAATGCCAGCCCGACGACGCGCTCGGGCGCTTGTCGCGCGGCTTCCATGGCGATCATTCCGCCCATCGATGCACCGCACAAAATGAGCAGGCCGGCGTTCTCGCGGAGCACTGCGGCGGCCATCGAGGGGATGGTGCCGTATCGCGTCGCTGCATCGCTGACCTTTGTTTCGAGCGCCGCCGGCAACACGGGAAGTTGATCGCGCCACAAGCGCGCATCGCAGGCGAGACCGGGAAGAAGAACAAGGCGGACGGGGCGGGCGAGCGAGGTCATCAGACGATTTTCGGTGAAGCGGCGGCGTGCCATTGGCGGTCGATAGAGCATGCCGATGAAAGTCGTCGAAGTCCTCGGAGAGGCGCAACACGGTCGTCGCAGTTGCAAGGGAAAATAGACGTTCATGCCAACGCCCATCACCGCATCTCCTTCCGCCACCGAAATCATCCTCATCCGCCACGGCGAGACCGACTGGAATCGCGAGTTGCGATTCCAGGGTCATATCGACGTGCCGTTGAACGACATGGGGCACGAGCAGGCGCGTCGTCTCGGCTTGCGACTGGCAGGCGAGACGGTGCAGCATCTGCTCAGCAGCGACCTCATGCGAGCGCAGCAAACGGCTGCGCCGGCCGCTCAGCAACTGAGCCTGTCCGTCGTGACGCGTGTCTCGCTGCGGGAGCAGAACTTCGGCCTTGTCGAGGGCATGCGTGCCGATGAAATTCAGAACCTGCATCCGCGTGCATGGGAGCAGTGGCTGGAGTTTCGCGAGGACCACGCGATGCCCGAAGGCGAGAATGCGCGCGATTTTCATGCGCGCATCATGGGCGCGCTCGGTGACATCGCGGCGCTCCATGCGGGCCAGCGCGTGCTGGTCGTGACGCACGGCGGCGTGCTCGACATGGTCTGGCGCACCGCCAATGGCCTGAGCCTGAGCGGGCCGCGTCGCAGCGACATTCCGAATGCCGGGTTCAATCGTGTTCGCATCGCCGATGCGGCGGTGCCGACAAGCATCGAGATTCTCGACTGGGCCGACACGCGTCACCTCGACGATCTGCCGGCGCAGCCGACATACGACCAGACGCGGCACCTGCCCAAGCGCTAGCAGCACCAGGACTCGCTAGCTGTCCGGTGCAGTGACCATCGTGTCCAGGCCGAGGCGCACGTACACCGCCGCTGTCTGCCGGCGCAACCGGAGCGATTCGGGTTGTCCATTGAGCTGCTGTTGCAGCACGCCTTGCGCACCTGTCAGCGTGGCCTCGGTGCCGCAACACACCAGTGCGTCGAGATAAACCTGTTCGAACAGATCGCGCTGCGCATGGCTGCCGCCGATCTCGATCAGTCGCGGCAAAGCCTGGCCGAGTGCTTCGATGGCCGTCACGAAGTCGCCGCGTGCGTGCGCCATCAAGCCCATGGCGGCCGGCACGCACACGCGTTGCCAGGCTGAGCGCGTCGACGCCGGCGCGTGCGGTGCAAAGGCTTCGATGTTGCGCAGCAGCGTGTCGGCTTCGGGGCGATCGGCGCGTGCCAGGCCGTAAAGGTATTGCAGGTCCAGAAACGGCAGCACGTGGTCGTCGAGCCGGCGCGGCAGGTAGCCGGCCACATCGTTCCACCGATGGCCGACGTCGATGCCCGCGAGTTCGAAGCGGGCCAGCAGGGACACCGCACCGATCTGGTCCTGCGAGTAGTCCTTGGCTACGCCCCACACTTGCCGGTCGTAGATATCCAGTGCCTCGGCATCACGGCCGAGATCGATAAGGAACAGCGCCACGTGCCACCAGTTGTGCGTGACCATGAACGAGTTGAGACCAGTCCAGGTGTCGCTCACGTCCTGCATGAACGCCAGCCCTTCGGTGAGCCGGCCCTCGGTCAGCATGACGTGCCCCAGCGCGTGATGTGCCCAAGGCTCCTTGCGGCACATGGCGATGGCTCGGCGCGCACTCGCCTCGGCCTCCCGCATCAGGTGGCACTGCTCGTAGCCGAAAGCGGCCATGCCGTGCATGTACGGAATATCGGCCGCAACGGGCAGGGCAGCCAGTGCCAGCCGCAGCATGCCGGGGCCGTCGCCGGTGTTGAAGCAGTGGTATTGGCCGAGCTTGAGCGACACGAGGTCGCGTGGATGCTCGCGCGCCTGCTCGGTGTGCAGCGCGATGGCGCGTGCGATGTCGCCGGCAGCCCATGCTTCGACGGCTGCGATGTAGCGGCGCTCGCGCGGTGTGGCGCGTGCATTGTCGATCGCACCCGCCTTCGCCCGGTCGAGGTACGGCGTCGCGTTGGCGACCGCATCGCGCGACTCCGCGAACAGATGCAGCGTCGCCGCATACGCCTGCACGATCGGGCTCAGGCCGGTGTCGGCGATGGCCAGCAAGTTGACGGCGCGGCCCTCGGTCGAGATGAAGCCCATGACGAAGTCGTCGACCGAGGCCCGGCTGGCCTCGTCGTCGAGGGTCAACGGGTTGCCGAGACTGTCTGTCGTGAGCATGTGCGTGCGAGTCGCGGAATCGACCGGGTTCTCAGTTTTTAGGCGGTTGCGGCCATGCGCGTTGCGGCTCGCGAATCAGCTCGAAAGCGCGCGACACCTTGAGCACGCCCAGGTCGTCGAAGCGTTGTCCGGCAATCTGCAGCCCGATGGGCAAACCCGTCGCGCTGTAGCCGCAGTTGATCGATGACGCCGGCTGCTCCGACATGTTGTACGGCACCGTGAAGCCGATGTGCTCCAGCGGCCGCAACGGATCGTTGGTCGGCGATGCATGGTCGGCAGGGGCCGGCATGTTGGGCGAAACGGGCGAGATCACGTAGTCGTACTTCGCACAGGCATCGACCGTTGCCACGCGGGTCGCATGGAACTGACTGAGGGCACGGAACACATGTTCGCCGCTGAACCCGGCGGCGCTCTCGGCCCACTGGAGAATGTACGGCAGCACCTTGGCGCGTCGCTCAGGCGGCAGCGTCTTCATGTCCACAAGCGAGCGCATGCGCCACAGGTGATCCATACCGTCGAGCATGGCCTGCGACATGAAGGGCTGCATCGGCTCGACGATGGCGCCGGCTTGTTCGAAGAGACGTGCTGCATTTTCGATGGCCGCCTTGATCTCGGGCTCGACCGCCAGGCCGCAGCCGGCATCGAGCAGCAGGCCGATGCGCAGTCCCTTCAAGTAGTCGACAGCGACTTCGCTGGAAGACCATGCGATGTCTTGCGCCGGCAAGCTCATGCTGTCGCGTGCATCGGGCAGTGCCAGCACTTCCATCATCAACGCCGCATCGCCCACGGTGCGCGTCATGGGACCGGCCGAGCGACCCATGTACGGCGGGTCGATCGGAATACGGCCCAGACTCGGCTTGAGCGTGAAGATGCCGCACCAGCCGGCCGGCAGGCGCAACGATCCGCCGATGTCCGTGCCAACGTGAAGCGGTCCGTAGCCAGCGGCTGCGGCAGCACCTGCGCCGGCGCTTGAGCCGCCCGGCGTCTTGCTCAAGTCCCATGGGTTGCGCGCCAGCGTATGAAAGCTCGACAGGCCCGACGACAACATGCCGTAGTCGGGCATCGTCGTTTTCGAGACGATGACTGCGCCGCTTTCTTTCAGGCGGGCCGAGGGAGGCGCGTCTGCGGGGGCGGGGCGCAGCTCGACAGCCGCCGTGCCGGCCGGCAGCGGATCACCGCGCGTCGCGATGTTTTCCTTGATTGTGGTCGGCACACCGTCGAGCGGGCCGAGCGGTGAACCGTTGCGCCAGCGCGTTTCCGATGCGCGCGCCTGCTCGAGCGCGGACTCGGGACGCAGCAGGTACGTCGCCTGCAGGTGCGGCTCCCAACGCTCGACGTGCGCGAGCACCGCCTGCGTCACCTCGACCGGCGAAAGCGCGCGATCGCGATAGGCGTCGACCAGCTCGCGCGCAGTCAGTTCGTTGAGTGCCTGGCTCACGACCAGCTCAGTGCCGACAGATCGTTGACGAAAATCGGCATTTCTTTCCACAGTCCCTTCACGCCCTTCTTGGCGATGGTGGGGAACTGCGGCTGGTACATGAAGCCGTTGGCGGCATCGGTCGCCAGCATCTTTTGCGCTTCGCCCAGAAGCTTGAGGCGCTCGGCCGCGTTGCCGGTGCTCTTGATCTTGTCGAACAGCGTGTCGAAAGCCTTCGACTGGTAGCCCCAGTAATAGTCCGGCTTGGCGTAGTTGCCGATGTCGAACGGTTCGACGTGCGAAATGATCGACAGGTCGTAGTTGTGCGGGCCGCCGTAGGTGTTGCTGAGCCACTGCGCCCACTCGACGTTCTGCACCTTGACGACGATACCGATCTTGGCGAGCTGAGCCACGACCACTTCTCCGCCCTGCCGCGCATAGGGCGGTGGCGGCAAGGTCATCGTCAGTTCGAGCGGCGTCTTGACGCCGGCTTCGGCCAGCAGTTTCTTGGCCTTTTCGATGTCGAACGGGTTGATGCCAGTGGTGTCGATGTAGCCCGCCGCGCCCGGCACGTAGTGGCTTCCGATCGGCACGCCAAAGCCATCGGCGGCGCCTTCGATAAAGGCTTTGCGGTCGAGCGCAGCCAGGATGGCGCGGCGCACGCGCACGTCGTCCAGCGGCTTCTTCTTGTTGTTGATGGCGACGATGGTCTTGGCGCGCGAGCCGCCGAGGATCACCTGGAATTGCGGGTTGCTCTTGAACTGCGGAACGATGCGTGTGCCGGCGCGCGGGAAAGCATCGACGTCGCCGGCCAGCAGCGACGCCGCCTGCGCGGCGGTGTCGGCGATGAAGCGGAACGTGACCTTGTTGATCTTGGCGTTGCCGGGGCTGCGAAAGCCTTCCCACTTGGTCAGAACGAGCGACGAGCCCTTGGCCCAGCTCTCCAGTTTGTAGGGGCCGGTGCCGATCGGTTTGGTCGCGTTGGTGTCGGCGCTCTTGGGCTCGACGATCACGGCCGTCGCTTGCCCCAGCACGAAGGGCAGGTCGGGATCGATCTCCTTGTTGATCACGACCACGGTGGCGTCGTCGATCACTTGCGTGCTCAGGTTGGCGAACGTCCGCTTGTCCTTGTTGGTGCTCTTCTCACCGCCGGCGCGGTCGAAGGCGAACTTGACTGTCGTGGCGTTGAACGGTTCGCCGTTCTGGAACTTGACGCCGCGGCGCAACTTGAAGGTGTACGTCTTCAGGTCGGGCGATACCTCCCAGCTTTCGGCCAGCATCGGCGTCACGCTGCCGTCGGCGTTGATCTTGGTCAGCGTTTCGAGCACGTTGTATTGAACGATCTCGGCAATGGCTGCGGCGGCGCCTGCGGTCGGATCGAGCCCCGGCGGTTCGAGCGCCATGCCGATCACGATCGAATCCTTGCGGCCTTGCGACAAGGCAAGCGTTGGCAAGGTCGAGGCCAGTGCGGCCGCGGCAGATGAGGTGAGGACGGTGCGTCTGTTCAGCATGGTCGGGGCTCCAGAAGGACTGATGAAATCAAGGAAAAACAAAGTTACATCATGCGCGATCAGCCTGTGGGCCGGCAAGCATTTGCTTATGCGGGCATCACCGGTTCCGCCCGGGGGACGGCCGCCAGCAACGCCTGCGTGTAGGGGTGTTGCGCGTGCGCGAACAGCTGCTGCGGCGCACCGCGTTCCACGATGACGCCACGGTGCAGCACGCACACGTCGTCGCACAGATGGTTGACGACTGCGAGGTCGTGGCTGATGAGGAGATAGCTGATGCCGAACTGCTGCTGCAGGTCGTTCATCAAGTTGAGCACTTGGGCCTGCACCGACACGTCTAGTGCACTCACCGGCTCGTCGGCCACGATGAGTTTGGGTCGCGTGATGAGCGCACGGGCGATCGCGATGCGTTGCCGTTGGCCGCCCGAAAATTCGTGCGGATACTTGTTCATGTCGGTCGAGCGCAGACCCACCGCGGCAAGCGATTCACTGGCGCGTTCACGCTGCTCGGCGCGCGTCGTTTCGGCCAGCGCCTCAAGCGGCTCGGCAACGATGCGCGCGACCGTTTGACGTGGGTCGAGCGAGCCGTACGGGTCTTGAAACACCATCTGGATGTCGCGTCGCGCAGTCCGCAAATCGGCACGCGGCAAGGTGTGCAAATCGCGACTCAGCAATTCGACACGGCCAGAGGTCGGCTTGTCGAGCGCCATCACCAATCGCGCGATGGTCGACTTGCCAGAGCCCGACTCTCCGACGATGCCGAGGCTGCGGCCTTGTTCGATCGAGAAGCTCACGCCATTGAGCGCCTTCACCAGTTTGGGCGCAGCGAACAACGACTCACGCGGCATGGCGTAGTGGCGCACCAGGTCGGTGACTTCGAGCAGCTTGGGTGCGATGGAGCTGGTTGCAGAGGTGCTCACGGATGCGCTCACGACACTGCCTCCAAAGCCATCGGGCTTGAAGGTGGCATGGGCGTGAGATCGCCGAGTCGTATGCAACGCACGACGTCGCCACTCGGCAATGCGACAGGCGGTGGCCGCGTCGAAACGCAGGCATCGATGGTGTATGCACAGCGCCCCGCGAAGGGGCAGCCTGGCGGCATGTCGACCAGCTCGGGCACGCTGCCTTTGATAGTCGCCAGCCGCACGCCGCGCGGTGCGCCGAGGGCAGGCCGTGCTGCGAACAGACCTTGTGTGTACGGATGCGCACGTTCAGCGAAGACGACCGAAGTCGCACCGCTTTCGACGATGCTGCCGCCGTACATGACCATCATCTTCGAGACGCTCTGCGCGATGACGCCAAGGTCGTGCGAGATCAAGATCAGCGCCATGCCGCGCTCTGCGACCAGGCTCTGGATCAGGTCGAGGATCTGCTTTTGAATGGTGACGTCGAGCGCGGTGGTCGGCTCATCGGCGATCAGCAGATCGGGACCGCAGGCCAGCGCCATCGCAATGCCGATGCGCTGCCGTTGTCCGCCGGAGAACTGGTGCGGATAGGCGTCGAGCCGTGACGCTGCATCGGGGATGCCGACGCGGTCGAGCAGTGCCAGCACTTCCTTGCGTGCCGCTGCACCCGACAACCGGCGATGCAATCGCAACGGCTCACCCACTTGCCGCGCGATGGTGTGCACCGGATTCAGTGCCGTCATCGGCTCCTGAAAAATCATGCCGATTCGGTTACCGCGTATCTCGCACATGGCAGCCTCGTCGAGCCCGACGAGTTCGGTGCCGTCGAAGCGGATGCTGCCGGTGACCTTCGCGGTCGAGGGAAGCAAACCCATCAACGACTGCACGGTAATCGACTTGCCGCAGCCCGACTCACCGACGATGCCCATCGTCTCGCCGCGCTCCAGTGCAAAGCCGATGCCGCGCACTGCTTCGGCCGGGCCGCGTTGCGTTTGCAGTTGAATGTGGAGATCGTTGACTTCGAGCAGTGCCATGGGATTTTTCAGCGGGGCTTCATCGGGTGCTCGTCGGGGTGTTCAACGAGCGCGCGCAAGACGTGGATCGAGCAGGTCGCGCAGCCCGTCGCCGAGCAAGTTGAGCCCAAGCACCGCCAGCGCAATGGCCACGCCCGGAAACACCGCGAGTAACGGCGCCTGGAACATCATGGTCTGCGCCTCGCTCAGCATGCGGCCCCACGAAGGTTGCGGCGGCTGCGTGCCGAGGCCGAGGTAGGAGAGGGCGGCCTCGGCAAGGATCGCGATGGCGAAGCGAATGCTGATCTGCACGATCAGCACGGCCGAGATGTTGGGCAACACGTGCTGCATGGTGATTGCGAACGACCCCTTGCCGCAGGCGCGCGAGGCCGCAATGTATTCACGCGACCAGATCGCGTTGGCCGATGCGCGCGTGATTCGCGCAAAGGTCGGAATGTTGTAGATGCCGATCGCGACGATCGCATTGACGATGCCGGCGCCGAACACCGCCGTCATCATGATGGCCGACAGGATGGCAGGAAAGGCCAGCGTGAAGTCGGAAAACCGCATGACGGCTTCTTCGATCCAGCCGCGCCGTGCTGCAGCGAGCAAGCCGAGGGCGGTGCCCACCGTGAGGCCGATGCCGACAGCGATCATGCCGACCAGAATGGACGCGCGTGCGCCAACCAGCAACAGCGAGACGACGTCGCGGCCATAGGTGTCGGTGCCGAGCCAATGCGCACCCGAAGGCGGCTTCAGCTTGTCGGCGAGGTCTATCTCGTACGGTGACCACGGGGTCCACACGAGAGACACGGCGGCCGCCAGCAGCAGCAGCGCTGTGAGCACAGCGCCGAGCATGAAGCTGCGGTGGTGCAATGCGCGGCGCCAGAAGCCCGGCACTGTGAGCGCCGCACCGCTCGGAATGACGATGGCGTTCATATGTCGCTGGCCTTGATGCGCGGATCGATGACCGCGTACAGCACGTCGACCACGAAATTGACGATGACCACCATGGCCGCGAGCAACATCACGCAGTTGCGAACGACGATCAAATCGCGGTTGCTGATGGCCTGAAAGATGAGGCGGCCGAGGCCGGGCAGGTAGAACACGTTTTCGACCACGATGGTGCCGGCCAGCAACTCCGAAAACTGCATGCCCATGACGGTGACGACGGGGATCATGGCGTTGCGCAGCACATGGGTCCACAACACGGCGCGTTGCGATACGCCTTTGGCGCGGGCCGTCCTGACGAAGTCTTCGCGCATGACCTCGAGCACGGCAGATCGCGTGATGCGCGCAAGGATGGCCGCCTGCACGACTGCGAGCGACAACGCGGGCAACAGAAGAGCCTTGATGCCGGCCGCCACACCGCCAATGCCTTCACCCCAGCCGTCGAAGCCGCCGGCCGAGAACCACTGGAGGTTGACCGAAAAGACGAGTATCAGAAGGATCGCGAACCAGAAGTTGGGAATCGCGATGCCGATCTGCGTCATGCCCATCAGGCCGACATCGCCGAGCTTGTTGTGACGCGCTGCAGCAGTCACGCCGACCAGCAGCGCGAGCACGGTGGTGAGCGCCATCGCCATCAGGGCGAGCGGCACGGTGAGCGAAAGCCGTTCGAGAATAAGGTCGAGCACCGGTGAGCTGTAGGCATAGCTGTCGCCGAGATTGCCGGTGAGGATGCCGCCGATCCAGTGCCAGTAGCGTGTCCAGGCCGGCTGATCGAGGCCGAGCTTGGAGGCCAGCGCCGCCACCGCTTCAGGCGCGGCATCGGGGCCCATGAGCAACTGCGCGGCATTGCCGGGCAGGATCTCTAGTACGAGGAAGACGATGACCGAAGCGCCGATCAGCGTACCGATCAGTGTGGCGAGGCGCTTTAGAAGAAACAGACTCATGAGGCGGGGCGCAGCATAACCCGACACACGCAAGCGCCATGCCGCCGCGCGGATAATTGCCCCCATGGCACTCATGATCACCGACGAATGCATCAACTGCGATGTGTGCGAACCCGAGTGCCCGAACGACGCCATCTACATGGGTGTCGAGATCTACGAGATCGATCCGAACAAGTGCACCGAGTGCGTCGGCCACTTCGATGAGCCGCAGTGCGTGCAGATCTGTCCGGTGGCGTGCATACCGACCCACCCTGGGCACGTCGAGACACGCGAGACGCTGTGGATGAAGTTCGAGCGCCTGACGGCCGACAAGGCGACTGTGGGTGCTACGGCTTCGCCTGGCCCTTGAAGGTCTGCGTTGATTTGCGCGGCTCGGTGGCGAGCTTGCGCAGGCGCGCTTGTTGCAACTTTTCGGCAGATGTCAGCTTGCGCTCTGCGATGGCGTTGCGGCGCGCATCGGCTGTAGCGCGACGATCGCTTTCTGCTGCCGCTTTCTCTCGACCGAGCCGGCTGTGTTCGAGTTCGTCGGCACGGCGCTCATCGCGTCGCGTTGCCGCATCGGCCGCACGGCGGTCTGTTTCGCTGCGCGAGTCGTCGACCTTCACCTCGCTGCCGCCCTTGCAGGGTTGATCGGTGTAGGTATTGCCGCAGCGCCAGGTGCCTTGTGCATTCGACTGCGCAGTGGATGCTGCGGTAGCCGCTGCAGCCGTTGCAGCCATTGCGAAAAGGCCCGCGGCAATGAGCAGACCGGTGATGCGTTGTTTCGGTAACTTCGTTGCTTTCATTTTTGTTCTCCCTTTGTGTCGTGTCGCTTGTCAGGCTGCGGCTGGCGCAGCGCCGCCTTCGCTGCCAGCGCCTCCACCGCCACCATCCGGCTCACGGCGCGGCGGTTTGGGTCTAGGCGGCTTGCTGGTGTGGATGAGCAAAGTCGCCTTCTCCATCTGCCCGGCCAGCAGCGACGGCACCGCATGCAGCGTGCGCGCGATGGCATCGTCGATAGCTTCGCGCTGTTCCTTCAATGGCTTCTTGAGCACCCAGTTCACCACCTCGGATTTCACGCCGGGGTGCCCGATGCCGAGGCGAAGTCGCCAGTAGTCGCCAGTGCCGAGTTGCGCATGGATATCGCGCAGGCCGTTGTGTCCGGCGTGGCTGCCGCCGAATTTGAGTTTGGCCTCGCCAGGCACCACATCCAGCTCGTCGTGGGCCACCAGAATTTCTTCCGGCGCGATCTTGAAGAAGCGAGCAAGTGCCGCGACCGACTTGCCCGACAAGTTCATGAAGGTTTGTGGCTGGAGCAACCAGACCGGTTGACCGTTGACCTGCGCGCGTGCCGCGATGCCGTGGTAACTGCGCTCGGGCACCAGCGACACCTTGAGGTCACGCGCCAATGCATCGGTCCACCAAAAGCCCGCGTTGTGCCGCGTGGCTTCGTATTCCGGGCCCGGATTGCCGAGGCCGACGAAGAGCTTGATCATCTGGAAATTATGAGGGGAGGTTGTCACTGCACAAAAGCAAACGGCCCGCACGAGGCGGGCCGTTTGCGGCACAAGGCGCGAAAGAATTACTTCTTTGCGGTCTTGGCAGCAGGCGTCTTCGCTGCCGGCGTCTTGGCAGCGGGTGTCTTTGCAGCAGGTGCCTTGCCGCCCTTGCCAGTTGCCGCGGGCGCAGCGGCGTCGGCTGCAGCGCCTTCGGCCGGCTCGTCGACTTCTTCAGCCGCAGGTGCCACAGCCGAAGCCAGCACCGGGTTGAGCTTGCCGCGGCTGACCCACTTCACGCCACGGGGCAGCTTGATGTCTTTCAGCGTGACAGTGCCGTTCTTTTTCAAGCCAGACAGGTCGACTTCGATGAACTCAGGCAAGTCGGTCGGCAGGCAATTCAATTCGAGTTCGGTCGTCACGTGGTTGACGAGGTTGTGCTCGAGCTTGACGGCGTCGGATTCGGCTTCGTTCTTGAAGTGAACCGGCACCTTCATGGTCAGGCGCGTGCGGGCGTCGACGCGTTGAAAGTCGATGTGTTGCACCAGCTGTCGGAACGGGTGGTACTGCACGTCGCGCAGCAGCACTTTGCTGGCGGCACCGTCCATTTCCATTTCGAGCACGGTCGAATGGAAAGCTTCTTTCTTCAGGGCATGCCACAGCGCGTTGTGATCGAGTTCGATCAGCATCGGCTGGCCTTCACCACCGTAGACGATACCGGGCGTCTTGCCCGAAATGCGGAGACGGCGGCTCGCACCCGTGCCCTGCTTGGCGCGCTCAAAAGCGACGAATTTCATGGTTAACTCCTTGGAGCGATGGCGCAATTGCCGTTTCGCTTCTTAAGCGCCGACCGCGACCAGTGCGGCGCCGGTTTCAAAATGGCTTCCCTGAAAGAGAAGCCGGCTTTTTGCTCAGAACAAGTTGTCTTGATCCGAGAACAAACTCATGACCGACTCACCTTTGGCAATGCGCTGGATCGTCTCGGCAATCAGCGGTGCCACGGAGAGTTGGCGAATCTTTCCGCACGCCAGCGCGTTTTCGGAAAGGGGAATCGTGTTGGTCACGACCACTTCGTCCAGTGCCGAGCCCTGGGCGATGCGCTCGATCGCAGGACCCGAAAAAATCGGGTGCGTGCAATACGCATAGACGCTCTTTGCGCCACGCTCCTTCAAGACCTCGGCCGCCTTCACCAGCGTGCCGGCGGTGTCGATCATATCGTCCATGATCACGCAATTGCGGCCATCGATTTCGCCGATGACGTTCATCACTTCGCTCACGTTCGCCTTCGGCCGACGCTTGTCGATGATGGCCAGATCGGTGTTCAATTGCTTTGCCAGTGCACGGGCGCGGACCACGCCACCGACATCGGGCGACACGACGATCAGGTCTTCGTAGTTCTTCAAGCGCAAGTCGCCGAGCAAGACCGGTGACGCGTAGATGTTGTCGACCGGAATGTCGAAGAAGCCTTGAATCTGGTCGGCGTGAAGGTCCATCGTGAGCACACGCTCGACACCGACGGTTTCAAGCAGATTGGCAACGACCTTCGCCGAGATGGGCACGCGACTCGAGCGCGGGCGACGGTCTTGCCGGGCATAGCCGAAATAGGGAATGACAGCACTGATCCGGTCGGCCGAAGCACGCTTGAGCGCGTCGACCATGATCAGCAGTTCCATCAGGTTCTCGTTGGTCGGTGCGCAGGTGGACTGCACCACGAAGACATCGCGCGCCCGGACGTTCTGATTGATCTCGACCGTGACTTCACCATCGGAAAAGCGGCCGACCCGGGCCGCGCCCAAGGTAGTGCCGAGGTGCTGCGCGATTTCCGCCGCAAGGCCAGGATTGGCGTTGCCGGTGAAAACCATGAAATCAGGATGATGAACCTGCATGAGGGTCTCGGCAGAATGCATCCGGCAATGCGAAATGGCCCGGTCGAGCCGCTAGGTCCAGGGTCTTGCAGCCCGACGGCTGCAAGTTCAAAACGTTTGGCAGGGGCGGAAGGAGTCGAACCTTCGAATGCTGGAATCAAAATCCAGTGCCTTAACCAGCTTGGCGACGCCCCTACACGGGTGGACGACCAGCTCTTTTGGAGCGGACGCCTACCGAAAATCCTGACTAATCAGCGGCCCACCCGACAAGAGGATGAACCGCCAGATTGCTGCACTTGCGAACTCGCCAGCCCTCAGGGGCATCTGCCAGTTCAACATCGTGCGGCATTGCCGCAAAAACCGCACTTCCGGAGCCGGTCATTCGGGCTGAAAGTCCTTGAGCTCCGAGCCAGTCGATGGCATCGGAAACCGCCGGGCAAAGCCTTTGTGCAACCGGCTGCAGGCCGTTGTGACCAAAGGCAAAACCCGATTTACCGGAGTTGGAACCTGAGGCCGCGCTATCTGCAGCAAAGCCCGAGATTATAGCAGCGGGCGTAGCGCGGTTCAGGTCCGACGCTTCAAAAATGAGACGGGTTTCGAGTCCCTCGGCAGGCTTTGCGACGGCGAACCGGGCTGCAGGCACGTCGATCGCAGTAATTTGGTCACCGATGCCCTCGACCCAAGCGTTGCGCCCGCGCAAGAAGAAGGGCACGTCTGCGCCCAACGCCAGCCCGATTTCTTCGAGCCGTGCCAAAGGCAAATGCAGTTTCCAGAGCCGGTTCAGTGCCAGCAAACAGGTGGCCGCGTCAGAAGAGCCACCGCCCATGCCGGCCTCCGCAGGGACATCCTTCGCCACGCCGATGTGCGCACCCTGTCCGGGCGATGCGAATCGCTGCAAGGCACGCGCGGCGCGCAGTATTAGGTCCTCGGCGGGTAGCTGCGTGGTGAGGTCTTCGCGGCTGAGGCCCCCGTCGCTCCGCAATTCAACGTGAAGCGTGTCGCACCAGTCGATCATCATGAAGACCGATTGAAGCAGGTGATAGCCGTCGGCTCGTCGCCCCGTGATGTGGAGAAACAGGTTCAGTTTGGCGGGCGCCGGGAGATCGTAGAGCGCCTTCATGCCCGTTCGAAAACGACGCGCAGATCGGCGCGCGGCAAGGGCGCTTCGCGGCGCGCTTGCAGTCGCCCTTGCGCCAACTGCCCCAGTTCGGCCCTCCAGCCGGACACCTGCGCATCCTGGCCGACGAGCCATCCGAACAGCGCGCCGACAGGAATGGCTGCACCAGTGGCGGCCTGGATCAACTGGTCGACCGAATCGAACCGGCGTGTTCGGCTTCCGTCGTTCAACACCGCCTCGCCGGGCGCCCAGTGCAACGCTGCCAGCGTGCTGCCGATCGGGCTGGTCAACGTCAGCTCGCCCGATTCGGCAGTGCCGCGTAGCTCGAAAAGGGCGGAAAAGGTCTGCTCCGGTTCACTTTCGATCCTGAGGGACATGCGGCCGGTCCATGCCTGCGCATCGGAGCCGTTCGACGGATTCTTCACCGTGGCGCAGCCCGACATCACCAACATCGCAACGCCACCCAGCGTCAGCGCAAATCGACGCGACGGCTGGGCCGCGGCATCGGTCACAACTTGACGCGCAGGCGCTTGAGCGTTTCCTGCAAGGTTTCGTTTTCGGCATCGGCCAATGCCGCCTCTTTCCAAATTGAGACAGCGCGCTCTTTCTCGCCTGCATGCCAGAGCACTTCGCCGTAGTGGGCGCCAATTTCCGGATCAGGGCGCTGCTTGTAGGCCGCTTTAAGAATGCGGGTGGCCTCGGCAGTGTTGCCCAACCGGAATTCAACCCAGCCGAGGCTGTCGGCAATGAATGGATCTTCAGGGGCGAGTTGCACTGCCTTCTGGATCAGCGTGCGCGCCTCATCGAGTCGAACCTTGCGATCGGCAAACGAGTAGCCCAGGGCGTTGTAGGCGTTCTGGTTTTCGGGCTTCAACACGATCAGACGGCGCAGCAGGCGCTCCATGTCGTCAAGGCGATTCAGCTTCTCGGCAACCATCGCTTGGTCATAGATGAGGTCGCTGTTTTCCGGCTCGTCCGCGCTGGCCTTGGCCAGCATGTCATAGGCCGCCTGGTACTGCTTGCCGTCACGCAGCAACTGCACCTCTGCCATGAACTTCTGCTTTTTGTCCTCGGGGGTGCCCTCGGGCAGTGCGCGAATGATCTCGCGCGCTTGCGGCAACTTGCCTTGACGCGCCAGCAGCCCGGCGCGGCGGCTTTCCGCCGACACCATGTCGTCGGTGCTGTCGATCTTCGTGAGCCAACGCTCGGCTCCCGTGAAGTCCTTGCGGCGCTCCGCCAACTGCGCCAGCATCAGATACGCCTGCGTTTCACCGCGCTTGCGTTCGTCGGCATCGCGCTGGCCGTTCGAGAGCTCGATGTAGCGCTTTAACGAGGTTTCGGCGGCCGAGTCTTGCCGCGCTTGCGACTGAAGCGAGCCGAGCAGCAGCCATGGGTCGGGCATGTCGGGGCGTGCTGACGTGAGGCTCGCCAGTTCGGCAGTGGCTTCGGTATAGCGGCGGCCCTCCGTCAGCACGCGCGCATAGGCCATGCGAACTTCGGGCACGGCTTTCGGGCTTGCCAGATAGCGCTTGACGATGGGCTCGGCCAAGGGCTGTGCTGGGTCTATCAACTCCAGCGCCAGCACAGGCGGGCCATCAGATGAGGGATCGGCCTCCTGGCCTTTGATCGCTGCGTCGAGCGCCCCCGAATTATCGCCAGCTAACTGGCGCAATCGGCCAACTGTGGTCCAGGCCAGACCAGCCGTCGCGGGATTTTTAAGGTCGTCGGCGAGCGCCTTTTCGACCACCTCTGCGGCGACCTTTTTGTCGGTTGCGCGTGCGTAGTTGCGCGCGATCATTGCCATCAAAAACGGGTGTTCGGGCAGCGGCGTCGCGGCCAGTTCGATTCGCAGCGGCTCCACGGTTTCGCCAATGCGATTCAACGCGATCAGGATCTGCAGTTCGAAGCGACGAGCTTCGCGAGACGTCGGTACCGCCACTTTCCAGGCGCGCGTCGCAGCGAGCGCTGCATCGCCGGAGCGCGACTGCAGCGCGATTTCGACCGCACGTTGAAAGAGCTTGCCGTCGCCTGTCTTGCGACCCGCGTCGAGCATCAACGCGTAGCCATCGCCTGGCTCGCCTGAGCGTGCGGTCAGTTCGCCGAGCAGCACTTCGTAGAACAGCTGCGCAGTCAGCGCTGACTGATCCGGGGGCGAGGTGTCTTCCACTGCGGGCGGCGCTGCCGTTGCCGCAGGCGTCGTCACAGGAGATTTGGCAGGTTCAATGATCGGCGCCGGACTGGTCGGCGCCGCGGCGGGGGGCGTTGCGGGCTGGGCGTAGGCGGCCACTGCCAGAAACATGGGAAGCGCGGCCGCCGCAAGGCGGAGTCGGCGGGGCGGTAAGGTCATCGAACCATAATAATCCAAGGCTTTTGCGTCACGTTGAGCGAGGGCTTAGGAGCCTGCCCGAATTCGTGTCAGTGTTTATCGATTGCTTGGCTCTGCATGCCCGAATTACCCGAAGTTGAAGTCACAAGGCTCGGATTTGCCGATCGGATCGCGGGCGCGCGCATTTCGGCCGTGCAGGTCGGAAAGCCGCTCCGCTGGGCGCTATCGGTAGCGCCCGCGGCCTTGGTCGGGCGAACTGTTACGGCGGTGCGCCGGCGAGGCAAATATCTTCTGGTCGACATGGACCGGGGGCTCTTGCTATTGCATCTCGGCATGTCCGGCAGCTTGCGCTTCACATCAGGGCTACCGCCAGCCGGTCCGCATGATCATTTTGATTTGATGACCGACAAGGGCACGTTGCGCCTGAACGATCCGCGGCGCTTTGGTTCCGTCGTGTATGTCGAAGACGAGGGGGCGCCGCTAGCGGTCAAGTTGCTGGGAGGGCTCGGCATGGAGCCACTGGGCGATGCCTTCGATTTCGAAACTTTCCATGCCGGCCTGCGCCGCCGCAAAGCCGCAATCAAGCAAGTGCTGCTCGCCGGCGACGTGGTGGTGGGGGTCGGAAATATCTACGCGTCCGAGGCGTTGTTCATGGCGGAAATCCGGCCGACGGTGTCTGCAACACGGATCAGTCGCCCGCGGGCCTTGCGCCTGCACGCCGCCATCCGAGAGATCCTGGCGCGGGCGGTGCAGCGCGGTGGCAGCACGCTGCGTGACTTTTCGAATATCGATGGGCAATCCGGTTACTTTCAGCTCGAAGCCACGGTTTATGGGCGCGCAGGCGAGCCGTGCCGAGTTTGCGGAACGCAAATCCGACAAATCAAGCAAGGGCAGCGCTCGACATTTTTCTGCAACAACTGTCAAAAGTACTAAAACAGTCTGGGTATTGACCCCGCCGCTCGGGCTGTGGATGCTATATTTTGTAAGCCCACTTACATATTCCAATTGAGCCGCTCCTTCAACCAGCAATTCGACCAGCATGGCGCTTGGCGACGCAATTTCGCGCACCGCCTGAAATGGCTTGCGGGTTGGCTAGACGAGAACGAGTTGCTCGACCAGGCCGTGGCCGAGCGACTGCGCGAACTCGAATCGCAGATGCGGACCAGCAAAGTCATGGTGGCTTTCGTTGCCGAGTTCTCGCGCGGCAAATCAGAGCTCATCAACGCGATATTCTTTGCCGGCTATGGGCGGCGGATTATGCCTGCCAGCGCCGGGCGCACGACGATGTGCCCGACGGAACTCGGCTACACGGCCGGCCAGCTGCCGAGCCTTCGCCTGCTGCCCATTGAAACGCGGCTCGAAGCCTATTCTTTGGCGCATTGGCGCGACGAGCCCGAGCGTTGGACCGACATTCCAATCGATGTCGACGACGCGGAGCAGCTCGGCGGCGTGATGAACAAGGTCGCCGAGGTGCGTTGGGTTCCTATTGAAGAAGCCAAGGCGCTGGGCTTCTGGAGCGACGATACGCCGGACGACAACCCGGTGCGCGACTCCGGCGGCCGCGTCGAAATCCCGCGCTGGCGGCATGCGCTGCTGAACATGCCGCATCCCTTGCTCGAGCAGGGTTTGGTTATTCTCGACACGCCGGGTCTGAATGCGATCGGTGCAGAGCCCGAACTCACCGTCAGCCTGATTCCGCAGGCGCATGCGGTCGTTTTCATTCTGGGCGCCGACACCGGCGTGACGCGCTCCGATTTGGCAATCTGGCGCGAACACCTTATTACCGAAGGCGACGCCGGCGAGACGCGCATCGTCGTGCTGAACAAAATCGACACGATGTGGGACACGCTGAGCACGCCAGCACAGATCGATGCGCAAATCGAACGCCAGCGCGTCGGTGCCGCAGAGTTGCTGGGCGTTCCACTCGCGCGCGTGCTGCCGGTATCTGCGCAAAAGGGCCTGCAAGCCAAGATCCGCCGCGACCCACCGTTGTTGCAGGCGAGCCGCTTGCCGGCGCTCGAATCGGTGCTGGGCGAAGGTTTGCTGGGAAAACGCGAAACGATGCTGCGACTCGCTGTCGATTCGGGCATTGCGGCGCTCAGGGCCGAAGCGGCGCGGATCCTGACCGTGCGCCAGCGCGACCTATCTGAGCAAGCGCTCGAACTGCAAGGCCTTCGCGGCAAAAACGTCTCGGTCATCCGCCACATGCGCACGCGCATCGAACAGGAGCAAACCGAGTTCGAAGGCAGCAACACGCGAATTCTTGCTTTGCGCTCGGTCCAGGGAAAGCTGCTGCGCGAGGTGTATGCGGTGCTGGGCAGCACGGCGCTCAAGGCCGACATGGGCCGGCTTGCCGCGGCGTTGAAACGGCCCGGCATCAAGTTCAACGTCCGCAAGATCTACGCGGAAACCTTCGATGCGCTGCGCAACAACCTGCGTGAAGTGCAGGCCACCACGGCCGAAATTCAGGCCATGTTGCATGCGACCTTTCGACAGCTGAACGCAGAGCACGGCTTCACATTGCAGGCGCCGGCCGAGCCTGACTTGGTCGGATTCGAACGTCAGCTGACGCAGATCGAAGTCAGCCACACGCAGTACCTCGGCGTCGGCAACTTGATCAAACTGGCGCAGCCCGACTTCTGCGACAAACTCGTGCGCGCACTGGCCAGCCGCCTGCGGGTGGTCAACGAGGCGGCAATGACCGAGGTCGAGCGCTGGAGCAAGGGAGCTGGCGCCCAACTCGATGCGCAACTGAAAGAGCGTCGCCGCAACTTCGGCAAGCGAATCGAAGCGGTCGAGCGCATCCAGCATGCAGCCGGCAGCCTGGAAGAGCGGCTCACCGAACTGGCTGTGCAAGAGAGTGGGCTGGGCGAACTGCAGAAGCGCCTGCGCGAACTTACCTCCATGCTCACCAGTAACGAAGCACCCACCGCTTTTTCAGTCCGCAGCGAACTGAGTGCAGTCTGAACCGACCGCGTCGGCCGTCCAGCGGCTGGCGCCGACCTTTGCCGCGCGCATTGCGGGCTGGCAGGCAACCCATGGCCGCAGCCATTTACCTTGGCAGAACACGCGCGATCCGTATCGAGTCTGGCTGTCGGAAGTCATGCTGCAGCAGACACAGGTGGTCACGGTACTCGGCTACTTCACGCGCTTTTTAGAAAAGTTTCCAACGGTCTTAGCGCTCTCTGCGGCGACCGAGGACGAGGTGTTCGGCCTCTGGAGCGGCCTCGGCTACTACAGCCGCGCGCGCAACATGCACCGGTGTGCGCAAGAAGTGGTCGAGCGTTTCAGCGGCGCGTTTCCACACACGGCGGCGCAGTTGCAGACACTGCCCGGCATCGGCCGATCGACCGCCGCAGCAATCGCGGCTTTCTGCTTTGGCGAACGCGTGGCCATCCTCGACGGCAACGTCAAACGTGTGCTGACGCGCATGCTGGCGTTTGGCGACGACTTGTCAGTGGCGGCCAACGAACGCGCGCTTTGGAACGATGCGACGACCTTGCTTCCGCCCGCCGATGAGCCGGCGGAGATTACGCGTTACACGCAAGGCTTGATGGACTTGGGCGCGACGATTTGCCTCCCACGGAAACCCACCTGTTTGCTATGCCCGGTAAGCGATGCCTGCGCTGCGTTGCGCGAAGGCGCACCGGAGCGCTATCCGGTCAAGCTGCGCAAACTTCGACGTAGCTCGGAGTCACTGTGGATGCTTCGCGCCCGTGATTCGAAGGGACGCGCCTGGCTTGAGAAGAGACCGGCGCGCGGCATCTGGGCGGGCCTGTATTCGCTGCCGGTCTTCGAAAGTCGAGCGGCACTTCTCGAGGCTTTGCCGTCATCGTGCAATACGGTGCAAGACGAAGTGCCGTTCGTTCACGTGTTGACGCACAAGGATCTGCATCTGCATCCGGTCAAGGTCGAATGGATGGGCGCGCTCGCCTTGTCTGAGCACGGGCGCTGGTTCGATGCGCACGAATGGACCGAACTCGGGCTGCCCGCACCGGTGCGCAAATTGCTGGTTGCTGGCGGTTGACCGGACCCACGCCGGGGCCGTCAGAAGCCCACCTCAGGTCGCGTCGAGTTCGCGATGCCGCTTGAGCGCGGCCCACCGATCGCCGAATCCTCGTGCCAATTGCTCGACCAGAAACACAGAGCGGTGCTGGCCGCCGGTGCAACCGATCGCTACCGTCACGTAGCTGCGATGGTCGCGCGCCAGCGCATCCAGCCAGCGGCCCAGGAACTGCTCGATGTCGCCGTACATGCGCGCGACGTCGTCATGCGAACGCAGCCAGTCGATCACCTGCACATCGCGTCCCGTGAGCGCGCGCAAGGCAGGCACGTAGTGCGGGTTGGGAAGCATGCGCACGTCGAATACGAAGTCCGCGTCGAGCGGCACACCGCGCTTGAAAGCAAACGACTGAAAGACCAGCGTCAATGCGCTTTGCGGCGCCGCGATCAACGCCTTGATGTAGCTCTGCAACTGCGCTGGCCGGATGATGCTGGTGTCAATGACGTCGGCACCGTCGCGCAGATCGGCCAGCAGTTCGCGCTCCAGCTCGATCGACTGCACCAGTGCGCGTTGTTGCTCGGGCAGGTCGGTCAGAGGGTCTTGGCGTGAGAGCGGATGGCGGCGCCGTGTTTCGGAATAACGGTGCACCAGTGCATCGGTCGTCGAATCCAGAAACAGCGATCGCAGCACCACGCCTTCGCGTCGCAAGCTGTCGAGCTGCTGCGGCACGAGCGGCAACGACACGCCGCTGCGCACGTCCATGGCAATCGCAACGTGGCTCGCGTTCTGCTGCTTTTGCAATGCGACGAAGGCCGTGAGCAACTCCGGCGGGAGATTGTCGACGCAGTAGTAGCCGGCGTCTTCCAGCGCATGCAACGCGACCGACTTGCCGGACCCGGACATACCGGTGATGAGCACGATGTCGAGGCTCATGGCGCAGTCGCCGGCGCCTGCTTTTCGAGCATCTCGCGGGCATGGGCAAGAGAGGTTTGCGAAACTCGCTCGCCGCCGAGCATTCGGGCGACTTCCTGCGTGCGGCCAGCGGCATCGAGTGGCGCGACAGTGCTTTCGGTGCGCGCTGCCGCTCCCTTGCCGCTGCGGGTCTGCCGTTTGGCGACCAGAAGATGATGGTCGGCACAGGCCGCCACTTGCGGCAGGTGCGTGACCGCCAGAACCTGCCGACTGCGGCCGAGTTGCGCCATCAAACGTCCCACCGTTTCGGCCACGGCACCACCGACGCCGGCATCGACCTCGTCGAAGATCAGCGTTTGTGCGGCGCCGAGTTCGCTTGTCGTCACAGCGATGGCGAGCGCAATGCGCGACAGCTCACCGCCCGAGGCGACCTTGCCGATTGGCCGAGGCGTGCTGCCGGGATGACCGGCGACGAGAAAGATCACTTCTTCGAGGCCGGCACGGCCGGGTTGATCGAGGGGCTGCAGTTCGACTTCGAAGCGACCGCCTTGCATGCCGAGACCCTGCATCGCTCTGGTGACGGATTCGGAGAGGCGCGGCGCCGCTTGCTTGCGCGCTTTGCTGAGCGCCTTTGCATCGCGCAGGTAGCCTTGTTTGGCGGCTTGCTCGGCGCGATCGAGTGCATCGAGGTCGCCTTGCGCATCCAGCGCCTTCAATTCAAATTGCCAGCCCGTGAGCAGCGCGGGCAGCTCTGCCGGCGGCCGCTTGTACCGCCGTGCCAGCGACATCCAGAGACCCATGCGCGAATCGAGTTCGGCCAGGCGCTGCGGATCGGTGTCGGTATGCCGAAGGTAGCCGTGCAGCGAATGCGCAGCGTCCGCAGCTTGCGCAACGCTGGACGCCAGCACTTCGCCGATGGCCTTGAACTCAGCCTCCATATGCTCGGTGTCCTGCAGCAGGGCGACTGCACGGGCGAGGGCGGACAGAGCGCCGGCGTCGTCGTCCTCCAGCGCCGCGATGGCACCTTCGGCAGCCTCGATCAGCGCCTGTGCATTGGAGATGCGGCTGTGATTGGCCGACAGCTCTTGCCATTCGCCTTCGACGGGCGCGAGCTTGCTGACTTCGCCGAGTTGCCACTGCAGGCGCTCGCGTTCTCGCTGCAAGGAATCTTGTGCTGAGCGCGCGACATCCAGCGCGGTCAGCGCCTGGCGCCAGCCGTGCCAGCTCGCCTCCAGCGCGCGCGTGTTCACGTCGGCATACGCATCGAGCAGACCCCTAACCGCGTCTGGCCGGGTCAGGCTCTGCCAAGCGTGCTGGCCATGAATATCGAGCAGCAGGTCGCCCACGGTGCGCAATTGCGCGGCGGTGGCCGGGGCGCCGTTGATCCAGCCACGGCTACGTCCTTGCAGGTCGACCGTTCGGCGCAGCAGTAAAGCCTCGTTGGCTTCGAAGCCACCTTCGTCGAGCCACGACGCCAACGCTGGTGCAGCGTCGAACTCCACGCTCACGTCGAGCCGCTCGGCGCCTTCACGCACCGAACCGGCGTCGGCCCGGCTCCCCAATGCCAGTTGAAGCGCGTCGATCAGGATCGACTTGCCGGCGCCCGTCTCACCGGTCAATACCGAGAAGCCGGTCGAAAAATCCAGTTCGAGCGCATGCACGATCACAAAATCGCGCAGCGCAATACGTCGCAGAGCCACCTCAGGAACCTCCTTCGTTCCAGTGCAATTTCTTGCGCAGCGTGTCAAAGTAATTCCACCCCTTCGGATGCAGAAAGCGCACGCGATGATCCGACCGGCGAACCACAACTGTGTCACCGAGCATTAGAGTGGCGAGCGACTGCATGTCGAAGTTCGCGCTGGCGTCGCGACCCGACACCAGTTCGATCGATATCTCGTCGGCGTCCGGCAGCAGGATCGGCCGGTTCGACAATGTGTGCGGCGCGATCGGGACCATGACCCAGCCTGGAATGGCCGGGTGCATCAAAGGGCCGCCGGCCGACAAGGCATAGGCGGTCGAGCCGGTCGGCGAGGCAATGATCAATCCGTCCGCGCGCTGCACGGCGACGATGTGTCGACCGACCGTGACACGCAGTTCGACCATGCCGGATGTCGCGCCACGGTTGACCACCACGTCGTTCATTGCAAGCGCGTCGAACACGACGTTGCCCTCGCGCAGCACGCGCGCATGCATCAGGCTGCGATGGTCTTCTTCATAGTCGCCGGCCAACATTGGCACCAGCGTCGCCTTGTAGTCTTCGAGCCGGATGTCGGTGATGAAGCCGAGTCGTCCGCGGTTAATGCCGACCAATGGCACGCCGTAGCAAGCGAGCTGGCGGCCGATGCCCAGCATCGTTCCGTCACCCCCCACCACCAAGCCAAGATCGCAGGTTCGGCCGATTTCTCCGACGCTCAAGGCCGCATAGCGGCTGATCTCCGGATGCTCATCGGTCGACTGCTCGACAACGACCTCGCAACCGTGCGATTCGAGGAATGCGCCGATGTCTTCCATCACGCCGTCTTGCGCCCCGGCCTGAGCGCGCGCGCCCGAGGCTTGGTACTTGCCAATCAGCGCAACGCGTCGAAAGCGGGAGGTCATTCACAAATTACAACACTAAAATTCATCGATGCTCGACGATCGCGCCAAGTTGCTGCTCAAGACTCTTGTTGAGCGTTACATCGCTGAAGGACAGCCGGTGGGATCGCGCACGCTGTCTCGCGCTTCGGGGCTCGAACTGTCTGCGGCGACGATCCGAAACGTGATGTCCGACCTCGAGAATCTGGGCCTGATTGCGAGCCCGCACACGTCTGCCGGGCGCATCCCGACCGCGCGCGGCTATCGCCTTTTCGTCGACACGATGCTGACCGCGCAACGCGACCAGTTCAGCGCTGCCACGTTGGCGCCAGACCAGCCGCAGAAGGTAATCGCGAACGCGGCCAACCTGTTGTCGAACCTGTCGCAGTTCGTTGGCGTCGTCATGGCGCCGCGGCGCGCTTCGGTGTTCAAGCAGATCGAATTTTTGCGACTGTCGGACCGCCGGCTGCTGGTCATCATCGTGTCGCCCGACGGCGATGTGCAAAACCGGGTGATTTTCCCGGAAGCCGACTACACGCAGTCGCAGTTGGTGGAAGCGTCGAACTACATCAACGCCAACTACGCCGGGCTGACGATCGAACAGGTGCGCGATCGACTGCAATCCGAAGTCGAAAAACTCCGTGGCGAAATCGTGTTGCTGATGCAGGCGGCCGTTCAGGCGAGCTCCGAGGTGATGACGGAAGCGCAAGACGAAGTCGTGATCTCGGGCGAACGCAATCTGCTCGCCGTCTCTGATTTTTCGAGCGACATGGGCCAGCTGCGCCGGGCCTTCGAACTGTTCGAGCAAAAGGCGCAATTAATGCGTTTGCTGGACGTGTCGAGCAAGGCGGACGGCGTTCGGATCTTCATCGGTGGGGAAAGTCAGGTCGTGCCGTTCGACGATTTGTCGATCGTCAGTGCGAACTACGAAGTCGACGGCAAGGTCGTCGGCACGCTGGGTGTCATTGGCCCCACTCGCATGCCCTACGAGCGAATGATTCAGATCGTCGATATCACTTCGAGGCTGGTGACCAACGCGCTGAGCCATCGGAAGTAGGCGCCCCACTAGAATCGGCGGCGCGTGGGCCGTTAGCTCAGTTGGTTAGAGCAGCGGACTCATAATCCGTTGGTCGATGGTTCAAGCCCATCACGGCCTACCACGTTGCATTCGATGAGCATTGAAAAGCTTGCTACCACTTTGGTAGCAAGCTTTTTTTTAAGCCAGTCGATTGCCAGATTTTTGCCAGAATCTACGAGCATCGCATTGTTCTTCCGCGCATGTTGCCGCACGGTACTGATCTTAGGCTTATGCGTGGTGTTAGCATCCGGCTCATGCAGTCTTCCGAAATCACCTCGCTACGCCGCGATCTATGTTTGTCTCAGGTCGAGTTCGGCCAGTTGTTCGGCGCGCACGCCATGACCGTGAGCAAATGGGAACGTGCATTGCTGTCCCCAACTGCATACCAACAAGCGCTCATGGATCAGTTCCGACGCACGGCGGACCAAAAGCAAGAGCAAGCTCAGCAACAGGTCAAACATTTACTCGTCGGTGCGGGCGTAGTCGCTGCCTTGGTCTGGCTTTTGGGCGCAGGCAAATGAACACGCCCATGTTTCCTTGGATGGCGCAGCCGCCCTTCGTCGGCTTGATCTCACGACCAAAGCTAAGTGGCATCGGCAACCATGTCGGCGTGCAGTTGCCCAGCGGCGCCGTGGCCCACATGACCCGCGCTGGTGCCGAAATCGTGAGCCTCGTGGCTTTTGCGCAAGGCCGCATGGTCGAGCAGAAGCTCGCAGCCCCGCAGCAGACTTACGGCGCCGTCACAGCCCGCGCATCGCAATCGGTCGGCCGAACCGAGCCCTACCACTTCGTCTCGCTCAATTGCGAGCACTACGCCGCCTGGGTGTTGGGACAAAAACCAATCAGCCCTCAGATTGCAGCCCTTGCTGTATTTGCGCTGGCTTATGCAGCGTATGCGTTCACCAGCTAGTGCTGCACAAGTAACGCCAGCCGATCGGCGAGAGCACCACCGTTTCGTCCACCGAAATCATTGACGATAGGAAATACCAGTGCACATTGCATCAGTCGATGAAAAAGGCGTAATCAAAGTCGTTGGCGTCGGCGGCGGCGCTGTCAACGTACTCAACCATCTCCGCAAATACTCTGTTCCGGGCGTCGAGTGCATCGCCATGCATTCCGTTGCCGAAGCCTTGCGAGCCGGCAATGCACACAAGACCTTTCTGCTCGGCAAATCCGGCGAGCGCACATCGCGCGCAAGCGGCGCTCGCGTGGACGCCGAGCACGCAGCGAGCGACCTGCGGCAAGTTCTCGGCGGCTCGCAACTCGTATTGCTGCTCTCCGCGTTCGGCGGCGCTGTTGGCACGGGCGCAACGCCGGTCATTGCACGAACCACCAGGGCGCTTGGCATTCCGACGATTGCTCTGATCTCGATGCCTTTCAACTGGAATGGCGCTACCACCCAAGCAATCGCTGCCGCCGGCCTCGAACTGCTCTCGAAGAGCGTGGACTTGTTGGTCGTGCTGTCCAGCGATACCGCCATGGACATGCTCGGCAACGAAGACCTCAACATGGACGAAACAGTCACCGGGGTGAACGCGGTGATCGCCTTCGCCGCGGCCGAAGTGCTGAAGCTAGTGATTGCCACCGCACCATCTCAGTCCGATTGCTCGCGATTTCGCTCGACGACCGGCACCGCGGGCCTAGCGTTGTTCGGCACTGCCACGGCAGGTGGCTTCGGTCGCGCAAGAATCGCTGCTGAGCAAGCTGTCGTCTGCCCGCTGCTTGAGGGCGTCGCGCTCGCAGAGGCTCAGCACGCTTTGGTGCTGATCACAACGGCGCCGTGCACTCTGACGGCTTCGGAATCGAAACTCGTCATGGACGTGATTCGGCGAGCAGCACCGCATGCGCAATGTTCGCTCGCGACCGCCACCGACCCCCGCTTGGTCGATCAAATCCGTGTCACCGTGGTCGGTGTCGGTCTGAAGCGCGAGTGGCAGCCGGAAGACTGTCCGCTACAAACTGTCGCCAAGCGGCTTCCGGATGCGCCGATCCCATCTCTCGCCATGCAGTAGGTGCGCCGTGGATTGTGGCGCGACGCATCTGACTCGACCTGAGGCCGGCCTTTCGATGCTGTCTTCGATAGGCTACGGACGCAGCGTTTCGGCAAGGAAGTTAGTCCACAGATCAAAGCCAACGCCTTCTATGCCGCTACCACCGGCATGAGCACCGCGTCCGATACAGTCTTTACGCAGCGCAGCAAAGCCTTCCGAGTTGAACGGATACGTCTTGCCGGTCTTGTCCAGCGTGTAAATCTTCCCTTCGGGATCGCCTGTGTTAGCGCACTGCGACGGATTCTCGATATCGCCGAAGTAAGCCAGCTTGTAGAAACTGTCGAACTGGTGGTACGCACCTGGTATCTCCACCAGCTTCGCGTTGCCACCGCGATCGTTCATGAACTGCACAAAGTCGCGACACGGTCCCACCGCAGTGTCGTCATCCTTGTCGCCATGTTGGCGCCGGCCGAAAATTGACCCACCGGGGGTGCGGATAAAAACTTGGACTACCTGAAAGTAGTTCATGTATTCATACGAAGACCGCATCCGAGCGGTCACGCTCTACATCAAGCTGGGCAAGCGCACCGGGGCGACTATCCGCCAGTTGGGCTATCCGACGAAGAACTCTTTGAGGAGCTGGCATGAGGAGTACGAGCGGCGCCTGGACCTGTCGTCCAGCTACGCGCGCTCGAAGCCGAAGTATTCTCAAATTCAGAAGGAGCAGGCTGTCAAACACTACGCCGAGCACGGGCGCTGCATCGCCTCCACGGTCAAGGCGTTGGGCTATCCGTGCCGCGATTTGCTGCGTGCCTGGATTCATGAACTGGACCCCGACTCCCGGCAACGCGTTGTTGGCAGGGCCGTCAGTGCACCTCGGCCGCCGCAACTGAAGAAGCTGGCGGTCCTCGAACTGTGCACTCGTGAGGGAAGTGCGCAGGTGGTTGCTCAGAAGCTTGGCGTGAGCAGGCCGACGTTGTACAACTGGAAGAACCAGCTTCTGGGACGTGAGGCACCCGCATCCATGAAACACACCAATCAGTCCCCGCGGGCTCAAGAGCGCGACGAGCTCGAGCGCGAGGTTGAGGCGTTGCGCCGCGAAGTCAGGCAACTGCGCCTTGAGCAGGACCTCTTGAACAAGGCCAATGAACTGTTAAAAAAAGGCCTGGGCGTCGATCTGCAGCTCCTGTCCAACCGGGAGAAGACACTGCTGATTGACGCCCTCAAGGAGCATTACGGCTTGCCAGAGCTCCTTGCACAGTTGGGCATTGCACGTAGCTCGTACTTCTACCATCGGGCCCGCGCAGTGGTGGGCGACAAGTACCTCCAAGTGCGGCAGTCCATCACCGAGATCTTTGAGTCGAACCACCGTTGCTACGGCTACCGTAGGCTGCAGGCCTCGTTGACAAGGCAGCAGGTCAACATCTCGGAGAAGGTGGTGCAGCGGCTGATGAAGCAGGAGCGCTTGGTTGTTCCAATGCACAAGAAGCGCAGATACGCCTCGTACTTGGGGGAGATCAGTCCAGCACCAGAGAACATCATCAACCGCGACTTCCAGGCTGCGGCACCCAATGAGA